>NZ_CP095269.1:0-336670 GCF_022983135.1 Agrococcus sp. SCSIO52902
GAGACGATGCGCGCCGCGACCACGAGGCTCGTGGAGGCGACCGCGGCGCTCGCCATGTAGGCGAAGACCGCCAGCTGCTGGCCGGCGGGGACGCCGAGCAGCGCGCACCCGCCGATGAGCACCAGGATGAGCGGGGCGGTCAGCGCCTGCGTGAAGATCTGCGTCGTGTTGCGCCCGAGCCCGACCAGCAGGCGAGCGCCGATCGTCAGCGGCAGCGTCAGGCCGAAGATCGCCATGCACGCGGCCGCCACCCAGCCGCCGCCGGACATGAGCCCGGGGCCGAGGATCGCGGGCCACGCGTCGAACGCGCCCAGCAGCAAGGAGGCGGCCGCGATGATGCCGCCCGCGACGAGCAGGATGCGCAGCGCGCTCGTGATGGTGCGCCGCAGCAGCGCGTCCCGGCGCGGATCCTCCGACTCGGCTGCCGCGTTGATCAGCACGGCGGCGATGCCGAGGTCCGCGAAGGGCAGCAGCGCCGGGAGGCTCGCCAGCAGTCCGTACTGCGCGTACGCCTCGACGCCGAATCCGTCGAGGATGATGCGGCTGGTGACGAGGCCGACGATGCCGGTGAGCGCCATGACGACCACCTTCGCGGCTGCCGCCGAGCCGACCTGGTGCCACCGGCCCCGCGTGCGCCGCGCCGGCCGCGCGCGAGTCGCGCCGATCATCGCAGGCCCTCGTACATCCAGTCCTGCGCAGCTCGTCTCCCGTCCGCCGCCGGGAGGTCCGTGACCACGCCCTCCGGTGTCCGAGCGCTCGTGAGGGCACGCACGAGCGCCGCCGCCAGCGCGTCATGCGCGTCTGCCGGCACGACCTCGTGCCCGTGCTGCTGCAGCCAGCTCGCGAGCCCGGTCTCGCTCGTCGTCACCACGATGCACCCGGAGGCGAGGGCCTCGACGATCGGCAGCCCGACCTGCTCTCGCCAGAGCGGCGTGCGCCGAGAGGGCAGCACCAGGACCTTGCTGCGCTCGAGCGTCTCGAAGATGCTGGCGCGGGGCGGGTCGAGCCGCACGACGACGCGGTCGTCGGCCGCCGCCAGCGCCATGGCGGCTGCCGCCCCGGATCCGCGCCCGAGGATGGTCAGCCGCGCCTCGGGCAGCGCGGCTCGGACCGCAGGCCACACGTCGAGCACTGCGGGGAAGCCCTTGCGCTCCGCCATGTCGCCGAGGAACACCAGGTGCGGCGGGCGCGGCACCGACGCCGGCGCGACGAGCCTCGACACGGGCAGCGCGGGAATCACGCGGTGCTCCGGCCATCGCGCGGGGAACGCCGAGCGGTACACCTGCTCCGAGAGGACTGTGCCGAACGCGATGCGGTCGAGCACGCGCCATACGATCGCCTGCAGCGGCGCGAGCAGCGCATGCCGCAGTCGTGCCCTGCGCGGCAGGTTGGCGACTGCCTCCGCGAGCGGCATGGCCTCGATCGCGTACGTCACGACGCGAGCCGGACGCTCCCCGCGCACGAGCGAGCGGATGCGGTTGCCCAGCACGGCGCTGAGCGTGCGCAGCGACGCGGCGGCCATGAGCGGCTCACTCACCTCGATGACCGCCACCGGGTGCGACAGCGTCCACCGCAGGGTCCCGAGCGCGCCGGCCCGCTGCACGTCGAGCGCGGCGGCGAGCGCGCGGTCGAAGTCGTAGCGCCGCGCGCGGAACAGGATCGTGACCCGGCGGTCGCCGGCGAGCCGCTCGAGGTGCGCCGTGCGCACCTCGTCGTACAGCTGCAGTGCGCGACCTGCGACTGCCTCGACCGCATCAGCCGTCGACAAGGCTCCGGTCGTCGCCGCGTGCTCGCTGTGCGCTGCCATCGGATCGGCCTCGTGACGGCCGGCTCATCCCCCGAGGGCGGGGTCGGAGACGGTGATGCTGTCGAAGGCGACTGCGCCGCCGCCTGGGTTGTTCGGCACGTAGGTGAACACCGACACCGCACCCGCCGTCTGCAGCGCTGCGAGCGAGTTCGTGCCCTCGCGCATCCAGCCCGGCTCCGCCTGACCGACCTCCCACAGCTTCGCCCGCACCGTCGTCGGCGACGTGCCCGTCACCTCCATGCTGAACGCGTACTGCTCCCCCGGCACGATCGTGATCGGCACCTGCAGCATCGGCGCGATCGCCGTCGCCCCGTCCTGCAGCAGGTACAGCCGCACACCGCCATCGGCCTGCAGCCGCAGTCTCGCGATGTAGTTCGTCGAGCCCACCCGGCGACCCACCAGCGAGACGTACTGCGCCTCAACCAGCGAATCCACGCTGAACACCGCATCGATCCGCGTGCTCGCGCTCGACACCCCGTTCAGATCCGCGTACACCGTCTGCGACGTCGACGCCGGGATCGTCATCCGACCCTCGCCATCCGCCACCGAGAACCGGCTCGCCGTCCCCCGCAGGGACCACGGCCCGCCGACATCCGCAGTGCCCCAGCCGTTCGACACCGTCCGGTCGAACCCATCCTGCGCCAGCACACCCGCACCCGGCTCGGCGACCGTGATGGACCGTTCCGCGGTCGCAGTCGCGCCGTCGTCGTCCGTCACGCGCAGCCGCACGGGATAGCTGCCGGCGGCGGAGAACTCGTGCGTCGCGGTGGCGCCGCCCTCGACGAACCCGCTGCCGAAGTCCCACGCGTACGACTCGATGGAGCCGTCGGGGTCGGAGGAGCCGGAGGCGTCCACCGACACGACCAGGCCCGAGCTCGAGCTCGTGAAGGACGCCGTGGGCGCGACGTTCGGCGCCGGTGCGCCTCCGGCGGGGTCGGAGACGGTGATGCTGTCGAAGGCGACTGCGCCGCCGCCTGGGTTGTTCGGCACGTAGGTGAACACCGACACCGCACCCGCCGTCTGCAGCGCTGCGAGCGAGTTCGTGCCCTCGCGCATCCAGCCCGGCTCCGCCTGACCGACCTCCCACAGCTTCGCCCGCACCGTCGTCGGCGACGTGCCCGTCACCTCCATGCTGAACGCGTACTGCTCCCCCGGCACGATCGTGATCGGCACCTGCAGCATCGGCGCGATCGCCGTCGCCCCGTCCTGCAGCAGGTACAGCCGCACACCGCCATCGGCCTGCAGCCGCAGTCTCGCGATGTAGTTCGTCGAGCCCACCCGGCGACCCACCAGCGAGACGTACTGCGCCTCAACCAGCGAATCCACGCTGAACACCGCATCGATCCGCGTGCTCGCGCTCGACACCCCGTTCAGATCCGCGTACACCGTCTGCGACGTCGACGCCGGGATCGTCATCCGACCCTCGCCATCCGCCACCGAGAACCGGCTCGCCGTCCCCCGCAGGGACCACGGCCCGCCGACATCCGCAGTGCCCCAGCCGTTCGACACCGTCCGGTCGAACCCATCCTGCGCCAGCACACCCGCACCCGGCTCGATGACCGTCACGCTCTGCTCGTCGACGTCCGTCGCGCCGTCGTCATCGGTGACGCGCAGCCGCACGGGATAGGTCCCCGCCGAGCCGAACTCATGCGAGGCGGTCGCGGCGCCTGCGGCGAAGCCGGCGCCGAAGTCCCACTCGTACGATGCCACCGAGCCGTCCGGGTCGGACGAGGACGAGCCGTCCACCGAGACCTCCAGGCCCTGCGACTGGATGGTGAACGACGCGCTCGGCGCCGCGTTCGGCACCGGCTCCACCGTCACCTGGGTGGTGGCGGTGCCGGTGGCGCCGTCGTCGTCCGTCACCGTCAGGGTGACGTCGTACGTGCCGGCCGTCGAGTAGGTCTTCGTCACCGACGCCCCGGTGCCCGTCGAGCCGTCGCCGAAGCTCCAGGCGTAGGACACCACCGTGCCGTCGGCGTCGGTGGCGGAGCCGCTGAAGCCCACCTGCAGCCCGTCGACCGAGGGCGTGCCGATCGCGGCGCTCGGGGGCGTGTTGGGGGCGACGCCCGTCGTGCCCGCCTCGTAGTGCGCCTGGACGCGGTCCGCGGAGAGCGGCCGGTCGTAGATCGCGACCTCGTCGAGCAGGCCTTCGAACTGCCTCGATCCCGGCGCGCTGGTCCACGAGTTCAGGTTGTCGTTGGCGATGCGCCAGTAGCCCTGGTACGCCTGCGCGGATGTGACGTCGTTCCGCTGCGCGCGCAGCTGCCCATCGACGTACAGCCGCATGCCCTCGCTGCCGAGGGTCGCCACCGCGTGGTGCCACTCGCCGTCCCGGTAGGTGCCCGGTGTGGTGATGACCTGCACGGACCCGGGGTACACGCCGAAGAGCAGCTGACCGGCGTTGTTCATGTAGAGGTGCCGGTCGTAGGAGGTGGACGAGCCGGTCCGCGCGTTGCCGAATCCGACGAGCTTTCCTCCGCTCGTCGTGCTGGTGCGGAACCATGTCTCGATGGAGAAGCGCTGAGGGCCCGCGATGCGCGTCGTCGACCCGCCGCTGCCATCGTTCTGCGAGTTCGTGGTCGCCGTGTTGAAGCGGATCGCGGCATCGGCGTCGGAGGCCAGCGCACCCGGTTCGCCGTACGTCATGCGGCCGCTCAGCTGCATGTCGGAGCCGCCGAAGAGGTCGACGGAGGAGCCGCTCGCCTCGCCGAGGCGCCACATGCTGACGACGTCGTCCTGCGCAACGCTCTCGAGGTAGGCGGAGATGGCTCCGCTCGACACCGTCGCGGTCGCCCACTCCGAGCGGAAGACATTCCCACCCGGATCGCGCGCCACGACGCGCACCTGATGCGTCGACCCCGGCTCGAGGCCGGAGATCAGTGTGCGCACAGTCTGGACGTCCCAGAACTTGTTCGACATGGTCTGCTCGCCCACGAGGCCGGCGGTCGTCTCCGAGTCGAGGTACACGCGGTAGGTCAGCGCCTGGTCGTCGCGATCGAAGATCGTCGGGAACGAGACCCGGAGCGAGCCGGGGATGACGGCGCTGACAGACGGCGTCCACCAGGCGTTCGGAGTGATGCCGGCCGCGATGGCGAGCCGATCCTGATCCTGCGAGAGGCGCGGCCCCTGGTTGTCCGGCGCATTCTGGCGCAGGGTGTAGCGCACGAGCCCCTGCTGCGTAGCGCCGTTCACCCGGGGGAACTCGCCGCCGTAGACCAGGTACTGGTCGTTGCCGTCGAGTGCCCAGACCGCCTGGTTCTTGCCGGTGAACGTGCCGATGTCCGTCTGCGGGTACCAGTTGAGGATCTCCGGGCGTGGGCGGCCAGGGTGGTCGGGGTAGCCGTAGATGTCGGGCGTGTTGGCGCCGTGGACCTCGGTGGTGACCGCGGTCGAGTGGTAGAAGGTCCACGGATCGGACTGCGGGAATCCGCCGCTGTTGCCGCAGTAGTGCTTGTGGCTGGCCATGTACACCTGGCCGGCGACCGCAGCCGCGTCGTAGGTGTCGCCGTGGCAGTCCTCGATCCAGACCATCTCGCCGTCCGACCAGCGCGCCTGGAACGCGCCCTCCATGTTGCCGCCGCGGCCGTAGTGCCAGCCGACGCCGTAGAAGTTGACGCCGTCGGTGCTCAGCTTCGTGACGCCCGAGTTGTCGCCCGCGTTGCGCACGATCGAGTTCACGGGCAGCGGCAGCTGCGCGCCGGTGGAGGCGTCGACCATGGACAGCCCGTACCCGGGCTCGCTCTGCCCGCCGGCGACCGAGGTGAAGTTGCCCGAGAGCATCACCTTCGTCGCGTCGGGTCCGACCGCGAGCGCCTGCACCATGCCGTTGTCGACGATGGGGCGGAACGGCAGCACCGCGCCGTTGGAGGCGTTGACCGCGCCGATGCGCGCCCGGGCACTGCCGTTGACGGCGCTGAAGTAGCCGCCCACGTAGACGGTCGAGTTGGTCGCCGCCACGGACTGCGCGGTGCCGTTGATGTTCGGCACCACCGTGGTGCTGAGTGTGTGGCCGGGCAGGTCGAAGACGGCGATGCGATTGCGCGTCTGGCCGTTGACCGCGGTGAACGCGCCCACGACGTAGAGCCGCCTGCCGTCGGGGGAGACCGCGATGTCGTTGACCCGTCCATTGAAGGAGGGCGCGAAGGACGTGACCTGACCGGTCTGCACGTCGAACGCGAGGAAGTTGCTGCGGGGGATGAGATTGGTGCCGGGGGCCGCGCCTGCCGGGCGGGCGTTCGAGAACTGTCCTCCGGCGTAGGCGATGTTGCCCGCGACGTGCACGTCCCACACCACGCCTTGGTCGATCTGCACCGTCGGCAGCGCGTCGGCGGACATGCTCGCCTCGTGGGGCAGTGCCGACGCCTCGAGCGCTGCAGGCTCGATGACCGGATCGGCCGCCACGGCCGCGCTCGGTGCGCTGACCAGGATCGCGGCGCCGACCGCGATCGCTCCGACGGCGGCGACGTGCGTGCGGATCAGCGTGCGGATCGGTGTCGAGGTGCGCATGTGACGTTCCTGTCCTCAGTGCCAGCGGACCGCATCCCATGACACCGTCCAGTAACGGCGTTATCGTACGCCCGGCCATGGACCGCCGAGGGCTTCCGCGCTGAGACTGCGGGAATCCTGAGGTCTCGCGCGCGGCTCAGCGCGCGGCGCCCTCGAAGAGCACCACGGGCTCACCGGCCTGCAGCACCACCTCGATGCCGATGAGGCCGCGCTGGTCGTGCGGCACCGTGAAGAGGTAGACGCCCGAGCTCGAGCCGCCTGCCGGTATCGACGCGGGGAACGCTCGGCCGCCGGGCTCCCGGATCTCGTTCGCCGGCAGCCGGTCCTCGCCGATGTAGAGGTTGACCACCACGACGGGCGTCGGGAACGGATCGTCGCCCGTGTTCGTCGCCTCGACGGTGACTCGGATCGCCGGTCCGGCGATCTCGCCGGCGATGTTGGCCGCGCCGTCGACCGACTCGAGCGACGCCAGCTCCAGCTCGACGTCGGCGGTAGGCTCGACGACCGCATCCAGCGGCACCGGCGCGAGCGTCTCGGTCGGCAGGGATCCGGGAGGCGACCCCGGGGGCGCCGTCGCACCCGCGGAGGTCGCGGGCGCCGACGGGAGCGCGCTCGGTGCCGCGGAGCCCGACGGCGTCGGTGTCGACGTGGGCGCAGTCGACGGCAGCGACGTCGAGGTGCCGGGCGTCGACGACGGCGAGCCGCTCGCCGTGCCCGGCTGCTCGGCGTCGCCCGCCCCGCTCGCGCTGAGGACGCCCCAGAGCACGAGCCCGACGACCGTCACCCCGCCCAGCACGAGCGCGGCTCGGGCGCGAGGCGTCGACGCACTCCGCTGCTCGCTCGTCATGGGCACACTGTACGTGCGGCGGGTTCAGCGCACGCCAGCCGATTCGCGCACGATTCGCCGAGCATCAACCACGCCTCGCAACGCGGCGCGCACCGGCGCCGGCGACCGCAGCAGCTGTCGGCGCCCGCTTCTGCCGAGCACCTCCCATGCCGCGCCCAGCACGCCGCGCCGCCATCGCCGCACGCCCTGCGCATCCAGGTGCTTGACCGCGAACAGCATGCGGTTGCGGATGTTGTAGTACGTGTAGACGCTCGACTTGCCGCGCCCGAGCTGACCACGCTCGCGGTGAGTGCCGCCCTCGTCGTGCACCGCGACGGCGTCCTCGACGACGCGGAGCCGGCCGCCGCGCTCCACGAGGCGCCGCGACAGGTCCACGTCCTCCCAGTAGAGGAAGTAGTCCTCGTCGAACCCGCCGACGAGCTCCCACGCCTCCTCCGGGATCCACAGGCACGCGCCGCTCAGCCACTCCCAGCGCTCGGCGTCGGCGTGCGCGGCGCGGCGCGCGCGGCCCCGGGTCGCACCATCGGCGATATAGAGATCGGATCCGGCCGACCACGTGCCGCCCTGCGGATCGCGGATCAGGGGCGCGAGCACCGCGAGCCCGTCCGCGTCGGCGGCCGCGCGGAGCGCAGCGACCGCGGCCGACTCGATCTGCGCATCCGGGTTCAGCACGAGCAGGTCGCGGGCTCCGAGCGCGCGGGCCCTGGCGACGCCGCAGTTGACGCCGCCGCCGAAGCCCAGGTTGCGCTCCGGCGTCACGACCTGCCAGCCGTGCCGCTGCGCGAGCGCCAGGACCCGCTCCCGCTCATCGGAGGACGAGAGGTTGTCGACGACCACCACCAGCTCGGGCGCGACGCTCCGGGCCGAGGCGACCAGGTGCTCGGAGAGCAGCCCGGACGACGCGTAGCTGACGACGACGATCGCGAGCGGACGCCGAGGCTCAGCCGACATGGCGCATCTCACGGAACCACTTGACCGCCGCCAGCGCCAGGAAGGCCGTCTGCAGCAGGAGCAGCAGCGCGTAGGCGGGGAGGAAGAGGGCGGGCCATCCCCACAGCACCATCAGCCAGCACACGACGCCGAAGTCGGTCGGCAGCAGCAGCATCGAGCGCCCGAGCGAGCCTCCGCCGCGCGCGTGGGTCGACGGCACACCCCTCGCACCGCGCAGCAGGTCGTTGAGGATCATGCCGAAGAAGGTGACGGTCGCGACCACCGAGAACGCGATCGGCAGCAGCAGCACCGGCTCCGGGAGCCCGGGCGCGCCTCGGTAGAGCCCGACGAGCAGCGCCAGGTGCAGCGAGGCGATCTTGAGCGCGTCCACGAAGTGGTCGAGCCACTCCCCCGCGAGCGAGCCGCCGCCGCGCAGGCGCGCCACCTGGCCGTCGGCGGAGTCCCACGCATATCCGAGGGCGAGCAGGACCGCCGCGACGATGCCGGTCCAGGACTCGACGGGCGCGACGGCGAGCAGCGCGATGGCGGCGAAGGTGTGCACCGCGCTGATGGCGGTGACCTGGTTCGGCGTCAGGCCGGCGGCGTGGGCCGCGGCGGCCAGCGCACGGCCGATCCGGCGGTTGACGTACACCGAGTAGGCGGGCGCTCCCCTGGCGTGCCCCTTCTGCGCCGAGGACAGGCGCGCGTGCGCGGCGCGGATGCCGAGCGTCGCTCCAGTCATGGCTCGCCCTCCACCCTCGTCGCCGGGCGTCTGCCCGGATTGATGTAACGATGTTACGATACTCCCGCGAGTCGGACTCGCAAGCCGCGCAGGTCACGAGAGCGGAGCACGAGATGCCCACAGCCGAGGGTCGGCGGCCGGAGATGACCCGCCTCCGCATCCTCGTCGGCGCGTACGCCTGCGGGCCGTCCGACGAGCCCGAGGCGAGCGCCGGCTGGGCGTTCGCGACCGCGGCCGCGGCGACCCACGACGTCTGGGTCATCACGCGCCGCCGCTTCGCGCCGGCGATCGCCGCGGCACTCGCCGCCGACCGGGAGCTCGCGCGCCACCTGCACGTCGTCGCGATCGACCTGCCCGAGCGCGTCATGGCGCGCAAGCGCCGCCCCCGCGACCTCTACTGGTACTACGCGCTCTGGCAGGCGAAGCTCGCGCGCACCGCGGTGCGCCTCCACGCGCGCCACCGCTTCGACGTCGCGCACCACGTGACCTTCGCGAACGACTGGCTGCCGTGCGGGCTCACCGCGCTACGCGACGTGCCGCTCGTGTGGGGCCCGGTCGGCGGCGCGACCCGCATCCCGGTCTGGCGGCTCCGCCGCTGGCTCGGCGCCAGAGGGGTCGCCACCGAGGTCGTCCGCACCGTCGCCACCACGCTGCCCCGGGCGGTCTTCGGCGACGGCACCGCCCGACGCGCGGCGCTCGTGGTCGCGCAGAACGGCGACGTCGCGCGGCGGTTCCGCCGCGCGCGGCGGGTGGTGGTCGAGCCCAACGCGGCGCTCGACCTCACGGCGCTGCCGGCACGCGCACGCCGCGAGCCGGAGGGGCGGATGCGCGAGGCCGTCGCCGTCGGACGCCTCATCCCGCTCAAGGGCGTCTCGATCGCGCTCGCCGCGCTCGCCAGGCCCGCGGCCTCGCACTGGCGCCTCACCCTCTACGGCGAGGGGCCGCTGCGCCGCGCGCTCGAGGCGCAGGCGGAGCGCCTCGGCCTCGGCGACCGGGTGCGGTTCGCCGGCCATGTGCCGCGCCGCGAGGCGCTCGAGGCGATGGCGCGCGCGGACGCGCTGCTCTTCCCCTCGATGCACGACCAGGCGGGCTGGGCGGTCGCGGAGGCGAGCTCGATGGGCACGCCCGTCGTCTGCCTGCCGCTCGGCGGCCCACCGCTGCTCGCCCAGCCCAACGGCTTCGTCGCGAGCCTCGAGGGCGACGTCGTCGCGAGCGTCGTCGAGCAGCTCGCGCTCGCGGGCGACGCCACCGGCGTCCCGCACGAGCGCTGGTCGCGGGAGCGGCTCGCGCCCCTCGTCGACGGCTGGTACCGCGGCGCCGCGAGCCCCGCCCGGCACCGGCCGGTCCGCGTCCTCGAGTCGGTCAAGGCCATCCGTCCCACCACCAACCCCTACCTCGCGCAGCTGCTCGCCGAGCTCGACGGCCGCCCCGATGCGGCCGTCGAGACCTTCAGCTACCCGCGCGCGCTCCTCGGCCGCTACGACGTCTTCCACGTCCACTGGCCCGAGGTGCTGTTCGGCGGGCATCGCACCGCCGGCCGCCTCGTGCGCAGGAGCCTCACGACCCTGCTGCTCGCGCGCCTGACGCTCACGCGCACGCCCATCGTGCGCACGTGGCACAACACCGAGCGCCCCCAGGAGCTGTCGCGCTGGGACCACGCGCTGCTCGACGCCGTCGACCAGCGCACGACCGGGGTCATCCGGCTCAACGAGACGACCGCGGTGCCGCTGCGCGTGCCCGTCCACACCATCCCCCACGCGCACTTCCGGGACTGGTTCGGCGAGCACGAGACGCTGCCGGCGACGCCGGGCCGGCTGGTGTCGGTCGGGCTGATCCGCCGGTACAAGGGCACCGAGCAGCTGCTCCGCGCCTTCCGCGAGTGCCGCACGCCCGGCGCGACGCTGGCGATCGCCGGCAGGCCGACCTCCGACGACCTCGCGCGCACGCTCGTGGAGCTCGCCGCAGGCGACGACCGCATCGAGCTCTCGCTGCGCTTCCTCGACGACGCCGACTTCGTGCGCGCCATCACCGGTGCATCCCTCGTCGTGCTGCCGTACCTGCACATGCACAACTCGAGCGCGGCCCTCGCGGGCCTCTCGCTCGACCGGCCGGTGCTCGTGCCCGACAACGCCGTCAACCGCGCGCTGGCCGACGAGGTAGGACCGGGGTGGGTGCACCGCTTCGAGGGCACGCTGACCGGTGCCGCGATCGATGCCACGCTCGCCGAGCTCGCCGCGCATCCGCCCGCGGAGCCGCCCCGGCTGGCGGCCCGCACCTGGTCGTCGAGCGCCGACGCGCACGTCGAGGCGTTCCGCACTGCGGCGGGGCTCCGATGACCGTGCAGCGCGTCCGCGGGCGCCTCGAGCCGGCCGAGGCGGCGGCGCCCCGCGCCCGGCACGCCGCACCCCTCGGCAGGCCCGTGCTGACCGTCGCCATCCTGACCTTCCGGCGACCCGAGCAGCTGCGCGCCAACCTGCAGGCGGTGAGCCTGCGCGCGCGGGAGGCGCTCGAGGCCGTGGAGCCGTGCATCCTCGTGGTCGACAACGACCCGGCGGGCTCGGCCCGGCCCGTCGTCGACGCGGTGCGGCGCGACGCCGAGGCATCCCACGGCATCCGCATCGCCTATGCGCACGAGGCGCGCCCGGGCATCCCCGCCGCCCGCAACCGGGCGCTCGACGAGAGCGCCGGCTCGCGGCTGCTCGCGTTCATCGACGACGACGAGATCCCCCAGCCGGGCTGGCTCACGGCCCTCGTCGACGTCTGGCGCGAGTCGGAGGCGGATGCGGTGATGGGCCGGGTGGTCGCGCAGCTGCCCGAGGGCGTCGAGCCGTGGGTCGCCTCGAGCGAGTTCTTCCACCGCGCCTCCCGCGAGACCGGCACCCTGCTGCCCGCCGCCGCCACCGGCAACCTGCTCCTCGACCTCCGCTCGGTGCGGCGCGCGGGCCTGCGGTTCGACGAGTCGCTCGGCCTGACCGGCGGCGAGGACACCATCTTCACCCGCCTGCTCGTGCGCACCGGCGGCCGGATCGTCTGGTGCCAGGAGTCGGTGACCCTCGACCCGGTCGTCCCGGAGCGCACGACGCGCGACTGGGTGCGGCGGCGCGCGTTCGCGCACGGGAACACGCTGCAGCACACGCGGGAGCGACTCGCCCCCACGCCCGCGCTGCGCGTGCGCGCGCGCCTCGGGGGCCTCGCCGGCGGTCCCGCGCGCATCGTGCTCGGCACGGCCAGGCTCGCCTGGGGCGTGTGCACGCGCGACCCGGTGCGGCAGCAGCGCGGCGAGAGCCAGGTGCGCCGCGGGTGGGGCGTGCTGACGGCAGCGATGGGCCACCGGTTCGAGGAGTACCGCAGGCGGGAGGCGGAGCGATGAGCGTGGGAGCTGCCGTGCACGGGGTGCTGCGCCGCCACGTGCGGGCGATGGGCTCGGTGGTCGGCGTCGACACCGACCAGCCGGTGGTGGTGCTGACCTACGACGACGGCCCGGAGCCGCCGCAGACCGAGCGGGTGCTCGACGCCCTGGCCGAGCGCGGCGCGCACGCGACCTTCTTCATGCTGAGCGCGAGGGCGCGGCGCCTGCCGTGGCTCGTGCGGGCGGTCATCGCGGAGGGCCACGAGGTGGCGCTGCACGGCATCGACCACCGGCCGCTCAGCGGGCTCACCCCCGAGGAGATCACGCGCCGGACGCTCGACGGCAAGGCCCAGCTCGAGGACGTCGCCGGCGCGCCCGTGCGGTGGATGCGGCCGCCGTACGGCCGGCAGTCGCCGCGCGCCTACCACGCCATCCGGCGGGCGGGCGTGATGCCTGTGCTCTGGGGCGGCACGAGCCTCGACAGCGCCGACACCACGACCGACGGGCGGGTGGCGAGCGCCATGCGCAACGCCCGACCGGGCCTCATCCTGCTCGGGCACGACGGCCGGGCCGGCGTGGACGACGGCGTCGACGACGGCGACATCCCGGCGTTCGACCGCGGCGCGCTCACCGCTCGGCTGCTGGCGGGCTTCGCCGAGCGCGGGCTGTCGGGCACGTCGCTCGAGCGCGCGCTCGAGCGCGGCCGGCCTCGGCTCGGGGCGTGGTTCGCGTGAGGCGCTCGCGTCCCGCCCCCGCGTGCCCTACGCTGATGTAACACTGTTTGCAAACGGGGATCGGAGGAGCGGATGAGCCAGCGCATCGGCTACGCCGCAGGCGCCTTCGACCTGTTCCACGTCGGCCACCTCAACGTGCTGCGGCACGCGCGCGAGCACTGCGACGTGCTGATCGCGGGCGTCGTGAGCGACGAGATGCTGCTGCAGGTGAAGGGCGTCGAGCCCGTGATCCCCACGCTCGAGCGCGTCGAGATCGTGCGCTCCATCCGCTTCGTGGACCGCGTGCACGTCGAGACGGTGCCCGACAAGCTCGACACGTGGCGCGAGGTCGGGTTCACGCACTTCTTCAAGGGCGACGACTGGCGGGGCACCGAGCGGGGCCTGCGGCTCGAGCGCGAGCTCGGCGCGGTGGGCGTCGAGGTCGTCTACTTCCCCTACACGGCGCACACGTCGAGCACGGCCCTGCGGCGCGCGCTCAGCCTGCTCGAGGGCACGGCGGATGCGTCGCCCGCCCTCGCCCAGCACTCCTGAGGCCGGGGGCTACGCCCGCGACGCGAGGAAGCTGTAGACCTCGGTCTCGTCGACGCCCGGGAAGGCGCCCGGCGGCAGCGCGGCGAGCAGGTGCGAGTGCGCCCGCGCGCTCGGCCACGCCTGCCCGGCCCAGGCCTCGGCGAGATCGGCAGGCGGCGTGCGGCAGCACGAGGGGTCGGGGCAGCCCGAGATCGACCGCTCCTTCGTGCCCCTCCCCCGGAACCACTTCGCCTGCGCGAACGGCACGCCGATCGAGAGCGAGAACTCCCCCGACGGGCTGCGCTCGGTCATCGCCGTGCACCAGAAGGTGCCCGCCGGCGTCTCGGTGTACTGCTCGAAGGCGTTGACCTTGTCGGCGACGTCGAACACCTCACGGCTCGTCCAGCGCTTGCAGACCGGCTGCCCCTCGATGGCGCCGGTGTGATCGGAGGGGAAGGTCACGCCGTCGTTCTCGTAGGCCTTGTAGATGATCCCCGACTCGTGCACCTTCTGGAAGTGCAGCGGGATCCCGAGGTGCACGGTCGCGAGGTTCGTCAGCCGGTGCGCGGCGGTCTCGTACGAGACGGCGAAGGCGTCGCGCAGGTCCTCGACCGCGAGCTGCCGCTCCTCCTTCGCGGCGCGCAGGAACTCCACGGCGGTGCGCTCGGGCATGAGCAGGGCCGCCGCGAAGTAGTTCGTCTCGATGCGCTGGCGCAGGAAGGCGCCGTAGTCGGCGGGCACCGAGTGCCCGAGCACGTGGTGCCCGAGCGCCTGCAGGAGCACCGACCGCGGGTCGTGGCCGATGCGGGAGGAGCGCGAGAGGTAGATGCGCCGGCGCTTGAGGTCGGTCACCGAGCGCGTCGAGTGCGGCAGGTCGCCGACGTGGTGCACGGTGAAGCCGAGCCGCTCGACGATCGCCGCGATGAGGTGCTGCGAGAGCGGCCCCGACTGGTAGCCGACCTTCTCGAGCATGCGCGCCGCCGCAGCCTCGATCTCGGGGAAGTGGTTGTCGCGCGCGCGCATCTCGGCCCGCAGCTGCGTGTTGGCGCGCCGTGCCTCCTCGGGCGTCGCGACCCGCTCCTCGGCGACCCGGTCGAGCTCGTCGACGAGCGCGAGCATCGTCTCGAGCACGTCGTCGGGCGTGCGCGGGCCGATGCGCATCGTCGGCAGCCGCTTCTGCTGCCAGGTCGACGACTGCATGGCGCGCTCGAGCCGCAGCTCGAGCTCGGCGCGCCGCGACGGCGGCTCGGTGCCCGTGAGCTGCTCGAGGCTGACGCCGTAGAGGGCCGCGAGCTGCTGCAGCTGCGAGAAGCGCGCCTCGCGCTTGCCCGTCTCGAAGCCCGACAGCTGCGACGGCGCGAGGCCGATGGCGTCGTGCACGGCGTCGAGCGTGAGCCCGGCCTGCTTGCGCGCGTGCCGCAGCGCCTTGCCGAGCTGCAGCGCGTCGACCTGCGTCGGCGCGGGCGCCGAGCGCGCGGGTCGGTCCCAGGTGGCGGATGCGGTGCCTCGCTCGGTCATGCGAGCACCATACGCCAGTTCTGCGGGATCTGGCAGAAGTGATGATCTTCACCGTGCAAATCGCCGCTCGCAGTGCAGTTCTGCACGCACAGTGGTAGCACGACCGGACGCCGAGGGCGCAGGAGCCCCGGCGCGACAGCAGGAGGACACCATGACCGAGCAGCACGACACGACGATGGCCACCGAGGCGGCCGAGCTCGAGCTCGAGTGGGCGGCGGACGCCCGCTGGAGCGGCATCGCCCGCGACTACAGCGCCGCCGACGTCATCCGCCTCCGGGGCTCCGTCGTCGAGGAGCACACGCTCGCCCGCCGCGGCGCGGAGCGCCTCTTCGACCGGCTGCACGCCGACGAGCAGCCGGTGCGCGCGCTCGGCGCCCTCACCGGCAACCAGGCTGTGCAGCAGGTGCGCGCGGGCCTCGAGGCCATCTACCTCTCGGGCTGGCAGGTCGCGGCCGACGCCAACCTGTCGGGCCAGACCTACCCCGACCAGTCCCTCTACCCCGCCAACTCGGTGCCCGCGGTGGTGCGCCGCATCAACAACGCGCTGCAGCGCGCCGACCAGATCGAGCGCAGCGAGGGCCGCCGGGCCGTCGACGACTGGCTCGTGCCGATCGTCGCCGACGCGGAGGCTGGCTTCGGCGGACCGCTCAACGCGTTCGAGCTCATGCGCTCGATGATCACCGCCGGCGCCGCGGGCGTGCACTGGGAGGACCAGCTCGCGAGCGAGAAGAAGTGCGGGCACCTCGGCGGCAAGGTGCTCATCCCCACCCAGCAGCACGTGCGCACGCTCAACGCCGCACGCCTCGCGGCCGACGTCGAGGACGTGCCGACCGTCATCATCGCCCGCACCGACGCCGAGGCGGCGACGCTCCTGACGAGCGACGTCGACGAGCGCGACCGCCCGTTCCTCACCGGCGAGCGCACGAGCGAGGGCTTCTACGAGGTGCGGAACGGCATCGAGCCGTGCATCGCCCGCGGCCGCGCCTACGCCGAGTACGCCGACCTGCTCTGGATGGAGACCGGCAAGCCCGACCTCGAGGTGGCCCGCCGCTTCGCGGAGGGCATCAAGGCCGAGTTCCCCGACCAGCTGCTCGCCTACAACTGCTCGCCGTCGTTCAACTGGCGCAAGCACCTCGACGACGACCAGATCGCCGCGTTCCAGCGCGAGCTCGGCGCCATGGGGTTCCGCTTCCAGTTCATCACCCTCGCGGGCTTCCACGCCCTCAACCACTCCATGTTCGACCTGGCGAAGGGCTACGCCGAGCACCACATGACGGCCTACGTCGACCTGCAGGAGCGCGAGTTCGCGGCGGAAGGCCTCGGCTACACCGCCACGAAGCACCAGCGCGAGGTCGGCACCGGGTGGTTCGACCTCGTCGCCACCGCCCTCAACCCGAGCTCCGGCACGCTCGCGCTCGCCGGCTCGACCGAGTCCGAGCAGTTCCACTGATCCGCACCCACGTCAGGAGCCAGACCATGGACACCACGCGCATCCGCATCACCGCCCACGCCCCCGGTCAGGACCGGGTGCTCACCGACGAGGCGCTCGGCTTCCTGCTGCAGCTGCACGACGCGTTCGAGTGCACGCGCCAGCAGCTGCTGCAGGACCGCCGCCGGCGCCGCGCCGCGTTCGCCGACGGCGACAGCCCCCGCTTCCTCGAGTCGACGCGGCGCATCCGCGAGGACGCGAGCTGGCGGGTCGCCCCGCCCGCTCCCGGCCTCGAGGACCGCCGCGTCGAGATCACCGGCCCCATCGAGCGCAAGATGACCATCAACGCGCTCAACTCGGGCGCGAAGGTGTGGCTCGCCGACTGCGAGGACGCCTCGAGCCCCCTGTGGCGCAACGTCATCGCGAGCCAGGTGAACCTGCAGGACGCGATCCGCGGCAGCATCGCCTTCACGAGCCCCGAGGGCAAGGAGTACAAGGTGACGGCCCCCGAGACGCCGACGATCGTCGTGCGGCCGCGGGGCTGGCACCTCGACGAGCACCGCATCCTCGTCGACGGCAGGCCCATGTCGGGATCGCTCGTCGACTTCGGGCTCCACGTGCTCCACAACGCCGACGACCTCATCGCCGCCGGCCGGGGCCCGTACTTCTACCTGCCGAAGCTCGAGAGCCACCACGAGGCGCGGCTCTGGAACGACGTGTTCGTCATGGCGCAGCAGCTGCTCGTGCTGCCGCAGGGCACGATCCGGGCCACCGTGCTCATCGAGACGATCACGGCGGCGTTCGAGATGGAGGAGATCCTCTTCGAGCTGCGCGAGCACTCGGCGGGCCTCAACGCCGGCCGCTGGGACTACCTGTTCTCGATGATCAAGGCGTTCCGGCTCCGCGGGCCGGAGTTCGTGCTCCCCGACCGCGCCCGGCTCACGATGACGGCGCCGTTCATGCGCGCCTACACCGAGCAGCTGGTGCGCGCGTGCCACCGCCGCGGCGCGCACGCGATCGGCGGCATGGCGGCGTTCGTGCCGAGCGCGAAGGACCCGGATGCGACCGAGCGCGCGCTCGCGGCGGTCGCGAGCGACAAGGCGCGCGAGGCGGGCGACGGCTTCGACGGCTCGTGGGTCGCGCACCCCGGCCTCGTCGAGACCTGCCGGAGCGCGTTCGACGCGGTGCTCGGCGACCGCCCCAACCAGCTCGAGCGCACCCGCGAGGAGGTGCCCGTCGACGGCGCGGCGCTCATCGACCTCTCGACCACCGAGGGCGACATCACCGAGGCCGGGCTCCGCTCGAACATCGAGATCGGCATCCGCTACATGGAGGCGTGGCTGCGCGGCCACGGCGCCGTCGCGATCCACTCGCTCATGGAGGACGCCGCGACCGCCGAGATCTCGCGCTCGCAGGTGTGGCAGTGGATCCACAACGAGTCGGCCACCGCCGACGGTCGCACGATCACGCGCGAGCGCTGCGAGGCCATCGTCGACGAGCTGGCCGCGGGCTTCGACCGGAGCCCTGGCAACCGCTACCGCGAGGCCATCGCGCTGTTCCGCGAGATCGCGCTCGAGGAGACCTACCCGGCCTTCCTCACGCTCGCCGGCACCGAGCGCTACCTGGGCGACGGTGCCGAGCGGCCCATCACCGGTCCCATCCCGGTGCAGGAGCGCGTCGCGGCCTGAGCGGCGCGGGTGCGAACCGGGGACGGATGCGCGGGGCGGGGTCCGAGGGATCCCGCCCCGTCGCGCGTCATGTCAGGCGTGGCTCGCCTTCGCGGCCCGCAGGCTCTCGAGCAGCTTCGCTCGCAGCTCCTCGGGGGCGCGGTCCTTGCAGGCGCCCTGCAGCGCGGCGGTCAGCATCTCGCCGACGTGGTGCTCGGCCGAGCACTCCTCGCACTCCGCCAGGTGCGCACGCACATCCGCGGCGTCCTCGGCGCAGAGCTCGTGGTGCAGGTACTCCTCGAGGGCGGCACGGGCCTCGGTGCAGTCCTTCGTGGCCTGGGGCGTCTCGCTCACGGCTTCTTCTCCTTCACGATGGTGTCCTGCACGGCGATGCCCTGCTCCCGGGCGTAGTCGGCCAGCAGGCCTCGCAGCAGCTTGCGGCCGCGGTGCAGGCGGCTCATGACGGTGCCGACGGGGGTCTCCATGACCTCGGCGGTCTCGGCGTAGCTGAGCCCCTCGACGTCGACCCAGTAGACCGCCATGCGGAAGTCGACGGGCACCTGCTGCAGCGCGTCCTTCACGATCCCGGAGGGCATCCGGTGGATCGCCTCGGCCTCGGCGCTGCGCGACGACATGGCGGTGAACGACTCGGCGTCGCCGATCTGCCACTCCTCCAGGTCGTCGAGGGGCGCCTCGAACGGCCTGCGCTGCTGCTTGCGGTAGGTGTTGATGTAGGTGTTGGTCTGGATGCGGTACAGCCACGCCCGCAGGTTCGTGCCCTGCTGGAACGAGTCGTACGCGGCGTAGGCCTTGAGCAGGGTCTCCTGCACGAGGTCGGCGGCGTCGGCCGGGTTGCGCGTCATGCGCATGGCGGCCGCGTAGAGCTGGTCGGCGTACTGCATCGCCTGCTCCACGAAGTCGTCGCGCTTGGCCTCGTCACGCTGCTCGTCCATCGCGGGCGAGTCTAGTGTCGCCGTCGGCGCCATGACCGTCGTCCCTGCCACCGGCCCCTCCTCCGCTGTACTGCCCGACCGATAGATTGCAACCGATGAGCCCGCTCGAGCATTCCCGCCCCTGGACCGCGCCGACCGCGACCGCGCGCCTCGACGCCCGCGTGCAGCTGCCCGGCTCGAAGAGCCTCACGAACCGCGCGCTGCTGCTGGCGGCGCTCGCCGACGCGCCGTCGACGCTGCACCGGCCGCTGCGCAGCCGCGACGCGCAGCTCATGACCGCGGGGCTGCGCGCGCTCGGCGCCGACATCCGCGAGGCGCCCGGCGACGGCCGCTTCGGCCCCGACCTCGTCGTCGCCCCTGGCCCCGTCGTGGGCGGCGCATCCATCGACTGCGGGCTCGCCGGCACGGCGATGCGCTTCCTGCCGATCATGGCGGCGCTCGGCGACGGCCCGGTCGCGTTCGACGGCGACCCGCACGCGCGGAAGCGCCCCATGGACCAGACGATCGGGAGCCTGCGCGGCCTCGGCGTGCGCGTCGACGCCGACGAGCCGCGCCTGCCGTTCACCGTGCACGGCGCGGGCGGGGTGCGCGGCGGCGAGCTCGAGATCGACGCGAGCGCCTCGAGCCAGTTCGTGTCGGCGCTGCTCCTCGTCGCCGCCCGCTTCGACGAGGGCCTCACGCTGCACCACCGGGGCGAGCGGCTGCCGTCGCTGCCGCACATCGAGATGACGCTCGCGGCGCTGCGGCAGCGCGGCGTCGACGCCCGCGCGGTCGGCGAGGCCTCGTGGCGGGTCGAGCCCGGCCCGATCGGTGCGCTCGACGAGCGCATCGAGCCCGACCTGTCGAACGCCGCGCCGTTCCTCGCGGCCGTGGTCGCGGTGGGCGGCCGGGTCGTGCTCGACGGCTGGCCGGACGGGACGACGCAGGTGGGGCGGCTGCTGCCCGAGCTGCTCGCCCCGTTCGGCGCGACGTCGTCGGTCGCCGACGGCTCGCTCACGATCGAGGCCGTCGGCGGCGAGATCCCCGGCGCGACGCTCGACATGCACGCCGCGGGCGAGCTCGCGCCGACCATCGTGGCGCTCGGCGCGCTCGCGTCGGGCCCGGTCGAGGTGACCGGCATCGGCCACATCCGCGGGCACGAGACCGACCGCATCCAGGCCCTCGTCGACGACATCGCCGCGCTCGGCGGCACCGCGACGGCGCTGCCCGACGGCATCCGCGTGGAGCCGGCACCCCTGACCGGCGGCCCGTGGCGCGCCTACGACGACCATCGCATCGCGACCGCCGGCGCCGTCGTGGGCCTCCGCGTGCCGGGCGTCGAGGTCGACGACATCGGCGCCACCGCCAAGACCATCCCGGAGTTCCCGGAGCTGTGGGCCGCGATGCTCGCGGGTGAGCTGGAGTGAGCCGCGCATGAGCTGGATGACCGAGCACGAGGACCCGTACGAGCAGTACGACGAGTCGAGCGTGCGCGAGCGCCCCAACCCGAAGGCCAACCGGCCGCGCTCGAAGCAGCGCCCCGAGCACGAGGACGCCGTCACCGGCATCGTCACCGCCGTCGACCGCGGCCGGTACACGCTCGCGGTGCGGATCGACGAGCAGGACGAGGCGATCGTCACCGCCGCCCGCGCGCGCGAGCTGCGCAAGCAGGCGATCGTCGCCGGCGACCGCGTCGACGTCGTCGGCGACACGACCGGCGAGACGGGCTCGCTCGCCCGCATCGTGCGCATCCAGCCGCGCACGACCGTGCTGCGCCGCTCCGCCGACGACACCGACGTGGTCGAGCGGGTCATCGTCGCGAACGCCGACGTGCTGCTCATGGTCGTCGCCGCCGCCGACCCCGAGCCGCGGCCGCGGCTCGTCGACCGCTACCTGGTCGCGGCGCTCGACGCCGGCATCACGCCGATCATGGTCGTGACGAAGACGGATGTCGCCGACCCCGAGCCGTTCCTCGCGAACTTCGCCGGGCTCGACATCGAGGTGTGGCGCTCGTCGATCGACGACCCGCCCGTCGAGGCGCTCCGCGAGCGGCTCGACGGCCACACGACCGTCGCGGTGGGGCACTCGGGCGTCGGCAAGTCGACGCTCGTCAACGCGCTCGTGCCGGATGCCAAGCGCGCCGTCGGCCATGTGAACGCCGTCACCGGCCGCGGCCGCCACACCTCGTCGTCGACGGTGTCGTTCAAGCTCGGCTCCGGCTGGATCATCGACACCCCGGGCGTGCGCTCCTTCGGGCTCGGCCACGTCGCCACCGCGAACGTGCTGCGCGGCTTCCCCGACCTCGCGGAGGTCGCCGAGGACTGCCCGCGCGGCTGCACGCACCTCGTCGACGAGCAGTACTGCGAGCTCGCGATCGCGGCCGCGGACGGCCGCCTCGAGCCGCGCCGCGTCGACTCGATGCAGCGCATGCTCGGCACGCTCGTCGCCGCGCGCGAGCAGCGCCACCAGGAGTGACGCGCCGCCGTACGCTGGGATCGTGACCGGCTACGACGACGACCTCGACCTCGCCCTGCGGCTGGCAGACGCCGCCGATGCCATCTCGATGGAGCGCTTCGGCGCGCAGGACCTCGAGGTGACGACGAAGGCCGACACCACCCACGTCACCGACGCCGACCGCTCGGTCGAGCAGCGCATCCGCGCCGTGCTCGCCGAGGAGCGCCCCGACGACGCGATCTTCGGCGAGGAGTTCGGCACCTCCGGCGACGCGAGCCGGCAGTGGATCATCGACCCGATCGACGGCACCGCGCACTTCCTGCGCGGCGCGCCCATCTGGGCGACGCTCATCGCGCTCGCGGTCGACGGCCGCCCGGTCGTGGGCGTCGTCTCCTCCCCCGCGCTCGGCGCGCGCTGGTGGGCCGCCGAGGGGCAGGGCGCCTGGACCGACCCCGCGCGGCCGCGGCCCATCCGGGTCTCGGGCGTCGGCGCGCTGTCGGATGCGGTGCTGTCGTACAACGCCATCCAGGGCTGGGACGGCGCGGGCCGGATCGACGACCTCGTCGCGCTGCAGCGCGACGTCTGGCGGGCGCGCTCCTACGGCGACGCATGGAGCTACATGCTGCTCGCGGAGGGCAAGGTGGATGCGGTGGCCGAGTTCGACCTGCAGCCCTACGACATGGCCGCGCTCGTGCCCGTCGTGCAGGAGGCCGGCGGCACCTTCACCTCGGTCGACGGGCAGTCGGGCCCCTGGCACGGCTCGGCACTCGCCACCAACGGACGCCTGCACGACGCGCTGCTGGAGCGGCTCGCGCGCTGAGGCGAGGGGCTGTCGCGCGGGCCGCGGCGCGCGCATACTGGCGCCATGGCCGAGTGCTGCGACTCGCGCGGGTGCGCCGAGGAGTTCGACGCCGCGTTCGCCGAGCGGATGGCGGCGCGCTACCGCCGGCGCGGCCTCACCCGCGCCGAGCGGCGCCTCGTCGACTTCCTCGCGGCCGACGGCGTGCGCGGCGCGACGGTGCTCGAGATCGGCGGCGGCGTGGGCGAGATCGGGCTCGAGCTGCTGCGCCGCGGCGCCGAGCGCTGCACGACGCTCGAGCTGTCGTCGGCCTACGACGAGCAGGCGGCGCGGCTCGCCGCCGCTGCGGGCGTGGCCGACCGGGTGCGGCGGCGCATCGTCGACCTCGCCGCCGAGCCCGAGGCGGTCGAGCGGGCCGACCTCGTGGTGCTGCACCGGGTGGTGTGCTGCTACCCCGACGCCGGGCGACTGCTCTCGGCCGCGGCCGGCCGCTGCCGCCGGCGGCTCGCGTTCACGCATCCGAGCCGCGATCCCGCGTCGCGCGTCGTCTCGGCGATCGAGAACACGCTCGCGGGCGCCCGCGGCATCCGCTACCGCTCCTTCCTGCACGCGCCGAGCGCCATGCTGCGCGCGCTCGAGGAGGGCGGGATGCGTCCGGTGCTGCCCGGCCGCGGGTGGCCGTGGCGGGTGCAGGGCCTCGTCGCGGCCTGAGTCAGCCCGCGGCCGCCGCCTCGAGCGCCGCGACGTCGAGCTTCTGCATCGTGAGCATCGCGCGGGTGACCTCCGCCGACCGCGGCGTCTGCATGAGCTCGCCCAGCTGCTTCGGGATGACCTGCCACGAGACGCCGAAGCGGTCGCGGCACCAGCCGCACTGGGACTCGGCGCCGCCGTCGGCGATCAGCCCCTCCCAGAGCCGGTCGACCTCCTCCTGCCCGTCGACGGTGACCGAGATCGACACGGCCTCGGACTGCGGGAACTGCGGCCCGCCGTCCAGCAGCTGGAAGGGGGCGCCGCCGATCGTCAGGTCGACCGTGAGGGCCTCGCCCGCTGGCGCGCCGCCGGGCCACGGGTTGTCGCCGGCCGGGATCCGCAGCACGTCGGTGATCTGCGAGCCAGGCACGAGCGAGACGTAGAGCTCGGCGGCCTCCTCGATGCGGCCGTCGAACCAGAGCACTGTGCGCACGTCGGTCATGGGGGCCATGATGCTCCTCGGCGCGCGCCTTGGGTAGCCTCGGATCCATGCGCGAGATCACGCCCGCCGAGGCCGCCGCCCTGCCGATCGTCGACGTGCGGGAGCCGCACGAGTGGCAGGCGGGGCACGCCGACGGCGCCATCCACATCCCGATGACCGAGATCGTCGCCCGCGTGGCCGAGGTGCCCGACGGCGCGGCGATCATCTGCCGCTCCGGCGCCCGCAGCGCCCAGGTGGTCGCCTACCTCGCGCAGCAGGGGCTCGATGCGGCGAACGTCGAGGGCGGCACGCTGCGCTGGGCCGCCGAGGGCCGGCCGATGACCGGCCCCGTGGTCTGAGGTGGCGCGCTCCCCCGCCGACTCCGACGCGATCGCCCGGGCCGCGGCCCGGCTGTTCGTCGACCGCGGCTACGCCGCGACGACCGTGCGCGACATCGCGGCCGCGGCCGACGTCGATCCCGCGGTCGTCATCCGCCGCTTCGGCTCGAAGGAGTCGCTGTTCCTGCGCACCATGGCGTCGGAGGAGCTCGCGCGGGCATGGCGGGCGACGCTCGACGGCCCGCTCGGCACCTTCGGCGAGCGGTGCGCCGCGGCGCTGCTCGACAGCCGGCAGGACACGCGCGGCGTCTTCCTCGCGCTGCTGCGCGCGAGCGACGCCGAGGGCATCGGCTCTCGGCTGCGCGACGCGCACGAGGAGCGCTTCGTGGCGCCGCTGCGCGAGCGGCTGGGCGGCGGCGATGCCGCCGACCTCCGCGCGCGGCTCGCCGCGGCCGCGGCCGGCGGGCTGCTCTACGCCCTGTGGGCGGTGGGCGACGAGGCGCTCGACGCCGATCGGGACGCGCTCGTGCGCCGCTACGGCGCGGTGATCCAGGCGGCGATCGCGTAGCATCGCCTCGAGGCGTCAACTTAGTTGACAGTTCACTCGAGGAGGAGACCCATGGAGATCACCCAGCGCACCTTCGTCGTCACCGGCGGCGGCAACGGCATCGGCCGCGAGGTCGTGCTGCAGCTGCTGCGCCGCGGCGCGCGCGTCGCAGCCGTCGACCTGAGCGAGGACGGTCTCGCCGAGACCGCGCGGCTCGGCGCCGCGGGCGACCGGCTCTCCACGCACCGGCTCAGCGTCGCCGACCGCGCCGCCGTCGAGGCGCTGCCCGAGGCGGTGCTCGCCGCGCACGGCCAGGTCGACGGGCTGCTCAACATCGCCGGCATCATCCAGCCGTTCCAGCGCATCGGCGAGCTGCCCTTCGAGCAGATCGAGCGCGTCATGCAGGTGAACTTCTGGGGCGTCGTGCACACCGTGACCGCATTCCTGCCCCTCCTGCGCGCGCGGCCCGCCGCATCCGTCGTCAACGTCTCGAGCATGGGCGCGCTCGCGCCGGTGCCCGGCCAGTCGGCGTACGGCGCCAGCAAGGCGGCCGTCAAGCTGCTCACCGAGGGCATGCACGCCGAGCTCGAGGGCACACCCGTCGCCGTCACGGTCGTCTTCCCCGGCGGCGTCGGCACGAACATCACCGGCAACTCGGGCGTCACCATGCGGCGCACCGCCGATGCCTCGGCGTCGGCCGGCTCGCTCACGAGCCCCGAGGACGCCGCGCGGCAGATCGTCGAGGCCGTCGCCTCCGGAGCGCCGCGCGTCGTCATCGGCAAGGACGCCCGGGCGCTCGACCGGCTCGCGCGCCTCATGCCCGCGAAGGTCGGCGGCATCATCGCCAAGAAGATGCGGGGCCTGCTCGACTGAGCAGACCCCGCAGCGCTCGCGCCGGCTCAGCCGACGACGAGCTTCTTGTTCATGAACTCCTCCATGCCGTGCGGGCCGAGCTCGCGGCCGAAGCCCGAGCGCTTCGTGCCGCCGAAGGGCATGTCGACGTCCTCGGAGCCGGCGCCGTTGATCGACACCATGCCGGCGTCGAGCCGGTCGGCGACCGCGAGGGCGAGCTCGGGGTCGGTGCACCAGACGCGCGCGCCGAGGCCGAAGGGCGTGCCGTTCGCGATGCGCACGGCGTCGTCGACGTCCTTCGCGCGGTAGACGGTGCCGACGGGCCCGAAGAGCTCCTCGCGGTAGGCCTGCATCTGCTCGGTCACGCCGCCGAGCAGCGCGGGGGCGACGCGGGCGTCGCCGCCGTCGTCGAGCGAGCCGGCGAGCACCTCGGCGCCCTCGGCGACGGCCGACGCCGTCTGCTGGCGCAGCCGCTCGGCGGCGGCCTGCGACGACAGGGGACCCACGAGGGCGTCCTCGTCGCCGGGCTCCCCCACCGGCACCGCGGCGATCGCGGCGCCGAGCCGCGACGCGAAGTCGTCGTAGAGCTCGTCGAGCACGATGAAGCGCTTCGACGCGTTGCAGGACTGGCCCGAGTTCTCGAGCCGCGTGTCGACCGCCGCCTGCACCACGGCATCCATGTCGTCCGCCGACAGCACCACGAAGGGGTCGGAGCCGCCGAGCTCGAGCACGACCTTCTTGAGGTGGCGGCCGGCGACCTCGGCGACGGCCGCGCCGGCGCGCTCCGAGCCGGTCAGCGAGACGCCGCGCACGCGCGGGTCGGGGATGACGATGTCGGCGATCTGCTCGTTCGTCGCGAAGATGTTCTCGTACGCGCCGGCCGGCAGGCCCGCCTCGGCGAGGATCTCGGCGATCGCGGTCGCCGACCACGGGCACTGCGGCGCGTGCTTCAGCAGCACCGTGTTGCCGAGCATGAGGTTCGGGAAGGCGAAGCGCGCGACCTGGTAGTACGGGAAGTTCCACGGCATGATGCCGAGGATCACGCCCTGCGCCGACTTGCGGATGCGCGCGTCGACGCCGGAGCGCACCTCGAGCACCTCGTCGGCGAGGAAGGCCTCGGCGTTGTCGACGTAGTACTGCACGATCTCGCCCGAGAACTCCGCCTCGGCGATGCCCTGCCCGAGCGGCTTGCCCATCTCGGTGCGGATGATCTCGGCGAGCTCCCGCGAGCGCGACGCGAACGCGTCGGCCGCCCGGCCGAGGATCGCCGCGCGCTCGGGCATCGGCGTCGTGCGCCACGGCTCGTACGCCGCGTCGGCGCGCTCGATCGCGGCGCGGATCTCCTCGTCGGTCGCCGTCGGGAACTCCTTGACGACCTGGCCGGTGTAGGGGTCGGTGACCCGGTACTCGCTCACGCTGCCTCCTCGCAGGATCGGATGATCCCAGCGTACTGGGGCGGCGGCGAGGGACTCTCACAGCGTGCGACTCGACCGATGGTGGAGATGGGGGGAATCGAACCCCCGTCCAACGCTCGGACCGTGCGGCTTCTCCGGGTGCAGCTCAGGGGTGGCGTTCTGCTCGGCTCCGACCTTTGTCCTGAGCACCTAGGTCGACGAGCCCAGTCACAGGAAAAGTCCCGCGATGCCCTGTGACGCAGCATCGCAGCAAGCCCTCTTCATGACGCCAGGGTCCGGAGCGAGGGCGTCTCCGGTCTGACGGACTTCAGGCTCGCTTAGGCAGCGAGGGCGAAGTCGGTGCGCTTTGCGTTGGCACCTATGGGTTTGCAGGGGGCGTTGAAGAGATGACCCTGCATCCTCTACCCGCTTCCCGCAGCGACTGAGACGATGTCGAAACCGATCATCCCCGTGCTGGGTGCGAGTCGCACGCTGTGGAGTTGTCAAGGCCGGATGCGTCCGGCGCGCTGGCGGGGCCAGCCCACCATGGTACCGCGTCGGGCCGTCGCCCGGCAAGCGTCAGCCGAAGAGCAGCTCCGCCTCGCGGTAGCGGTGGTCGGGCACGCGCTTGAGGTCGCCGAGCGCATCCGCCATCCGCACGCGCACGATGTCGGTGCCGCGCAGCGACACCATCGAGCCCCACGCCTCGTCGGTGATCGCGTCGATGGCGGCGAGGCCGAAGCGGGTCGCGAGCACGCGGTCGGCGCCGCTCGGCGCGCCGCCGCGCTGGATGTGGCCGAGCACGGTCGCGCGCGACTCGATGCCGGTGCGCTCCTCGATCATCGGCGCGATGACCTCGCCGATGCCGCCGAGGCGAGGGCGGTTGAAGGCGTCGAGCCCCTTGCGCGAGTACTCCTCCTCCATCCCCTCGAGCTTGAAGCCCTCGGAGACGACGACGAGCGGCGCGCGCCGGCGGTCGTAGACCGACTGCACGTACTCGCAGATCCACTCGATCGAGCGCGGCTGCTCGGGGATGAGGGTGACGTGCGCGCCGGTCGCGATCCCGGTGTGCAGCGCGATCCAGCCGACGTGCCGGCCCATGACCTCGAGCACCATGCAGCGCATGTGCGAGTCGCCGGTGGTGCGCAGGCGGTCGCCCGCCTCCGTGGCGATCTGCACGGCGGTGTCGAAGCCGAACGTGTAGTCGGTGGCGTCGAGGTCGTTGTCGATCGTCTTCGGCACGCCCACGATCGGGATGCCGTCCTCGGCGAGGCGGTTGGCCGCCGCGAGGGTGCCCTCGCCGCCGATCGCGATCACCGCGTCGATGCCGAGCCGCTCGAGCGTCGCGGCGATCTTGGCCGGCCCGCCGTTCGGCCCCTCGTAGGGGTTCGTGCGGCTCGTGCCGAGGATCGTGCCGCCGATGCGGGACGTGCCGCGCACCGACGAGCGGTTGAGCACGCGCACGTCACCCTCGACGAGGCCGCGGTAACCGTCGCGGATGCCCACGAACTCGAGGCCGTGGTGCACCATGCCGGTGAGCACGGCGGCGCGGATGACTGCGTTGAGTCCGGGGCAGTCGCCGCCGGACGTGAGGATGCCGACTCGCATTTCGCCTTCCACCGGAGGGCCCTGGGTGAATCCTGCCGGTGCCGACCATTCAACCCGTCGGCGCATGGCGATGTCGAACCGGTGCCGCTATTCGTTGAGGCGGTTCCTCGTGCGCATCGCCCGCTCGGCCTCGCGCTTGTCCTGCCGCTCGCGCAGCGCGTGGCGCTTGTCGTACTCCTTCTTGCCCTTCGCCACGGCGAGCTCGACCTTCGCCCGCCCGTCGGAGAAGTAGAGCGACAGCGGCACCAGCGTGTAGCCGCCCTGCGCCACCTTGGCGGCGAGCTTGTCGATCTCGTCGCGGTGCAGCAGCAGCTTGCGCTTGCGGCGCGGCGGGTGGTTCGTCCAGGTGCCCTGGCCGTACTCGGGGATGTGCACGGCGTCGAGCCATGCCTCGCCGCGGTCGACGTAGGCGTAGCCGTCGACGAGCGACGCGCGCCCGGCCCGCAGCGACTTCACCTCGGTGCCGGTGAGCACGAGGCCCGCCTCGATGCGGTCCTCGATCGTGTAGTCGTGGCGCGCCTTGCGGTTCTGCGCCACGACCTTCTGGCCCTGTTCGCGAGGCATGGCGTGCTCCTGGGGTGTGCGGTCGTCGGATGCCCGGACGGGCAGCCGACCAGTCTAGCGCGCGATCAGATCCTGAGGTACCGCCGGATCGCGACCGCTGCGGCCACCCCGGCGAAGAGCACGCCGATCCCGACGAGCACGGGCGCCACCACGAGCGCGTCGTCGATCGTGACGATCGCGATCGTCTGCAGCATCGGCGCCACGTAGCCCTGCAGGAAGAAGTGCACGAGGGCGACCACCGATCCGGCGGCGAGCACCGCTCCGATGAGCGCCGCGACCACCCCCTCGATGATGAACGGCGTCTGGATGAACCGGTTCGACGCGCCCACCAGTCGCATGATGCCGAGCTCCCGCTTGCGCGAGAAGGCGGAGAGGCGGATGGTCGTGGAGATCAGGAGCACGGCCGCGACGAGCATGAGCACGGCCACGCCGATCGCTGCGAGGCTCGCGGTGTTGAGCACCTGGAAGATCGGCTCCAGCAGCGCGCGCTGGTCGCGCACCTCCAGCACCCCCGGCAGCGCGGAGGTCGCCTCCCGGATGAGGTCGGCGTCCTGCGGCGAGGTCGGGCGCACCCACAGCGCCTCGTTCATGCTCTCGGGGCTCGCGAACTCCGCGCTCGCGGTGCCGCCGAACTGCTCCATGAAGTGCTCGTAGGCGAGCTGGCGGTCCTCGAACTCGACCGCCGCGACGTACGGCTCGATCGCGCCGCTGTCGAGCACGTCGCGCACCGCCTGCACCTGCTCCTCGGTGGCGGCGGTCTGCGTGCAGGTCGCGGTCGAGTCGACCGGCCCGCAGAAGTAGATCCCCACCTGCGCCCGGTCGTACCAGAAGCCCTTCATCTGGTTGATCTGCATCTGCAGCAGGATCGCCGCGCCCACGAACGAGAGCGAGATGAACGTGACGAGCACGACCGAGACGACGACCGAGAGGTTGCGGCGCAGCCCGTTCCAGACCTCGTTGGCGATCAGCTGGAGCCTCACGCGGTCTCCTCCTCGAGCTCGTCGACGCGCAGCTCCTCGAGGTGCCGGCGGTAGCTGCCGTGCGCCTCGTCGCGCATGATGCGGCCGGCGTCGAGCTCGACGACGCGCTTCTGCAGCTCGTCGACGATCGACGCCTCGTGCGTGGCCATGACGACCGTCGTGCCGCCCTCGTTGATGCGGGCGAGCAGCGCCATGATGCCGGCGCTCGTCGAGGGGTCGAGGTTGCCGGTGGGCTCGTCGGCGAGCAGGATCGGCGGGCGGTTCACGACCGCGCGGGCGATCGCCACGCGCTGCTGCTCGCCGCCGGAGAGCTCGTGCGGCAGGCGGCTCGCCTTGCCGGCGAGGCCCACGATCTTCAGCACGTCGGGCACCGCCTCCGAGATGAAGCCGCGGCTCTTGCCGATGACCTGCAGCGTGAACGCGACGTTCTCGTAGACCGTCTTGTTGTTCAGCAGACGGAAGTCCTGGAACACGACGCCGAGGTTGCGGCGGAAGAAGGGCACGCGGCGGCTCGGCAGCGCCTTCAGCCGCTGGCCGAGCACGTGCACCTCGCCGCTCGTGGGGCTCTCCTCGCGCAGCACCATGCGGATGAGGGTGCTCTTGCCGGAGCCCGAGGCGCCGACGAGGAAGACGAACTCGCCCTTGAGGATCTCCAAGGAGACGCCGTCGAGGGCCGGGCGGGCCTTGCGGGAGTAGGTCTTCGAGACCTCGTCGAAGCGGATCATGGCCTGTCGAGGGTATGGGCGGGCCCGGCCCGCGGCCGCGCACCGCCCCGGCGCGGCGCTAGTTCTGCCAGGCGTCGAGGCGCCCGGTCGCGCGGGCGTGCCCCAGGATGCCGACGTGGGTGCGCTCCGGCTGGCCCCAGTGGCTGCGCTCGTAGAGCTCGTGCCGGGCGCCGAAGCCCGAGGCGACCGCGTCCCACAGGGCGCCGAAGACGGCCAGCCGCTCCGACGCATCCGCCCCGCCTGAGCCGCGCAGCAGCCGCGCCGCATCGGGGTGGTCGGCGAGCGCACCGGCGGGCAGCGGCAGGTGCGCGAGGCCCGACGCGAGCGCCGTCTGCAGCAGCGCGCGCATGCGGCCGTAGGCGTCGGGCGCGAGCGCCGAGAAGGCGAGCGCCGGCTCGACCGCCGGCCCCCACGCGCGCCCGGCCGGGTCGCCGTCGCCGACCGGCCCCGCCTGCTCGATCATCGCGTCGCGGAGCCCCGCGACGGTGTGCCGCAGCGCGATGACCTCGCCGAGCGCCGCCTGCACGCCGCGCAGCTCGCCCGTGCCCATGATCTCCGTGGCCCGCACCGCGAGCCCGGCGATCCACTCGAGCTTGGCCTCGAGCCGCGTCGCCGATTGGAAGGCCAGCCGCGCGTTCCAGCCGACGGCGCCGCGGTTGTGGCCGAGCATCGTCTCGGCGTCGCGGATGAGCACGTCCCCCCACGGCACGAGCACGTCGTCGAAGACGACGAGCGCGTCGTGCTCGGCGAAGCGCGTCGCGAGCGGCTGGTCGTCGCGCGCGGGCGTGCCGCGCGTATAGAGCGTGATGCCCGGCGCGCCGACCGGCACCGTCGCGGCGATCGCGAAGTCGTCGTCCTGCACCTCGCCGCCGAAGTGCGACACGAGCAGCCGCTGCGCGGTCGCGGCGCCGGTGACGACCGCCTTCGCGCCGCGCAGCACGACGCCCTCGTCGGTCTCGCGCACCACGTGCAGGAAGACGTCGCCGACCTCGTCGGGCGGCAGGTCGCGGTCGACGGGCGGGTTGACGAGCGCCTGCGCGTAGTGCGTGACGGCGGCGGCGTCGCGCGCGAGCGTGCCGCGCACGCCGTCGGCGAAGCGGCCGTAGAACGAGGCGTGCGCGGCCATCGACGTCAGCACCGACGCGAGCGTCTCGGGCGTGCGGCCCATCCACCCGTGCGTCGTGCGCTGCCAGGCGCGGATCGCGTCGCGCTGCGCCCGGAGGTCGTCGCGCGAGCGCGGGATCGCGTAGAACGCGTGGGTGCGCACGCCGTCGACCACCGTCGTCAGCGCATCCGCCTCGTCGCCGTGCAGGAGGTCGTAGAGCGAGGCGATCGTGGATGCGGCGCCGGCGAAGGCGGGATGGTCGGCGACGCGCTCGACGCGCGCGCCGTCGTGGACGACCGCCCGCCCGTCGTCGAGGCTCGCGAGGTAGTCGCTGCCCGTCTGCGGCTCGGTCATGGCGCTCCCCTGCCGCTCGGCCTAGTCGTCGGCGAGCTGCTGCTGCTTGCGCCAGCGGATGCCGGCGGCGATGAAGCCGTCGAGGTCGCCGTCGAAGACCGCGCTCGGGTTGTTGACCTCGTGCAGCGTGCGGAGGTCCTTGACCATCTGGTACGGCGCGAGCACGTAGGAGCGCATCTGGTCGCCCCAGCTCGCGCTGATGGTGCCGGCGAGCTCCTTCTTGCGTGCCGCCTCCTCCTCGCGCTTGAGCAGCATCAGGCGGCTCTGCAGCACGCGCATGGCGGCGGCGCGGTTCTGGATCTGGCTCTTCTCGTTCTGCATCGAGACGACCGTGCCGGTCGGGAGGTGCGTGATGCGCACGGCGGAGTCGGTGGTGTTGACGCTCTGGCCGCCGGGGCCCGACGAGCGGAACACGTCGACGCGGATGTCGCTCTCGGGCACCTCGACCTCGTCGACCTGCTCGAAGAGCGGCACGACCTCGACGGCGGCGAACGAGGTCTGGCGCTTGCCGGCCGCGCCGAACGGGCTCATGCGCACGAGGCGGTGCGTGCCCGCCTCGACCGACATGTTGCCGAAGGCGTAGGGGGCGCTCAGCTCGAACGAGGCCGACTTGATGCCCGCCTCCTCCGCGTAGCTCGTCTCGTAGACGGTGACCGGCATGCCGTGCTGCTCGGCGTAGCGCAGGTACATGCGCAGCAGCATCTCGGCGAAGTCGGACGCGTCGACGCCGCCGGCGCCGGCGCGGATCGTGACGACCGCCGGGAGCGGGTCGAACTCGCCGTCGAGGAGCGTCTGGATCTCCATGTCGGCGACGATGCGCTGGATCGCGGCGAGCTCCTTCTTGGCCTCCTGCTGGGTCTCCTCGTCGCCCTCCTCGTTGGCCATCTCGACGAGCACCTCGAGGTCGTCGATGCGCGACTCGGTCTCGGTGATGCGCTTGAGGTCGGTCTGCGCGTGGCTCAGCTGGCTCGTGACCTTCTGGGCGGCGTCGGGGTCGTCCCAGAGGTCGGGGGCGCCGGCCTCCTCGGAGAGCCGCTCGATGTCGGCGGCAAGCCTGTCGACGTCGGCCACCGCCTTGATGTCGGCGAAGGTGGAGCGGAGGGCGGCGATGTCGCCGGCGATGTCGAGATCGGCCATGGTGCCCCCAGCCTACCGACGAGCGACCGCCCGGCCGCCCCGCGCATCCGCCGTAGGCTCGGATGGTGAGCGGCGTCGACCAGTCCGAGCGGTTCCCCTGGCGCAGGGTCGCCGGCGCCGCCTATGTGCCCACCGCCGCGTTCGCGATCGGCGAGGGCGCGGTCATCCCCTACATCCCGCTGATCGCCGGCGACCTGGGCGCGTCGCTCGCGGTCGCGGCGGTCGTCGCCGCGATGCTGACGGTCGGCCAGCTGGCCGGCGACGTGCCGGGCGGCGCGGTCGTGGGGCGCTTCGGCGAGCGCCCGACGATGATCGGCGCGGGCCTGCTCGTGCTCGTCGCGCTCGCGCTGGCCTTCGTCGCGAGCGAGGTGTGGATGCTCGGGGTCGCGATCTTCGTGCTCGGCCTCGGCCACGCGGTCTTCGGGCTCGCCCGCCACGCGTTCATGACCACGTACGTGCCGCTGCGCTACCGCGCCCGCGCGCTGTCGACGCTCGGCGGCATCTTCCGCATGGGCATGTTCGTGGGCCCGCTGATCGGCTCTGCCGTGCTCGGGCTCGGGCTGGGGCTCGGCGCCGTGTGGGTCGTGTGCGCGATCGGCACGGTGATCGCGATCGCGGTGCTCGTGGTGCTGCCCGACCCGACGTCGGTCTTCGAGCGCACGCCCGCGACGACGGGCGTGATCGAGCTCGCGTCGGAGCGCGCCGGCGTGTGGCAGGTGGTGCGCGAGAACGCGCGCGTGCTCGGCACGGTCGGCGTGGGGGCGGCGATGCTGTCGCTCGCCCGCTCGGCGCGCAGCGTGCTGCTGCCGCTGTGGGCGGTGTCGATCGGGCTCGACGGCGTCAGCACGGGCCTCGTGATCGGCATCGCGGGTGGCGTCGACTTCGCGCTGTTCTTCGTCTCGGGCTGGGTGATGGATCGATTCGGCCGCCTGTGGAGCGTCGTGCCGTCGCTGTCGATCATGGCGATCGCCTTCGTGCTGCTGGCCGCGTCGCACGACCTCGACGCGGCCACGACCTGGTTCATCGCCGCGGCGATCGTGCTGGCGCTCGGCAACGGGCTCGGCTCCGGCATCCTCATGACGCTCGGCGCCGATCTCGCCGACCGGCAGAACCCGGCGCCGTTCCTCGGAGCCTGGCGCCTCACCGTCGACCTCGGGGGCGCGGCCGCGCCGCTGCTCATCTCGCTGCTGGTCTCGGTCGCGTCGATCGCGTGGGCTGCGGGCGGCCTCGCCGTGCTGTGCGTCGCGGGGGCGGGGATGCTGCTGCGCTGGCTGCCGCGGAAGCCGCGGGAGTAGCCGGCCCTACGGCTCGTCGCGGCGGAGCTCCTGCCGGGCCGCGAGGTCGTGCGCGATCGAGGTGGCCTCCTCGCGCAGCTCGTCGTCGCCGAGCTCGCCGGCCTGCACCTGCTGCACGAGCTGCCGGAACCCCGGGTGCTCCATCAGGGCGCGCAGGCCCTCGGCTGCGCGCTCGGGCTGGTCGGTCGGCAGGCTCGCCGCCACGGCGTCGACGTCGAACGGCAGCTCGTCGGGGTTCGGGCTCATGCCCGCGAGGCTACCGGGCACCCCTTGTCGCCGTCCGGCGCCGGTGGGATCATGCGCGTCAGGGAGCCCCACCCAGCCGCTTCCCACGATCCGCTTGGCGTCACGGGCCGGTTCTGGAGCACACCGTGGCGCGTCGACCCCTCGCCCGCACGACGAGCGTCGGCTGCGCGGTCATCGCCGCGATGGTGCTGAGCCTGACGGTGCCGATCGCCGCCTCGGCCGCGCCGCCCGCCGCCCCCCTGCTGGTGGCTCCCGCCGACGGCAGCACCACCGCATCCGTCAGCCCGACGCTGAGCGTGGCCGCGAGCGACCCGGACGGGGGCAGCGTCGACGTCGCGTTCGAGGGGCGCGAGCGCGGCGCGACCGTGCCGAGCGACCCCGCCGCCGAGGGATTCACGGTCGTCGTGGTGCCCGACACGCAGAACTACAGCGACGGGAAGCAGGCGCTCCTGCAGCAGCAGCTCACCTGGGTGCGCGACAGCCGCGACGCGCTCGACACCGCGTTCGTGATCCAGCTCGGCGACCTCGTCAACGACTGGACGCTCGAGCGCGGCTGGGACAACATCTCGGACGCCTTCAGCATCCTCGACGACGGCGCGGTGCCGAACAGCGTCGTGCCGGGCAATCACGACTTCGACATCGCCACCGGCGACATGGGCCCGTACAACGCGCACTTCCCGCCGTCGCGCTACGCCGAGGGCTCGTGGAGCACGGAGACCACCCGCTACGGCGGCTACCTGGGGCAGGACCAGTTCGGGCCGGACCCCATCGACCGCGGCAACGCCGACAACTACGCGCTCTTCACCGCGGGCGGCGTCGACTTCCTGGTGCTCAACCTCGAGTGGGAGGCGCCGGGCTACGCGCTCGACTGGGCCGACCGCGTGCTCGACGCGCACCCCGACCGCACGGTCATCATGGCGACCCACAGCTTCCTGAGCATCACGGGGACCCATCGCACGACGCCCCAGCGACCGGGCGGGACCGCACCCGCGGCGATGTGGCAGGACTTCGTCGCGCAGCACTGCCAGATCCGCCTGGTCCTCTCCGGCCACGAGCACGACGGCGACCTCGGTGAGGCGAGCCGCACCGACGAGAACGTCTGCGGCCTGCCGGTGCACCAGATCCTGACCGACTACCAGGCCCGGGCCAACGGCGGCAACGGGTGGCTGCGGTACTACTCGTTCGAGCCGACGGAGGGCACGCTGACCGCGACCACCTACTCGCCGGTGCTCGGGCAGTACGAGACCGACGCCGACTCGTCCTTCACCCTCCCGTTCGACCTGACGTCCCGGGAGCCGGCGCCGTTCGAGCCGATCGGCACCGTGCGGGTCGACGCGGGCGAGGTCGCCTCCGTGGACTGGCCCGACCTCGCGCTGGGCACCGAGTACGAGTGGCGAGCGGTCGTCTCCGACGGCGCGTCGACCACGACGTCCTCGACGTGGACGTTGCGCACCCCCGCCGCCAACGCCCCGCCGACGGCATCGATCGCCGTCGAGTCCGACGGCCTCACGGTCACGGCGAGCGCGAGCGGCTCGACCGACGCCGACGGCACCATCGCGTCCTACGCATGGCAGCTCGGCGACGGCAGCACCGCCTCGGGCGAGACCGCGAGCCACACGTATGCCGGCACCGGCGTCTACCCGATCACCCTCACCGTGACCGACGACGAGGGCGCGAGCGGCGAGGCCGTCCGGAGCGTCACCGTGCTCGACCCCGCCGAGCGCGTGCTCGCCCTCGACGACTTCGGCCGCACGGTCGCCAACGCCTGGGGGTCGGCGGATGTCGGCGGCGCGTGGACCCTGCGCGGCCCGAGCAGCAGGTTCTCGGTCTCCGGCGGCGCAGGCCGGATGACCGTCCCTGCCTCGATGAGCCAGACCGTCTACGCCGACCTCAACGGCGTCTCGAGCGCGAGCACCCGCATCGACGCGGTGTTCAGCGTGGGGTCGCGCGTGGAGGCGCAATACGTCTCCCTCGTCGGGCGCCGCATCGGCTCGGCGAACTACATCGCCCGGCTGCGGCTGCAGGCCGACGGCGGCGTGCGCCTCTACCTGCTGCAGGACGGCGCGACCGCGATCGCACCGATGCTGCAGGTGCCGATCACGATCGCACCGGGCCAGCAGTACGCCTTCAGCATGGAGGTGACGGGCACCTCGCCCACCACCGTCCGCGCCAAGCTGTGGCCCGTCGGCCAGGCAGAGCCCGGCTGGATGCGCTCCGGCACGAACAGCCTCGCCGCCCTCCAGGCACCCGGCGCGGTGAGCGTGTTCACCTACGTGCCGAACAACCCGGGCGGCGGCAGCGTCGCCTTCGACCGGATCACGGTCACCGATCCGGCGGGAGCGGCGCCGAGCCCGAACGCTGCGCCGACCGCCTCCTTCTCGGTCGCAGCCTCCGGCCTGACCGTGACCGCGAACGGCGCGGGATCCTCCGACTCGGACGGGTCGATCGCCGCGTACGAGTGGGACTTCGGCGCAGGCTTCGCCGCCGGCGGCTCGACGGCGTCCCACGTCTACCCGGCGGCGGGCGAGCACACCGTGCGCCTGCGCGTCACCGACGACGACGGCGCGACCGCCGTGGCGGAGCGGAGCGTGACGGTCGTCGCGCCCGCGACCGACGTGCTCGCGGACGACGCCTTCGACCGCACGGTCTCCAACGCCTGGGGGTCGGCGGATGTCGGCGGCGCCTGGACCCTGCGGGGCACGGCCAGCAGGTTCTCGGTCTCCGGCGGGGCCGGCCGCATGACCATCCCGCCCGCCACGACCCAGACGGTCTTCGCCGACCTCAACGGCGTCTCGAGCACGAGCACCCGCATCGACGCGGTCTTCTCCGTCGGCTCGCTGGTCGAGGCGCAGTACGTCTCGCTCGTCGGACGCCGCATCGGCTCGGCGAACTACATCGCCCGGCTGCGCCTGCAGGCCGACGGCGGCGTGCGCCTCTACCTGCTGCAGGACGGCGCGACCGCGATCGCGCCGATGCTGCAGGTGCCCATCACGATCGTGCCCGGTCAGCAGTACGCCTTCAGCATGGAGGTGACGGGCACCTCGCCCACCACCGTGCGCGCCAAGCTGTGGCCCGTCGGCCAGGCAGAGCCCGGCTGGATGCGCTCCGGCACGAACAGCCTCGCCGCCCTGCAAGGCCCCGGCGCGGTGAGCGTCTTCACCTACGTGCCGAACAACCCAGGCGGCGGCAGCGTCGCCTTCGACCGCATCACGGTCACCGAGCCCTGAGCGGCGGCGGCGTCAGTCGACGAAGACCGCCCGCGCGGTCGACGTTACGTCGAGGCGGATGCTCTCCGGCAGGAAGAGGGAGACCACCGGCGGTCGCCACGCGCTCGAGACCGTGACGGAGGCGCTGCGCGCATCGGCGCTCGCGCCGTCGACGCGCACGTCGTCGAGCCCGGCGGCAGCGCGCGACGCCCATGCCGCGGCCGCCTCGTCGACGGCCGCGTCGGCGAGCTCGGGCGCGGCGGCGGTGCCGTCGAAGCGCACCTGCTCGAGCGCGAACGCCTCGGCCGCCGCGAGCGCCGCGCCGTCGGCGACGGTGAAGAGCCGGCGCCGCTCGATCAGCATGCTGGTCGCCGCCGTCACCGCGAGGATGAGCGCGAGCGCGAGCGCCGCGAACCCCATGGTGAGCACGAGCGTCGAGCCGTCGTCCTCGCGCGCGAGGCGCCGCAGCACGCGCCTCACGGCGCACCGCCGAACGCCGAGACCGGCTGCGACGCGAGCGCCGAGACCGGGACGCCCATTCCGACGTCGAGCGCGAGCACGGGCGGCGCGAGCGGCAGCGGCACCGTCGCGTCGACCTGCACGGTGACGGTGCCGCGCGGCGTCTGGCAGTCGCCCGCCGCCGGCGCGCACGTGATCGCGACCTCGGCGGCCGCGGGCTCGACCCCGGCGTCGGCGAGCGCGACGCGGATCGCGCGGTCGGCGGCGGCGAGCCCCTCGTCGTGCCCGTCCGCCGCGGCGATGACGCGCGCCGCGTGCCGCGCCGCGCCCTCGATGCCGAGCACGGCGTGCTGGATCTGCCCGAGCGAGAGCGCCAGGTAGACGAGCGGCACGAGCAGCAGCACACCTACCGTCAGGAACTCGAGCGAGGCGCTGCCGGCGTCGTCTCCGAGCGCGCGCCGCAGCTCAGCCCAGCGACTCGAGCGGCGCATGGCCGCGCACCTCCAGCCCGACCGGCCCGACGAGCCCGATCACCGGCAGCGGCGCCGCGACCCGGATCTCGATCGTCTCGAGCCCTGCGACGACCGCCGTCCCCGCCGACACCTGCTCCGCGTAGGCGGTCCCGACGGCGGTCGTGATCAGCTCGCGCGTGCGCGCGATGCCGGCCGACGCATCCGACCCGACCAGCGACGCGTGCCGCGCCCCCTCCGCGGCCGCGTCGGCGAGCGTCGCGCGCACGTGCAGCGCGAGCGAGAGCTGCACGACCGAGAGCACGAGCAGCACGAGCAGCCCTGCGACCATCGTGAACTCCGCGACCGCCGAGCCCCGCTCGTCGGCCAGGCGCATCAGAAGCTCGTGACCCTCGCGATGGCCTGCTCGAACACGCCTGACAGGGCGGGCCCGGCGACCGTCCAGATGACGATGACGAGCCCCGCCGTCATGAGCGTGACGAGCACCCAGCCGGGCACGTCGCCGCGCTCCTCGTCGCGCATCCTCCCGACGAGGCGGGCGAAGCGACAGCTGATCGTGGACATGGTCTCCTCCTTCAGAATCCGACCTGCAGCACATGGATGCCCGGCCACATCGCGAACGCCACCGTGGTCGGCAGCAGCCCGAACACGAGCGGCACGAGCATCGAGATCTCCTTGCGGCCCGCCGCCTCGAGCAGGTCGCGCTTCGCGGCGTCGCGCGCGTCGAGCGCCTGCGCCTGCAGCGTCTGGGCGAGCGGCGTGCCGCGCTCGATGGCGCCGCGCATCTGCTCGACGCTGCGCGTGACGCCGGGGTGCCCGAGCTCGTCGGCGAGCGCCGCGAGCGCGCTCGAGAGGCTCTCCCCCGCCGCCGACCGCGCCACGACGCCCGCGAGCTCGCTCCCGAGCGCGCTGCGGCCCGCGGCGCCGACCCGGCGCAGCGCGTCCTGCAGGCCCTCCCCCGCGGCGAGGCTCAGCGACAGGAACTCGAGGATCGACGGCAGCTCGCTCGAGATGCGCGCGAGCCGCCGCTTCGCGCGTCGCTGGAGCAGCCAGTCGACGGTGGCGGCGCCGATCGCGGCGCCGAGCAGCGCGAGCCCCGCGGGCAGCGCGAGCTGCCCCTGCTGCACCGCGGCCACCACCCCGAGCGCCGCGCCGACGGCGGCTCCGAGCACGGTCCAGCGCAGCTGGCGGCCGCGGAAGTCGCTCACCGTCTCGCTCGCCGCCGCCTGGCGAAGCCGCAGGCGGATGCCGTCGGGCGCGCCGAGCACCGCGTGCACGAGCGGCGCCAGCCGATCGCCGACCGGCGACGCGACCACGCCCAGCACGCGCGCGGGGTCCACCCGCCTGCGTGCGAGCAGGTCGCGCGCGCCCGGCGAGACGTCGAGCACGTACGGCGCGACCCGGTGCAGCAGCAGCGGTCGGCGCAGGATCGGCACGAGGCTCACGAGCATCCACAGCCCGAGCCCGAGGCCGGCGCCGAGGATCAGGCTCCACCCGACCGATGCGGTCACGCGAACCACCGCGCCTCGGTCGGCAGCGCGCCGATGCGCAGCATCACGCGGTACGCGATGAACGTCACGACCGCGCCGCCGCCGATGAGCGCGAGGCCGCCGGGCGCGTTGTACGCCTGCGCCGCCTCGGGACGGGCCGAGAGGATGAGCAGCACGATCCACGGCGCGGCGACCCCCAGCCGCGCCGCGCTGACGATCCATGTCTGCCTCGCCTCCAGCTCGCCGCGAGTGGCGAGATCGACGCGCAGGTAGGCGGCGAGCTCGCGCAGCACCGTCGTCACCTCCGTGCCGCCGACCTCGCGCGCCATGCGCAGCGTCATCAGCGTTCACGTTTATCGTAGGTGTATGAGTAAGCGCGCCGCCCTTTATTTCCGGCAGTCGCTGGACGCGCAGGAGGGCATCGAACGACAACGAGAACGATGCTCCGCGCTGGTGAGTGCCCGTGGCTGGGTCGTCGTAGGCGAGTACATCGACAACGACACGTCGGCTAGCAAGGCTCGAGCCGCCGGCACGGCATGGGCGCGACTACTCGACGACGCGACGCACGGTCGCTTCGACGTGGCCGTCGCCGTCGATCTTGACCGGCTGGTGCGGTCCACCCGAGACCTCGTCACGTTGGCCGATACTGGTGTCGGCGTGCTGACCGTCGATGGCGAGATCGACCTGACGACCGCGGACGGCGAGTTCCGGGCGACGATGCTCGCCGGTATCGCCCGTTTCGAGACGCGACGCAAGGGCGAGCGGCAGAAGCGGGCGAACACGCAACGTGCGATGAAGGGGCTCCCTCACGGCCCACGCGCGTTCGGGTATGAGCCGGACGGCGTGACGATCCGCGAGAGCGAGGCGGTAGAGCTCCGCGCCGCCTACCGGGCGGTGCTTGCGGGCGCCTCGCTCGGGGCCGTGGTGCGCGACTGGAACGCTCGAGGCATCGCCACGTCGCAGCGCCGCTACAAGGCGGGGCACGAGGGTGAGCCTGCGGTGTGGAAGGCCCAGACGTTGCGTTACGTGCTGCTCAACCCGCGCAACGTGGGGAAGCGGCGTCACCACGGTGAAGTCGTCGGCGACGCTGCCTGGCCGGCGATCGTCGACGAGGCAACCTGGCTCGGCGTGCAGGCGGTGCTGAGCGACCCGACGCGGCTGAGCGCAGCTCGGGGTGGGAAGTACCTGCTGAGCGGCCTGGCGGTGTGCGGTGTCTGCGGCGCGACCGTGCATGGCGGCGGTGCTCGCCGTGTCGGCCAACGCACGTACCGGTGCTCGGAGTCGACGGGCCACATCGCTCGGCGCGCGGAGGTGATCGAGGAGTACGTCGGCGAGGTCGTGATCGCGCGGCTCTCGCTTGCGGACGCGGCAGGGCTCCTGACGGCTGAGACGGGGGTGGAGTTGCAGGCATTGGCGACGGAGGCTGACAGCATCCGCGCGCGCCTGACGACGCTCGCCGTGGACTTCGCTGACGGCGCGTTGACGGGTGCCCAGTTGAGGGTGGCGACAGAGCGCCTGCGCGGGCGTCTGGGCGACGTAGAGGGGCGGATCGCGGAATCGTCCCGGGCTGACGTGCTCGGGCCGCTGGTTGCCGCTGATAGCGCACGGGAGGCATGGGAGGCGCTCAGCACGGATGCGCGTCGGCAGGTGATCAACGCGCTCGCGACGGTGCGCATCGGTCAGGCCGGCCAGGGTGCGAAGACGTTCCGGCCGGAGACGGTCGCGATCGAGTGGAAGCAGTGATCAACTAGGAGGCCCCCGGAAGCGCGGCAACGCTCCGGGGGCGGGCCGAGACACGAAGGGGAACCACGGCCATGTTCAACCCTAACGACTACAACGATCTGGACGAGGCGCGGCTCTTCGCGCGCGCGACCACCTGCAGCGTCGAAGGATGCGACGGGGCATCGCACTGCGTATTCGAAGGCGAGGCCGAGTGGCGACATGTCATCGGCGAGGGTTCTCTGGGCTGCCTGGAGTGGGAGATGAGCGTCAGCGAGGGTCTCGCTCGCGTGGATCTGCTCGAGCGCGGTCACGCGGTGTTGACATCGGCTTCGTTGCGGGAACTCGCGGACGCGCTCGCGGAAGCGCCTGCGCGGTTGCGCTCGATGGCGGACGAACTTGAGCGGCGGAACTCTTGAGCCCCGACCAGCTCGCGCCCGGCGACCGCAACCGTCGCGAGTTCGATGCACTCTGGTCTCGACCAGGCGTGCGCGAACTGGTTGAGGCGTCCCTCGTTGGGCGGTCGACGACGAAGTACCGCTCTGCGCGCGTCTCGCTCTACTGCGACGGGCATCGTGCGCGCTGCGCGGTGTGGCTATTCCCGGATGCAGTCAGTGGGGTCGACGCGGCCATGAGAGTGCGGCCCGATGACGACCACCCGAGGGGCCTGCCAGACAGTTGGTTCGGCAGTCCCGAGGAGCGCGACGGACAGTTAGTTGCCACCGAGGTGCATCGCATTCACTGCGGCACGTGCGGCGCGGTCTACGAGTACCGACCTGCCCGATTGCTCGAGGCCACGCTTCGCGCGCTCAGCCAGCCGCGTCGCGTCGTTACACTCGGCCGTCTCCGACGCTAACCTAGGGTCTAGGTCGAACGACAATCCCGACCTAGGTCGCTGACGGGGCTCAATCAGTCAGATGTTCAGGGCCGCTGGGCTTAGCCAGCGGAAGAAGCTCGACGGCTCCCGGTGAGGTAGCAGGCAGTGCCTGCACTTCCCCGAATGGAGCCGTTCGTGTCGAATCTGCAAGTCACCAAGTCGAGGCTGGGAGTGGCCGCGCGGTCCGGCGATCCCGACCGCATTCGAACCGCTCGCCGCGATCACGCGGCCGCGAAGATCGAGATCGCCATCGAGCGCGTGCTCGCCGAAGCGCCGCCCTTGACGCCTGAGCAGCGGGCCCGCATCGCGGCGCTGCTGCGACCCGCCGGCGGTGGGTCGGCATGACCGTGAAGAGAAGCCGCCCGGAGAGTAACCGGGCGGCAGGAGAGCTTGTGGAGGGCTCTGTCGACCAGAATTCGACCGACGTGCGCGAGCCTGCCGCTGGCGCGCAGCCGCCACAGCCACCCGCCGTCGCCGACATGCGGCCCGCCCCCGCGGGTGAGCGGCTGCGGCAGTTGGCGGCACCTCCGCCCCCTGTAGAGGCGCGCGTGCTGCGGCGGCCGAACGGGGTCTTCGAAGCGCTCCGCGACGGGGAGGGGTAGTGGTGAGCGAGGGTTTCGCGGCGATTCCGAACTGGATGTTCCGGGATGAGTCGATCAGCCTCTACGCGCTGACGGTCTACGGCGCGCTCGCATCGCACTCGGGGCCGGGCGGCATTCACCCGTCGCAACGGACGCTCGCGGCTGAGGCGCGTTGCTCGGACCGGCAAGTGCGTCGGGCGCTCGTGGAGCTCGAGGAGCTGGGCGTCGTCGAGCGCGTCATGCGGAAGAACTCGCGAGGTCGCGCTACGACGGGTTACACGCTGCATCCGAACGGTCGGTTGCGAGCCGATGAGGAGTCCTCAGAGGTTCCGGACTCCCAGTCCGGTACTGCCCCGGGGGTTCCGGACTCCCAGTCCGGGGGTTCCGGACTCCCAGTCCGGGGGTTCCGGACTGGAGCGACAAACCACACTCCTTGTAGAAGAAGAACCCCTGAAGAAGAACCCCTGAAGAAGAACCCCTATAGTCCCCATGACGATTTCGAGCTCTTCTGGAGCATCTATCCGAGGCGAGCAGGTAAGCAGGCTGCTCTCGCTGCGTTCGTCAAGGCTTTGAATGCCGGGGCGACGCCGGAGGACATCTTGAAGCGCCCTGAGTTTGTTGGAGGCTCCTGACCTTGGAAACGAGGATGGAGTTATGCCGAAGGAACTGGCGAATGGGAAGCCGACGACGCGTCGGTACTCGGTCGAGGAGAAGGCCGCCGCGGTGCGGATGGTGAGGACGCTGCGCGCTGAGCTCGGTGTCACGCAAGGGACGGTCCAGCGCGTCGCGACGCAACTCGGTTACGGTGTTGAGTCCGTGCGGATGTGGGTCAAGCAGGCCGACGTCGACGACGGCGTCACTGCCGGCGTGAGCAGCGCGGAGGCGCAGCGGGTGCGTGAGCTCGAGCAGGAGAACCGGGAGTTGCGGCGGGCCAACGAGGTGCTGAAGCGGGCGGCGTCTTTCTTCGGGGCGGAGCTCGACCGCCACTACCGGAAGTAGTCGCGTTCGTCGACGCGAACAGGGACGATCTTGTGGACGGTCGCCGGCTCGGAGTCGAGCTCATCTGCAGGCTGCTGCAGGTGGCTCCGAGTAGTTACTACGCCGCCAAGACCCGCACGCCGTCCGCCCGCGCGGTGCGGGACGACGAGCTGATCCCGCAACTGGTCGAACTCTGGGAGTCCAACTACCGCGTCTATGGGGTCCGCAAGCTCTGGAGGGCTGCCCGCCGCGCGGGGATCATGATCGGCCGCGACCAGACCGCCAGGTTGATGCGCGCCGCGAGGATCGAGGGCGCGCGGCGGTCGAAGCGGGTCAAGACGACGAGGCCGGATCCGGCGTCGGCGCGGCACCCGGACCTGGTGAAGCGGGATTTCACCGCGAGCGCCCCGAACCGGCTCTGGGTCACCGACCTGACGTTCGTGCCGACCTGGACCGGCGTCGCCTACGTGTGCTTCATCATCGACGCGTTCAGCAGGATGATCGTGGGTTGGCGGATCGCGTCGCACATGCGAACCGAGATCGTCCTCGACGCGGTCGAGATGGCCCGCTGGTCCCGCGGCGCCCGGCACGAGGATCTGCGGTGTCACAGCGACGCAGGCTCTCAATTCACCTCGATTCGCTATGGCGAACGCCTCGCAGAGATCGGTGCCACGCCGTCGATCGGGACGGTCGGCGACAGCTATGACAACGCCCTCGCCGAGACGGTGAACGGCTACTACAAGGCAGAACTCGTCCGCGGCCCCGCGCGGCCAGGGCCGTGGAAGACGGTCGAAGACCTCGAGCTCGCGACGCTCGGGTGGGTGCACTGGCACAACACGCAGCGCCTCCACGGCTACCTCGGCGACGTCCCGCCCGCAGAGTTCGAGGCCGCGTTCTATGCTGTCCCCAACGACCGCAATCTGCTGGTCGGAATCAAATAGCGCGAGTCTCCATCAGACCCAGGGCGCTTCATCTTGGCTGGGGCGCGTCGGTTCCGTGACGATCCCAACCTGCCTGAGCCGCGGTTTGTGCCACATCCCGCGACCTGGCTGAACCAGGGCCGCTGGGAGGACGACCCGCTGCCGCCCCAGCGATCGAAGACCGCGTCCGAGCGGAACCTTGAGTTCGTCCAGCGCGTGCTTGAGAGGGAGCGCGCCGAGGATGAACAGCAGGCGGCGTTCGCTGCGCGTGAGCAACTGGCGCTGACCGCTGGCGAGGGGTGGGAGCGATGAGCGCCCGCTTCGGCACGGACCGCGGCTACATGGTCCTGACGGGCTTCTCGTGCTCGGTGTGCGGGTTCCCCCTGCACCCGGCACTGGTGCACGACGGGTTCTCAACGCACCCGACTTGCGCGCCCGACGAGGAGGCGGACCGGTGAGCGCGCCGGGCAGCCACGCGGCGTGTGAGGCGCAGGCGGCGAAGCTGCGCAGCGAGGCGGCGAATCACCGTCGACGGCTGCGCATCGCGGAGGCCCGGTCGATCGAGCTGGCGGCGCTGCTGCGCGAGTACCAGCAGCACACGCTGGACACGTGGCTGGCGCACTGGCTGCTCGACCCGTCGGATTTCACGTCCCCGCTCGAGGAGCTGCTCGACGCAGACGGGCGCATCGACTACTGGGAGGCGGAACATCGAGTGCGAGTCCTGCTGATCCAGAAGCCGCATCTCGCCGCGCCGCGACTCCGCGGCACCGATGTCAGCGGTCGCTCGTAGCATGGTTGTCGATCCGAAGGGATGCCGGCCAGGCGCCGCCCGCTTCGAGGTCAGAGTCCCCGGGTGGGAGCCATGCGAGGGCCAGGCGCGTCGCATGGAAGTCGTCAACGCAACCCGGAGGTCACCATGATGATCCGACTCCCGATCATCGCGACGAGCGGCCGTGCCGCGATCGTCGCGGCGGCGCTCAACCACGCCCGACACTGCACCGAGGGGCGCTCGACGAGCGGCGGCGCGCTGACGGCGCTGCGAGCGCCGGTCACACGCAAGGTCTCGACGGACCGCGTCGGCCTGCCCGTGGCCGCCTACCCGGCTCACTGGAGGCGGTGACCGGATGAGCGAGAACCTGAACGACCTCTTGGCCAGCACGCAGGCGGACGTGGCCGCCGCGACGGCCGCGCTCGCGGAAGCGGAGGCGCGAGTCGCAGCGGCCGAGGAGCAGCGGCAACTCGCACTCGCTGAGGAAGACGAGCGACGTCGGCGCGAAGAAGACGCACGCATCGACAAGCTGCGCGCACAACTGCCCCGGTACCAGCAGCAGGCCGAGGAAGCGTTCGCGCAGTTCGAGGCCACGGCCGCGGGCCGCGCGCCCGAAGCGGTGCACCGCAGCATGGAGCTGTGGGTGGGCGTCGTGATCTTCCGCACCCTCTGCAACCGGATCCGGCACCAGATCCTCGCGCATGACGCGCATCGCGCCAAGGACCTCTACGACCTGTGGGAGCGGAAGGCCGGTAGCTGGCACGAGATGCTGAACGGCGCGACCTCCATCTCGCACGGTGGCTACCTGCCGGGCGAGGAGGACGACGCCGAGGCGCTCGCGGCAGTGAACGCGCTGATCACCGAGGAGAGCGCGACGGCCCCGCGCCCCCTGGTCCGCGACCCTGCAGACCGATCACTGCCCGGCCCCGCACAGCTGGGAGTCACGGACCCGGCCACCGCACAGGTGCTGCTGTCGACGGATCCGGGGATCTACAACCTGCAGATCTCGTTCGTCGGCGCGTTCGACCAGGCCGTGACCAAGCGCGCGGAGGAGGAGGTACGCGAGATGCTGCAGACACCGTACCGAGGCCGACAGACGAATCCGCAGACGGACACTGTCCCCAGCCGCCCGCCGACGCGTGATGAGCGGGTCGCTCAGCTGCTCGCGGCAACGCTTCGCCGAGGCCGAGGCAAGCATGCTTCGCCGACCGCACAACCGTGACGTCAACGTCACCCGGCCCGCTTCGTTTGCCTTGTGGGTGGGCGGGCCCGGGATCGATGGCCGGAGAGCGGGATCCTTTCTTCCCGTCATGACCCGACCAGCGTCACACCTGCCCGGCACTCGCGCTGCTGCGGGTGCCGGGCACCTCGCGACTGCGGCCGCCGCATCGCGGAAAAATCCACAAAAGTCCGAGCGGGGGGAAGACCTCCCGGGGGTGGTGTTTCCCCCTCCCCGCTCGGGGGTACCCCATCGCGCGCGCGGGAGACGGCACCGTATCTTCGGGCGCTGCTTCGGAACGGCAACTCCTGGCGCGCAAGGTTGGGCGTAGTTAGTTCCTATACGGGTCATGTAGTGTGCACGATATGAACACCGCGATTCGCAACTCTGCTCGTCCGGCGATCCGCCAGCACAGCAGTGCCGCGCTCGTTGAGAGCGTGCGGGCGATGAGCAAGGATGATCTCCGGGCAGCGCTCGTCCAGCGCCGTTCGGTGTCGCGAGAAGAGCGTATGGCTGTGGCTCGGGCCGAGCGCACCCAGCGTGCGGAGGCTCACGCCGCGCGGCTTCGCTCGCTCTGATCACGGCCGCTCGATGGGCTACTCGCCGCGCCTTCGCGTGACGCGGCGTTGTCTTAAGGACGATCTCGGCCTCGACGAAGCGCTCGCGGAGAGGGATGCCCGCGCGTACTGCGATCGGCACGAAGCCATCCGACGCTTCACCATAAAACGAGCTGGCGCGCCCGGCGAGGGCGAGAACATGCTTAACGTGAGGCCTTACGGGCACGTTAAGACGATCCACTTCGGTCAGGCGCGTGGCCTCACCATCTTCGATCCGGCGACAGACACGTGCTGGCTCCTTGCGTACGACGCGACTCACGCAGTCGGCGAGCGTCGCGATGGATACGCAAGGTTTGAGCAGCTAGATGCGCGCGGGGAGCTGCTGCCGACGGCTAACGACTACGAACTGCTCGAAAGCCTCAGCAGCGTGGTTTTGCTCGACGCCATCCGCTCCGAGGGGCGGGGGCTCTACGCCGAGGCGCGGGCTAACGCAGGCGACGAGGTCTGTCGCACCTTTGAGTTCGGTGATCAGGGGGATGCGCAAGTCATGGCTGTGATCGACCTCGTGGTCATCGAGCGAGAGGAAAGCGAGCAAGGCTGGATGAGCGTCGTTGTTCCGCCAGAAACGCCGCTTTCGCATGAGCAGCTCCTCGACGTAGTCGCCGAGCTCATCCCCTCCGACATCGACGAGACTACGTTGGAGCTCGCTGGGGACTTCAACGGACGTGTGCCGTCTCGGAACGAACTTGTCTTCACCTGGACGAAGTACTGACGATCAAGACCGCCACGCTGGAACTCCTTCCGCGAGGAGTGCGCGTGCGTGCTCGCCGGTTGATTACCGAGCTGCGGTGATCGCCGTTCGCTCCTGTTGCTGCGGGGACCGGCCGAAGCGTCGAATAGGGTCGAGGTCGTGGCTAAGGCGCTATCCCTGAACGAAATTCGCGCACGTGCGGCGAGGTTCTCGCGCGATTGGGCAGATTCGCCCGGTGATGAGCGGCAGGATGCGCAGTCATTCGTGCGCGATCTGCTCGGGGTCTACGGGATCACGCAGACGCGTGCCGCCTTTTACGAGAAGCGCTCCAAGCGCACCTCCACGGGTGCGCAGGGCTACATCGATGCGCTGATCCCAGGCATCGCCCTGATCGAGATGAAGAGCGCCGGCAAGGACCTCGTGGAGGCAGAGCGTCAGGCCCTTGACTACATCGACAACCTTGCTGACGCCGAGGTGCCCAGCTACGTCATCACGTCTGACTTCAAGCGCTTCCGACTACTGGACCTCCGCGCCGAGGACGACGGCGTGCTCGAGTTCGATCTGGCGCAGTTCCGCGATCATGCGGAGCGGCTCGCGTTCTTCGCGGGCTACGGCCAGCGTGCGTTTGGGTCAAGAGAGCAGGAGCGTGCGTCGATCGATGCGGCGCGCCTCATGGCGTCGCTCTACGAGGCGTTGGAGGGATCGGGCTACGACGACCACGAGGCCAGCATCTTCCTGGTGCGCACGCTCTTCGCGCTGTACGCCGACGACGCAGGCGTCTGGGAGCGTGACCTGTTCCTGGAGTTCCTCGAGACCCGAACAGCCGAGGACGGTAGCGACCTCGGACCGCAGCTGTCGCTGCTGTACCAGGTGATGGGACGCGAGCGCGGGAAGCGGCACAAGCACCTCGACGAGCTCATCGCTCGATTCCCATACGTCAACGGCGGCATATTCGAGGAGCCGCTGGCGATTCCCTCGTTCGACGCCAAGATGCGATCGCGACTGCTCGCGGCAGCGATGTTCAACTGGTCCGAGATCTCTCCCGCCATCTTCGGCTCGCTCTTCCAGGCGGTGAAAGACAAGAAGGCTCGGCGCGAGCTCGGCGAGCACTACACGACCGAGACCAACATTCTGAAGTTGATCCGGCCGATGTTCCTGGACGATCTTCGGCGGCGCTTCACGGACGGCCTGCATGACGTGAAGGTCCTGCGCAAGCTGCGAGCGGACATGAGTCGCATGCGGTTCCTCGACCCCGCGTGCGGGTGCGGCAACTTCCTCGTGGTCACCTACCGGGAGATGCGTTCGCTTGATCTCGAGATTCTGCAGCGGCTGCAGGAGCTGGGGAGCGAGGGCGTCACGCTCGCTTTCCTCGAGGAAGACCTGCCCGTGCGGCTCAGCAGCTTCCACGGCATCGAGCTAGAGGAGTGGCCTGCGCGTATCGCCGCTACGGCGCTGCACCTCGTCGATCACCAGGCAAACAAGGGCATGGAGCTTGCTCTCGGGCTCGCACCCGAAGCGCTGCCCCTCGACAAGATCAGCACGATTCAGGTCGGCAATGCGCTGAAGACCGACTGGACCGCCGTCGTCGCACCCTCTGACCGGTTGTTCGTCATGGGGAATCCGCCGTTCCTTGGGCACGCATCGCGCAGCGAAGCGCAGGCGGGGGAGCTTCGCGCGGTCTGGAGCCGCGATGACATTGGCCGGCTGGACTACGTCACCGGCTGGTATGCCAAGGCGCTCGAGCTGTTCACGCAGGACGGATATGCCGGTGAGTTCGCCTTCGTCTCCACGAACTCGATCGTGCAAGGCGAGCCGGTGCCGGCGCTCTTCGGCCCCGTCTTTGCGCACGGTTGGCACATCAAGTTTGCGCACCGCACATTCGTCTGGACGAGCGAGGCGCCGGGCGCGGCAGCCGTCCACTGCACGATCGTTGGTTTCGAAAAGGCGCCGAACAGGCCGGCGTGGCTCTACACATACGAGCGCAACCTGCGAGGCGAGCCGACTCGCGTCGCTGTGCGAGCCGGTATCAACGCCTACCTGGTGGACGGGCCCAAGGTCCTCGTCGAGCAGCGTCGAGAGCCGCTGTCTGGTGCGCTGCCGCCGGTAGCCATGGGCAGCATGCCGCGGGATGGCGGGCACCTCATTGTCGAGGCGGATGAGCATGCGGAGCTCGCAGCCGACCCGATCGCGGCGAAGTACCTTCGGCGCTTCGTCATGGGACGTGAACTGATCCACGACCTCCCGCGCTGGTGCCTCTGGCTCGTCGATCTCGATCCCGCGGACATCAGCCGGTCGCGGGTCCTGCGCGACCGACTTGCGAAGGTGAAGCGCTTTCGCGAGGAGAGCCGCGCCAGCTCAACGCGCGAGATGGCTGCCACGCCGCACCTGTTTGGGCAACGATCGCAGCCCACCGTTCCGTACGTGGGGATCCCCAAGGTCTTCTCGGAGGCGCGCGCTTGGGCGACGTGCGCGCTTCTGCCGCCCGACGTGATTGCAGGCGACAAGGTGTACCGGTGCGACGACCCCGACGGATTCGCGTTCGCGGTCCTGTCGTCATCTGCGTTCATCACCTGGCAGAAGACAGTCGGCGGCCGACTGAAGTCCGACCCGAGCTTCTCCAACACGATCGTCTGGAACACCCTGCCGCTTCCCGCGATGGACGAACAGCGGCGGACGCAGATCATCGCTGGCGGCCAAGCGGTGCTCGCAGCTCGCGGGCTTCATCCTGAGCGCTCGTTGGCCGAACATTACAATCCGCTGGCCATGTCTCCTGCGTTGCTCAAAGCGCACCGCCAACTCGACCTCGCAGTTGACTCTGCCTTCGGGCTGTGGGGCGTCGTCGAAGAACTTGACCGTCAGCGTGCCCTGTTCGAGAACTACGCAGCCATGACGTCTGCTGACTCCTTGCCCACGCCGACCCGCTCACCGGGATCCCGACGCCGATCTGACGCAGCCTAATGGCCGTTCTGGACTGGACGACTATCACGGTGGACGTTCTGGTGCCCGCGTCTGCCATCCTCGTGTCGACTGTCGTGGCGGTCGCGCTCGCCAAGAGGGAACGGCTCGACAATCTGGCGAGTCTCCGTCGCGAGCGCTTGCTCGCAGCCAGCGCGCCGCTGCTAATCAATCTCGCGCAACTGGTGTCGATGGATCCCTTCAAAGAGGACTTCCGCGACGCGCTTCGGGCGCTCCGCGCTCACATCGCGGTGTTGCGGGCTGCGCTCGACCCCACCGATTCACTTGTTTCTGACTGGCTCGCCCTACGGCACCGCGAGGGCATGCATCTGTGGCTTACGGCCGTCGAACCGGTCCCCCAGCCAAGTCTCGGCAAGGGCGTGCACATAGCGAAGTTCGATCCGCAACGCGTCCCACAGGCCCAATCGTGGGCAAACTGAAGCGCCCTGGGTCTGATGGAGACTCGCGCTATTTGATTCCGACCAGCAGATTGCGGTCGTTGGGGACAGCATAGAACGCGGCCTCGAACTCTGCGGGCGGGACGTCGCCGAGGTAGCCGTGGAGGCGCTGCGTGTTGTGCCAGTGCACCCACCCGAGCGTCGCGAGCTCGAGGTCTTCGACCGTCTTCCACGGCCCTGGCCGCGCGGGGCCGCGGACGAGTTCTGCCTTGTAGTAGCCGTTCACCGTCTCGGCGAGGGCGTTGTCATAGCTGTCGCCGACCGTCCCGATCGACGGCGTGGCACCGATCTCTGCGAGGCGTTCGCCATAGCGAATCGAGGTGAATTGAGAGCCTGCGTCGCTGTGACACCGCAGATCCTCGTGCCGGGCGCCGCGGGACCAGCGGGCCATCTCGACCGCGTCGAGGACGATCTCGGTTCGCATGTGCGACGCGATCCGCCAACCCACGATCATCCTGCTGAACGCGTCGATGATGAAGCACACGTAGGCGACGCCGGTCCAGGTCGGCACGAACGTCAGGTCGGTGACCCAGAGCCGGTTCGGGGCGCTCGCGGTGAAATCCCGCTTCACCAGGTCCGGGTGCCGCGCCGACGCCGGATCCGGCCTCGTCGTCTTGACCCGCTTCGACCGCCGCGCGCCCTCGATCCTCGCGGCGCGCATCAACCTGGCGGTCTGGTCGCGGCCGATCATGATCCCCGCGCGGCGGGCAGCCCTCCAGAGCTTGCGGACCCCATAGACGCGGTAGTTGGACTCCCAGAGTTCGACCAGTTGCGGGATCAGCTCGTCGTCCCGCACCGCGCGGGCGGACGGCGTGCGGGTCTTGGCGGCGTAGTAACTACTCGGAGCCACCTGCAGCAGCCTGCAGATGAGCTCGACTCCGAGCCGGCGACCGTCCACAAGATCGTCCCTGTTCGCGTCGACGAACGCGACTACTTCCGGTAGTGGCGGTCGAGCTCCGCCCCGAAGAAAGACGCCGCCCGCTTCAGCACCTCGTTGGCCCGCCGCAACTCCCGGTTCTCCTGCTCGAGCTCACGCACCCGCTGCGCCTCCGCGCTGCTCACGCCGGCAGTGACGCCGTCGTCGACGTCGGCCTGCTTGACCCACATCCGCACGGACTCAACACCGTAACCGAGTTGCGTCGCGACGCGCTGGACCGTCCCTTGCGTGACACCGAGCTCAGCGCGCAGCGTCCTCACCATCCGCACCGCGGCGGCCTTCTCCTCGACCGAGTACCGACGCGTCGTCGGCTTCCCATTCGCCAGTTCCTTCGGCATAACTCCATCCTCGTTTCCAAGGTCAGGAGCCTCCAACAAACTCAGGGCGCTTCAAACGCAACGTTGCAACAGCTTCAAGGCTGGCTGAGCGGGGACGTTGACCTGGATTGGTTCCGAGAGGACGGCGCTCGCATTCTCGGAATGTACGGCGCTGGTGACCCGACTGGCGTCTAGTTTGTATCGCCCTGGCTAACGCACATTGCTCGTGCGATGATCCGTGCATGGCTAAGGGCGATATCACCACTTACAACGAGGGCGGCACCTGGAAGTCGAAGGTCGAGGGCAGCAGTCGCGCGGCCCACTCCGGCGGCACGAAGGCCGAGCAGGAGAAGATCGGACGCCAGATGGCGAAGGATCGCGGCGTTGAGCACACCGTGAAGAAGCTCGACGGCACGATTGGCGAGAAGAACTCCTACGGTAACGACCCGAACCCTCCCCGCGACAAGCGCTAGCTTGGCGGCGCTCCCAATACGCCCTGCGATGGTTGTTCCACGGGCCGTCGATGCCACTGCGGTCGATCTGGCGTGTCGATCGCGATGCTGCTCGCCCGGGCTGAGTGTTCAGGAGTCTTTCGCGGCCGCCCGGTCGGCCTTTCGCTCAGCCTCGGCGCGCTTGCCCGAGGGAAGTGTCGCGTACAGTTCGGCCGCTGCTGCCGGAGCTGCGATGAGCTCCTCCACGAGCAGGTTGATTGCAGTGAAGTACGGGTCCACGACCTCGGCGAGATCCCCCTCAAGGTAGAGCTCGAGAAGTTCGGGAGCTTCGTCGTCACGGTGCAGGCTCGTGTTGGCCAGAACACGAACCGCGGTGAGGATCTGCCAGAGCGCGCGCGACACCTGCGTGCTAAGCGAGGCGATCATCTCGTCGAGCCGCTCACTGCCGCCGAGCTGTGCCCGCAGCAGGCGCTCGAGCGAGCCGCGGATCAGCGCTGCTGCCGCTCGACGAGAGTGCGGCAGGACCGCCCGCGCTTCCTCATAGAGCTCGAGAGCATCCGCCGGCATCGCATCATGCGGCGCTGGCGCGGACGACACAAGGGGCCACACCATGACGTCCTCTCGCCACATTGATTGACCGCGGCAAGATTCCGAGATACATGTCGCGAGGTGCCACGCAGGACGGCCTGGCTGCTGATTCATCATCGACATCGGGCTCTGGCTGTCGACCGTCCGCCAGCCCTGACCCGTGATGGCCTCACAGTGCGGGCAGGTGAAAACGTCGAGGAACAACTCGGGCGCGATCCGCTTCGTGGCCATGCCAGTCACCCTACGTGGCTGCTCCGAGCGGAGGGCGGAGGAGGTGATCCGTCGACCCCCCGTCGGCCCAGCAGGGGGCGCCGACCAAGCCAACCGGTCGACGACCAACTCGACCGGGGCGCTCGCCTTCACCCGCCGCCCGCACAAACCTGCGCGAGAACAGGATGCTTGCGGTCTCGAGGATGCGGTCGGCGACCGGATCGGCCAGGCGGTCCTTCAGGCGGTCGAGGGCGTAGGCGAACGAGCCGGTCGCGCGGTGATCGGCCGCGTAGGCGGTGAAGGCCGCTCGCGTGATCTCCGGACCGGCGTGCGCGAGCTGCGCCACCGCATCCGGCAGCGCCCGCCCGCTCCGCACGGCGGAGACCAGGTGGTCGACGACGTCGGGCCAGACCGACGCCTGCGCTCGGCGGCGCCGCTTGGCGCGCCAGCGCACGGCGATCACGGGCCCGGCGGCGCCGGCGGCGAACGCGGCGGCCGCGACGGCGACCACCGGTGCGAGGGCGAGCGCGACGCCCGCGGCGAGGACGCCGGCCAGCACCGACACCGCCGCGAGCGCGACCGGCGGGACGCCTTCGAGGCCCGCGTGCGTGAGGCGGTCGAGCAGTCGGCGGCGCGGCTGCGGATCCGGCGTGCGGGCGCTTCGCGGCCACAGCCACGGGCTGACGGCGAGCACGATGCCGAGGCCGAGGAGGCAGCCGAGCAGCCACGTCATGCGCGGCTCCCGAGCAGCGCGACGGGGTCGATGCCGACCGCGGCGAACTTCGCCGTCCTCGCCGGATGCGACCCGGTCGGCTCGAGCAGCCCGTCGCGCACGGCGAACAGCACGGACGCCTCGATGACGCCAGCGGTGACCTGCCCGGTGGGCGCGAGGATCTCGACGACGCGGCGGTTGCCGCGGGCGTCGATCGCGAGGTGCACCACGAGGTCGACGCACTGCGCGACGGTGGGCACGACGAACCCGGCGTCGATGTTGCGCCCCGCGAGCAGCGGCAGGGTCGTGAGCTTCGTGAGCGCGTCGCGCGCGGAGTTCGCGTGGATCGAGCACATGCCGGAGACGCCGCAGTTGAGCGCCACGAGCAGGTCGAGCGCCTCGGCCTCGCGGACCTCGCCGACGACGAGCCGGTCGGGGCGCATCCGCAGGCTCTCCTTCACCAGCCGCCGCAGCGAGATCTCTCCCGTGCCCTCGAGCGACGGCTGGCGGCACTGGAGCCCCACGATGTCGTCGACGGGCGGATCGAGCTCGAAGGTCTCCTCGACCGTCACCACCCGCTCGCCCGGCCGCACGGCGGCGAGCAGGGCGTTCAGCATGGTGGTCTTGCCGGCGTGCGTCGGCCCGGAGACGAGGATGTTGCAGCCGGCGACGACCGCGCTGCGCAGGAACGCTGCCGCCTGCTGGCTGAGCGCGCCGCGCTCGACGAGCGCCGAGAGCGCGGCGAGCCGGCGGGCGAACTTGCGGATGTTGATCGACATCGCGCCGCGGGCGACGTCGCCGGATGCGACGTGGAGGCGGGAGCCGTCGGGCAGCGACGCGTCGACGAAGGGCGACGAGAGGTCGACGCGGCGGCCGGTCGTCGAGAGCATCCGCTCGACGAGGTCGCGCACCTCGGTCTCGGTGAGCCGGATCGGCAGCTGCTCGCTGACGCCGCCGCGCGCGCAGAAGACGCGGGAGCCCTGGTTGACCCACAGCTCCTCGACCTCGGGGTCGTCGAGGTAGGGCTGCAGCGGCCCGTAGCCCGAGACCGCCGCGAGCACGTCGCGCTCGGCCTGCCGCTCGTCGGACAGCAGCGGCACGCTGCCGCCGAGCGAGCGCTCGGCGTAGGAGCGCACCGCGTCGCGCACGTAGCGCTCGGCGAGGTCGCCGGAGCGGGCCAGGTCGACCCCGTCGCGGCGCACCCTCGCCCGCACGGTGGCGGTGATCTCGGCGACGGCCTGGCGCATGCGAGCCAGTGAACCGCGAGCGCGTCAGCCCTCGCGGAAGTTGTCCACAGCCGCCTCAGCCGCCGTCAGCCCACCGAAGCACCCGCAGCGCCTTGAGCGTGATCCACCGGCTCGGCTCCCCGACGGGCCCGTAGTCGACGACCCGGTCGCCGCCGTGCACGACGTCGAGCGGCCAGCGGCCGTCGTCCCGCCGCTTCGAGCGCACGAGCTCGATCGCCTCGGCCATGCGCTCGTCGGGGCGGGCGCCGACGGCGCGGAAGTGCTCGAGCGCCCGCAGCGCGTCGTACTCGTGGCGCGGCGGGAAGGCGAAGCGCAGGTAGCCCTCGTCGACGATCTCGCCGGTCGAGCGCCGTCGCAGCAGCGAGCGCTCGAGCAGGTAGGCCTCGCCGCTCGCCCGCGCCTCGGGCACGCGCGGGTCGTCGCTCACGCGCTCGAACGCCGCGAGCGCCTCGAGCACCGCGATCGTCGTGTCGAACGACGAGCGCACCGAGCCGCGCTCCTGCTCGCAGTTCCAGCCGCCGTCCTCCATGCGCTCCCCGAGCAGCCGCTCGACGATCGGCGTCGCGTCCTCGCCGTAGTAGACGGCGTTCGTCACGAGCGCGCCGTTGATGCACGGCTCGACCTCGCCCTCGAAGAACGGCTCGTCGTCGTACTCCCAGCGGGTGACGCGCTTGACGTCGGCGATCGCCTCCCGCACCGCCGCATCCGCCGGGTCGACGCCCAGCAGCCGCAGCTCGGTGAGCACGTGGGCGGTGGATGTCCACGGCTGCCCGGGCAGCGTCGGCTCGGCCTTCGGGAAGTGCGCGCCGCCGGCCCACTGCCCGTCGGGCCCGCGGGCGGCGAGCAGCGCCGCGCCGTGGCCCTCGTGCGCGACCCTCGCGCGCTCGCGGGCCACGGCATCCGGATCCTCGTCGAGCAGGTCGGCCATGACCTGCCAGCGGATCGAGGGATCGCCCTGCAGCAGCCAGTCGGTGACCTCCATCAGCCCAGGAACGCGATGAGGGCCCGGTTGAACTCGTCGGCGTGGCTCACGTTGCAGCCGTGCGGTGCGCCGGAGATGACGTGCAGCTCGCTGTGCTCGATCGTCTCGTGCGTGCGGCGGCCGGAGCCCTCGAACGGCACCGTCTGGTCGCCGTCGCCGTGCAGCACGAGCACCGGCACGGTGATCGTGCCGAGGTCGTCGCGGAAGTCGGTGGTCGCCCACGCGTCCATCGCCCCGAGCGCCGCCGGCTGGTGCGACTGCAGCGAGAGCCGGATGCCCTCGTGGCGCTGCGCCTCGCTCACCTGCAGGCCCTCCTCGGTCGAGAAGAAGCCGGTCGTGAACTCGTCGAAGAACGCCTCGCGGTCGGCCTCGAGCCCGGCGCGGAGCGAGCGGTAGGCCTCTTCGGTGAGCGGGCCCTCCGGGTTGTCATCGGCGTGCAGCAGGTACGGCGGGACCGCTGCCGCGAACACCACCGAGCGCACGCGCTCCTCGCCGTAGGTCGAGACGTAGCGCGCGACCTCGCCGCCGCCCATCGAGAAGCCGACGAGCGCGACGTCGCGCAGGTCGAGCTCGGTGAGCACCCGGTCGAGGTCGGCCGCGAGCGTGTCGTAGTCGTAGCCCTCGTCGGGCTTGTCGCTGCGGCCGAAGCCGCGGCGGTCGTAGGCGACGACGCGGTGGCCGGCGGCGGTGAGCGCCGCGGTCTGCGCCGCCCACGCCTCGGCCGAGAGCGGCCAGCCGTGCAGCAGCACGACGGGGCGGCCGTCGCCGCCGGAGTCCTCGATGTGCAGGCGGATGTCGGTCATGGTCGCGCTCCTATCGGTACTCGGGGTTCTGGAACCCGAAGCGCTCGCCGCGCTCCCAGGCGTTGCGGTCGTTGCCCTCGGTCGGGATGCCGCCGCGGAGCATGCGCGCGAGGTGCAGCAGGTTCCACGTCATGATCGTGATGTTGCGCTGCGTGAAGTCGTTGTCGGCGCCCGCGTGCGAGCCGTCGTCGAGCTCGTCGCCGTAGGAGGGGCCGGGGCCCGCCTCGCCCACCCAGCCCGCGTCGGCCTGCGGCGGGATGGTGCAGCCGAGGTGCTGCAGCGCGTAGAGCACCTCGCGCGCGACGTGCTTCATGCCGTCCTCGTTGCCGCCGACGAGGCATCCGCCGACCTGGCCGTAGTAGATCGACTGGCCGTGCTCGTTGAGCTCGCCCGACTCGGCGTACAAGCGCTCGATCACGCGGCGCGTGGCGCTCGAGGCGTCGCCGAGCCAGATGGGGGTGGCGAGCACGAGGATGTCGGCCGCGAGCACGCGCTCCCAGATGGCGGGCCAGGCGTCCTCGGCGGCGCCGTGCTCGGTCATGTCGGGCTGCACGCCCGGGGCGATCGCGTGGTCGACGGCGCGCACGACCTCGACCTCGACGCCCTGCTCGCGCAGGATGCGCGCGCTCGCCTCGATGAGCAGGTCGGTGTGGCTCTCGCCCGGCGACGGGGTGAGGCTGCCGTTGACGTAGACGGCCTTGAGGGTCTCGGTCATGCCCTCCACGCTGGCACGGAGCGGCTGGGAGCGCCATGGCAGTTCGGCGCCCGTCGCACGCCGCGTCGCCCTCCCGGCCTACGGCTCGAGCGCGTCGCGGGCCGCGATGAGCGCCGCCAGCCTCGCCGCGAACCGCGCCGGCGCATCCGCCTCGCGCTCGAGGAAGCCGCGCCCGGTCTTCGCGCCCAGGTCGCCGCGCTCGGCCCGATCGCGCAGCATCGCGGGGGCGGCGGATGCGTCGCCGAGGGTCGGCAGGATGCCGTCGGCCACGCTCGTCCAGACGTCGAGGCCGCCGAGATCCATGATCTCGAAGGGCCCCGCGAGCGCCCAGCGCGGCCCGAGCCCGGCGGTCACCACGCGGTCGACCTGCTCGGGGCTCGCGACGCCCCGCTCGACGAGGTGCATCGCCTCGCGGTAGAGCGCCGCCTGCAGGCGGTTGGCGATGAAGCCCTCGACCTGGTGCGCGAGCGGCACGGCCGTCTTGCCCGCCGCGGTGAGCAGCGCCACCATCCGCTCGACGGTCTCCGGCGGCGTCGCGGGGCCCGGCACCACCTCGACGAGCGGCACCGTGTCGGCGGGGTTGAAGAAGTGCGCGATCACGAGGCGCGACGGGTCGCGCATGCCGGCCGCGAGCGCGTCGGCCCCGATCGACGAGGTGTTCGAGGCGATGACCGCGTCGGCGTTCGCCGCCTCGACCTCGGCGAGCAGCGCGCGCTTCAGCTCGAGCCGCTCGGGCGCGGCCTCGAGCACGAGCGTCGCGCCCTCGACCGCCGAGGCGACCGAGGCGTGGGCGGATGCGCCGGCCGAGTCGGCTGCGCGGGCGGCGGCGGCCGGGTCGACGTCGAAGACCCGCACCTCGTGGCCGGCGCGCGCAAGCACCCGCGCGATGCCGGCGCCCATGACGCCGGCGCCGAGCACCGCGACGACCTCGCTCATCGGCCGCTCCCCCGCTCGATCCTCGCGCCGAGCCCGAAGCCGGCGATGAGCCGCGACGGCACGAGCGGCAGCAGCGGCGCCGCGAGCCGGTAGCGCCAGTCGCTCACGACGACCCCGCGCCGCCGGCGCAGGGCCGTGAGCCCCTCGCGCACGACCGTCGGCGCATCCGCCCACCCGGCCCGCGGCACGGTGTCGGCCGCGACGCCCATCCGCTCGTGGAACTCCGTCGCGACGAAGCCGGGCAGCAGCGCCGTGACGGTCACGCCGTCGCGGCGATAGCGGGCGTCGAGCGCGCGCGACAGGGCGATCACCTGTGCCTTCGCCGCCGCGTACGAGCCGCTCGGCAGGCGGCCGGCGAGGCTCGCGACGTTGAGGATGCCGCCGCGGCCGCGCTCGCGCATGCCGGGCAGCGCCGCGTGCGCGAGCCGCAGCGGCACCCACGTGAGCAGCTCGTGCATGGCGCGCTCGTCGGCGATGGCGGATGCGTGGAAGGGCTCGGCGACGGCGTGCCCGGCGTTGTTGACGAGCACGTCGACCGGCTGCGCGGCGTCCTGCAGGCGCGCGGCGACCCGCTCGAGCCCGGCCTCGTCCGTGAGGTCGGCGGGCAGCACCTCGACGTCGGCCGCGCCGAGCGCGGGCAGCTCGGCCGCGAGCTCCCGCAGGCGGTCGGCGCTGCGCGCGACGAGCACGAGCGCGAAGCCGTCGGCGGCGAGCTGGCGCGCGAACTCCGCGCCGAGCCCGGCCGAGGCGCCGGTCACGAGGGCGCGCATCTGCATGGCACAACCTTGGCAGAGCCGGAGCGTCGGGACCTGCGCGAAAAGGTACGCTGATCACACCCACGCGGGAGTGGTGGAATTGGCAGACACGCAGGATTTAGGTTCCTGTGCCCTCGTGGCGTGGGGGTTCGAGTCCCCTCTCCCGCACGGCGACCGCCCATCGCGCGAAGGAGCGTCCGTGCCCCACCTGCCAGCTGAGTTCCTCATCGACATCGAGGGGCTGATCTCGGGCGCCGGCGTCTGGGCGCTGCTGCTCGTGTGCGCCATCGTCTTCGTCGAGACGGGGCTGCTGGTCGGCTTCCTGCTGCCGGGCGACACGCTGCTCGTGATCGCCGGCGTGCTCTCCTACACCGGCGTCATCCCGCAGCCCATCTGGCTCGTGATGCTCTGCATCTGGGCGTGCGCGGTCGCGGGCGACCAGCTGGGCTACTTCATCGGGCACAAGGCCGGGCCGCCGATCTTCCAGCGCAAGTCCTCAGGGCTGTTCTCGCATCGCACGATCGAGCGCACCAACCGCTTCTTCCTGAAGTACGGCGCGGCCGCCGTCATCATCGCCCGCTTCATCGGCATCGTCCGCACGTTCATGCCGGTCGCCGCGGGCGTCGGGCGCATGCCGTGGCCGCTGTTCTTCCGGCTCGACGTGCTCGGCGGCCTGCTCTGGGGCGCGGGGCTGCCGCTGCTCGGCTGGGGCGTCGCGCACATCCCCGGCGTCGCCGACCTCGTCACCGAGTACATCGACCTCGTGCTGCTCGGCGTCGTCGCGATCGCCATCTGCTTCATCGTCTGGCACGCGATCCAGTCGCGGCGCGAGGTCGAGCGCGAGATCCGCGACGGCAGCGCCACGGGCGCCGTCGAGACGCTCGACCTCTCGGGCACCGGCCAGCAGCCGGGCATCGAGCGCTGATCGCGCGATGCCCGTCGGGTCAGCCGGCGGGTCAGGCGGCGAGCCAGATCGCCTGCGCGACGTCGGGGCCGACGTCGATCGTCGTCGAGCCGCTGCGCACCTGGATCGAGCCCGAGTAGGGCTTCTGGCCGAGCACCGTCAGCCGCGCGTCGAGCGCGACCCCGGCCCCGGCGAGGAACCGCAGCATGGCCGGGTCGGCGTCCGAGATGCGCACCACCGCGCCCGCGTGGCCGACCTCCGCATCGGCGAGCAGCACCGCATCCGGACGCCGCACCGTGCCGTCGGCGGCCGGGATCGGATCGCCGTGCGGGTCGCGCTCCGGGTCGCCGAGCGAGCGGGCGATCGAGTCGAGCAGCCGGTCGCTCAGCGCGTGCTCGAGGATCTCGGCCTCGTCGTGCACCTCGTCCCAGTCGTAGCCGTGCCGCTCGACGAGCCACGTCTCGACGACCCGGTGGCGGCGCACCTGCCGCACCGCGAGCGCGCGCCCGTCGTCGGTGAGCTCGACCGCGCCGTACGGGCGGTGGCGCACGAGGCCCGCGGCGGCGAGCTTCTTCACCATCTCGGTCACGGTGGAGTTCGCCAGGCCCAGGCGGGATGCCAGCTGCGAGGGGGTGATGGGCTCGGGCTGCCACTCGGTGTGGTGGTAGATCGCCTTGACGTAGTCCTCAGCCGCCGTCGACTGCATGACGCCTCGCTCTCGCCCACCGGATGACGAGCCCCCGGCGGGGCCCGAACAGCAACGCTAGCCCGAACGCGAGCCCCTGCGTCAGCACCACCGCGCCGCCGGGCGAGATGTCCATCCAGAAGGCCGCGATGAGCCCCACCATCGACGCGGCGACCGTGATGCCGACCGACCACGCGAGCAGCGCGTCCCACCGCACGGCGATGAGCGACGCGGTCGCGCCGGGGATGACGAGCATCGCGACGACGAGGATGATGCCGACCGCCTGCAGCGCGGTGACGACGGTGAGCGCGAGCGCGCCGAGCAGCACCGCGTGCAGCAGGCGCGGCCGCAGGCCGATCGCGTGGGCGTGGCCCGGGTCGAAGGCGACGAGGGTCAGGTCGCGGCGCAGCACCACGAGCGTCGCGCAGACGATGGCGCCGACGACGAGCACCTGGGCGATGTCGGCGTCCGAGACGCCGAGCACGTTGCCGAAGAGGATGTGCTGCAGGTCGGTCTGAGCGGGCGTCACCGACACGATCACCAGCCCGAGCGCGAACAGCGTCGTGAACACGACGCCGATCGCCGCATCCGCCTTGATCCTCGACGCCGCCCGCACGCCGCCGATGAGCGCGACCGCCCCGATGCCGAACACGGCGGCGCCGATGGCGAACGGCAGCCCCAGGATGTACGCGAGCGCGACGCCCGGCAGCACCGAGTGCGAGACCGCATCGCCCATGAGCGACCACCCCATCTGCACGAGCCACGTCGACAGCAGCGCGCAGGCGACGGCGGCGACGAGCGTCACGAGGATCGCCCGCAGCATGAAGTCGTAGGCGAAGGGCGCGAGCAGCGCGTCGACGAGCCCCGGATCCATCACCGCTCCTCCCTCGTGCCGGCGCCGAAGGCCGCGGCGATGCGCTCGGGCGTGAGCGTCTCGGCGGGCGGCCCGTGGTGCAGCAGCCGCCCGCGCAGCAGCAGCACCGAGTCGGCGAGCTCGGCCACCCCCGAGAGGTCGTGGTGCACGATCACCACGGTGCGGCCCTGGGCGCGGATGCCGCGCAGCACCTCGGTGATCTGCGCCTCGCTCGTGCGGTCGACCCCCGCGAACGGCTCGTCGAGCAGCAGCAGCTCGGCGTCCTGCGCGATCGCGCGGGCGACGAAGGCGCGCTTGCGCTGCCCGCCCGAGAGCTCGCCGATCTGCCGGTCGGCGAGGTCGGCGATGCCGAGCAGCGCGAGGGCCTCGTCGACGGCCGCGCGGTCGGCGGCGCGCGGGATGCGCAGCAGCCCCATCCGCCCGTAGCGGCCGGTCGTGACGACGTCGCGCACCGTCACCGGGAAGTCCCAGTCGACCGTCTCGGCCTGCGGCACCGAGGCGACGAGGCCGGCGCGGCGCGCCTCGGCGGGGGTGCGCCCGAGGATGCGCACGGTGCCCTCGTGCGGCACCCGCTCGAGCACGGCCGCGAGCATCGACGACTTGCCGGAGCCGTTGACCCCGACGAGCCCGGTGATCTCGCCGGTGCGGATGCGCGCGGTCACGTCGGCGAGCGCGCGCACGTCGCCGTAGCGGACGCCGAGGTGCTCGGCGACGATGGCGTCGGTCATGCTCCCAGCCCCTCCAGGATGATGTCGATGTCGTGCGCGATGAGCGCGAGGTAGGTGGGCGCCGGTCCGTCGGGCTCCGAGAGCGAGTCGACATGCAGCCCGCCGTCGAAGCGCACGCCGGCGTTCCGCGCGATCTGCTGCTGGGTGCCCGGATGCGTCGTGGACTCGCAGAAGACGGTCGGCACGCGCGTCTCGGCGACGACGCCCGCGACCGCCGCGATCGACTGCGGCGTGCCCTGCCCGCCGGCGTTCACGGGCCACAGGCTCGCCTCGGCGAGCCCCGCGTCGCGGGCGAGGTAGCTGAAGGCGCCCTCGCACGTGACGAGCACGCGATGCTGCTCGGGCAGCCGCTCGACGCCCTCGCGGAGCCGCTCGCCCTCAGCCTCGAGCGCGGCCGTCACGGCTGCGGCGCGCGCATCGATCGCGTCGCGCTCGGCGGGCACGAGGTCGCCGATCGCGACGCGCAGCGCCTCGACGTAGCGCGCTCCCTCGGCGGGCGAGACCCAGGCGTGGGCGTTGGGATTGCCCGCGTAGTGGCCGGTCTCGATCGGGATCGGGTCGACGACGTCGCTCAGCACCACGTGCGGCGCATCCGCGCGCTCGACCAGGGTCAGCAGCCAGTCGTCGATGCCCATGCCGTTCGTGACGACGAGGTCGGCGCCCTCGGTGCGCACGAGGTCGCCGGGCGTCGGCTCGTAGTCGTGCACCTCGACGCCGACCCGGGTGAGCGACTCGACCCGGGCGGCGTCGCCTGCGACCTCGCGCGCGATGTCGGCGATCACGGTGAAGGTCGCGAGCACGAGCGGCCGGCCGTCGTCCTCCGGCGCGGCCGGCGCCGGCGACGCGCAGCCCGTCAGCGCGGCGGCGACGCACGCGACGGCCACGGCGATCCTTCGCCGTCCCGCACGCTGTGTTTTCGGCACACCGAAATCATGCCACAGCGTCAGCGGCCGAGCACGCGCTCCGCGAGCGCCGTGAACGCGAGCCGCCGGTGGCTGCGCGCGTCCTTCTCCTCCGGGCTCAGCTCGGCGGCCGCCCGCCCGTCGGCGTCGTGCGGCACGAACACCGGGTCGTACCCGAACCCGCCCTCGCCGCGCGGCGCATCCGCGATCTCGCCCCGCCAGTCGGCCCGCACCGCGAGCTCGCCGTCGGCGTCGACCCACGCCGCGGCGCAGACGAACTGCGCCCCGCGGTCGGCGGTCCCAGCGAGGTTCTGCAGCAGCAGCTCCAGGTTGTCGCGGTCGTCGCGCGTGCCGGCGTAGCGGGCGGAGTGGATGCCGGGCGCGCCGTCGAGCGCGTCGACCTCGATGCCCGAGTCGTCGGCGAGCGCGGGCAGCCCGGTGCGCTCGTGCGCGGCGCGCGCCTTGATGAGCGCGTTCGCCTCGAACGTCTCGCCGTCCTCCACGGGCTCCGGGCCGCTGTCGGGCACGAGCTCGACGCCGGGCAGCAGCGGCGCGAGGATGCGCTGCAGCTCCTCCACCTTGTGCGGGTTGCGCGTCGCCACGACCACCTGCAGGCCCCCGCCGACGACGTCGATGCCGGTCGCTCCCAGGTCGGTCATGCGCCGAGCGCCTCTCGCTGCAGCTCGGTCAGGCGCGCCGTGCCGGCGAGCGCCAGGTCGAGCATCCCGTCGAGCTCCGCGCGGTCGAAGGGCGCGCCCTCGGCGGTGCCCTGCACCTCGATGAGCAGGCCCCGGCCGGTCGCGACGACGTTCATGTCGGTGCCGGCGCGCACGTCCTCGACGTAGGCCAGGTCGAGCATCGGCTCGCCGTCGATCATCCCCACCGACACGGCCGCGACCGAGTCGATCAGCGGCGTCGCGCTCTTGGGCACGCGCCCCTCGGCCTGCGCCCAGCGGATCGCGTCCGCGAGCGCCACGTAGGCGCCCGTGATCGCGGCGGTGCGGGTGCCGCCGTCGGCCTGCAGCACGTCGCAGTCGACCGCGATCGAGAGCTCGCCGAGCGCCCGCATATCGACGCCGGCCCGCAGGGAGCGGCCGATGAGGCGCGAGATCTCGTGCGTGCGGCCGCCGACCTTGCCGCGCACGCTCTCGCGGTCCATCCGCTCGTTCGTCGAGCGCGGCAGCATCGCGTACTCCGCCGTCACCCAGCCCTTGCCCTTGCCCGCCATCCAGCGGGGCACCGTGGGCATGACGGATGCGGTGCACAGCACCTTCGTGGCGCCGAAGGAGATGAGGGCGCTGCCCTCGGCCTGCTGGCTCCAGCCCCGCTCGATCGTCACGTCGCGCAGCTCGTCGAGCTGCCTGCCGTCCTTGCGTGCCATGCCTGGTCCTCTCAGTCGGTGCGGCCGGGGAGCTGGATGACCCCGGTCTGCGTGAACTCCACGTGCGTCACCTCGGGCCCGAGGAACCGGCGCGCGAGCCGCAGGAACGGCTCCTGCGCAGCGGTCGTCGCCTCGAACGCGTAGGCGGGCACGGCGTGCTCGGGCGCGAGCATGCGCCGGTCGCTCAGGATGCGGTAGACGTCCGCCGCGGTCTCCTCCGCGCTCGACACGAGCCGGACGCCGGGACCGGCGACGTAGCCGATCGCGCCGGCGAGCAGCGGGTAGTGCGTGCACCCGAGCACGAGCGTGTCGAGCTCCTCGGCCAGCAGCGGCTCGAGGTACTCGTGCGCGGCGGCGAGCACCTCGTCGCCGGTGGTGACGCCCGCCTCGACGAACTCGACGAAGCGCGGCGCGGCGCCGGCCGCGACGTGCGGCACGCCGGCCTCGGCGAACGCGCGCTGGTAGGCGCCCGAGCCGATCGTGCCCGCGGTGCCGATGACGCCGATCCGCCCGGAGCGGCTCTGGCGCACGGCCGCCCGCACGGCCGGGTCGATGACCTCGACGACCGGGATGCCCATCCCCTGCTCGTAGCGCTCGCGCGCGACGTCGAGGGTCGCCGCGGACGCGGTGTTGCAGGCGATGACGAGCATCTTCACGCCCTGCGCGACGAGCGTGTCGAGCACGTCGAGCGCGAGGCGCCGCACCTCCGACTGCGCGCGCGGGCCGTAGGGGCCGTTGGCGGTGTCGCCGATGTACGTGATCGACTCGGCGGGCAGCTGGTCGATGATCGCGCGCGCCACGGTGAGCCCGCCGACGCCGCTGTCGAAGACTCCGATCGGCCGCTGCACGTCGGCAAGCCTAGCCGCGGGGCGCGGGCACAGGCTCGCCGAGGGGTCGGCCGGTATTGTCAGCACCCCGCGACCGGGAGGAGCCCCCGCGTGATCGAGTTCGCAGCCGTGCGCAAGGAGTACCCCGACGGCACGGTCGCCGTCGAGGACTTCAGCCTGGTCGTCCCCTCGCACGCCGTCGTCGTGCTCGTCGGCTCCTCCGGCTGCGGCAAGACGACCCTGCTGCGCATGGTGAACCGCATGGTCGATCCCACGAGCGGCACGGTCTCCATCGACGGCGACGACGTGCGCGCGATGGACAAGGTGCAGCTGCGCCGCTCGATCGGCTACGTGCTCCAGGCGGGCGGCCTGCTCCCCCACCGCACCGTCGCCGACAACGTCGCCACGGTGCCGGTGCTCCAGGGCGCGAACCGTCGCGAGGCGCGCCGCGCCGCCCTCGGCCTGCTCGAGCGCGTCGGCCTCGATCCGGCGCTCGGCGACCGCTACCCGCTGCAGCTCTCGGGCGGCCAGCAGCAGCGCGTCGGCGTCGCCCGCGCCCTCGCCGCCGATCCGAACATCCTGCTCATGGACGAGCCCTTCGGCGCCGTCGATCCCATCGTGCGCGACCAGCTGCAGGAGGAGATGCGCACGCTGCAGCGCGAGCTGGGCAAGACGATCCTCTTCGTCACGCACGACATCGACGAGGCCTTCGCGCTCGGCGACGAGGTGCTCGTGCTGCGCAAGGGCGCCGAGATCGCGCAGCGCGGCACGCCCGCCGAGATCCTCGCCCACCCCGCGGACGAGTTCGTCTCGCGCTTCGTGGGGGCGGGCACCGCGCGTCGCACGCTCTCGGTGCGCGAGGTCGACGGCCGCCGGATCGTCGTCGACGGCGACGACCGCCCCACCGGCGTGCTGGCGGAGTAGGCCCAGCCCATGAACTGGCTGAGCCAGAACCTGCACATCGTGTGGTCGCTGCTGCTCGACCACCTGTGGCTCTCGATCGTTCCCATCGTGCTCGCGCTCGTGATCTCGATCCCGCTCGGCTGGCTCGCCGCCCGCTATCCGCGCGCCCGCACCGCGCTGCTGACCGGCACCGGCCTCCTCTACGCGATCCCCTCGCTGGCCCTGTTCATCATGATCCCCGCGATCGTGGGCCTCTCGGCGCGCTCCCCCTGGGTCGCGATCATCGGCCTCACGCTCTACGGCTGCGCGCTGATGGTGCGCGGGGCCGCCGACGCCTTCGGATCGGTCTCGCGCGAGACGATGCTCGCCGCCGACGCCCTCGGCCACTCCCCCTGGGCGCGGTTCTGGGCGGTCGAGCTGCCGCTCTCCGGTCCGGTGCTCGTCTCGTCGCTGCGGGTCATGGCGGTCTCGACCGTCAGCCTCGTCACGATCGGCGCCGTGATCGGCATCTCGAGCCTCGGCACGCTCTTCACCGACGGCTTCCAGCGCGGCATCGACGCCTCGATCATCACGGGCATCGTGCTCACGGTCGTGGTCGCCTTCGCGATCGACGCGGTCGTGCTGCTGCTCGGCAGGCTCGCGATGCCCTGGCAGGCGGCGGTGCGCGCATGAACCTGTTCGCCGAGGCCCTCGCCCACCTCTTCGACCCCGCGAGCTGGCAGGGCACGAACTCGCTCGGCCTGCGCATCCTCGAGCACCTCGGCTTCTCGGGCGCCGTGCTGCTCGCCGCGGCCGCCATCGGCATCCCCGCCGGCGTCCTCATCGGCCACACCGGCAGGGGTCGCGGGCTCGTCGTGGCGCTGACGAGCGGCGCGCGGGCGATCCCCACCCTGGGGCTGCTCACGATCTTCGGCCTCGCCCTCGGCATCGGGCTCGAGGCCCCCTTCCTCGCCCTGCTCGTGCTCGCGCTGCCGCCCGTGCTGGCCGGGGCGTACGCCGGCGTCGAGGCCGTCGACCGGCAGGTGGTGGGCGCGGCGCGCGCGATCGGCATGACCGAGCGCGAGATCGTGCAGCGCGTCGAGCTGCCGCTCGCGGCGCCGGTGCTCATCGGCGGCGTGCGCTCGGCGGCCCTCCAGGTCATCTCGACCGCGACCCTCGCCGCGTACGTCTCGAACACGGGCCTCGGCAGGCCGATCTTCCAGGGCGTCAAGGCGGGCGACTACGAGGTCATGCTGGCCGGCGCCCTGCTCGTGGCGCTGCTCTCGCTCGTCGTCGAGCTCGTCTTCCAGGCGATCCAATCCGCGGCCGGCCGTCGTGCCGAACCGCACACCGTCCCCGCTCGGGCGTCCGCCCGCGCTCCAGAGAGGAACACCGCATGACCAGCATCCCCCGCAAGGCGGGCGCCGCCCTCGCCGCGATCGCAGCGACGGGCCTCGTGCTCACCGGCTGCGCCAACGCCGACCCGCTCGAGGAGGGCTCCGCGGAGCCCACGACGAGCGGCGACGCGACGAGCCTCGTCGTCGGCTCGCAGGACTACTACTCGAACGAGATCATCGCCGAGCTCTACGCCCAGGCCCTCGAGGCCGGCGGCTACACGATCGAGCGCGACCTGCGCATCGGCCAGCGCGAGGTCTACCTGCCCGAGATCGAGTCGGGCGCGATCGACGTCTTCCCCGAGTACACGGGCCCGCTGCTGCAGGTGTGGGCCGAGGAGCCCACCGAGCGCCTCAGCGAGGACGTCTACGCCGCCCTCACCGAGGCCGCGCCCGAGGGCATCACGGTGCTCGACCAGGCGCCGGCCACCGACCAGGACTCCTACGTCGTCACGCGCGAGTTCGCCGAGGAGCACGACCTCACGACGATCGCCGACCTGGCGAACGTCGACGAGCCGCTCACGATGGGCGCGAACTCCGAGGCCGAGACCCGCCCGAACGGACCGCAGGGCCTCGCCGACACCTACGGCATCGAGGTCGGCTTCACGCCGATCGAGGACAGCGGCGGCCCGCTCACGATCCGCGCGCTGCAGGACGGCGACGTCCAGCTCGCGATCGTCTACACCGGCGACCCGTCGATCGCCGCGAACGACCTCGTCGTGCTCGAGGACCCCGAGGGCCTGTTCCTCGCCTCGAACGTCGTGCCGGTCGTGAGCGACCGCGTCGACGAGGAGGCGCAGGGCATCATCGACGAGGTGAGCGCAGCGCTGACCTCGGAGGAGCTCCTCGCCCTCAACGGCCGCTCGGTCGACGAGCAGGCGCCGGCCGCCGACATCGCCGCCGCCTGGCTCGAGGAGCAGGGCCTGCTCGGCTGAGCCTCCGCGACGACCCGGGAAGGGCGCTCACCCTCGCGGTGGGCGCCCTTCCCGCACCATGCGGTGCATCGGGATGCCGCCCCACGTCGGGCCCGTCGACACCCGCTCGTCGAGGTGCCGGAAGCCGCGGCGCTCGTAGAAGCGGCCCGCGCGCTCGTTGCCGTCGATGAGCCACAGGTACAGCGCGCGGTCGTCGACGACCGCGTCGAAGAGCGCGGCGCCGACCGCGGTGCCGTGCATCTCGGCGGCCACGTAGAGCCGGTCGAGCTCTCGCTCGGCGGGCGGCGGCACGAGCCCCAGCTCGACCTCCCAGCGGGCGGGCGCGGCGCTCGACGCCGCGAGGCCCACGATGCGGTCGCCCTGCCACGCGATGCGGCGCACGGCGTCGCCCGGCTCCGCGAAGGCGCGCGCGAGCCCGACGACGTTCGCCTGCGCGAGCCCGCGCACCCCGAAGTCGTCGGGCAGCCTGCCCGCGTACGTGCGCTCCTGCTCCCGCACGAGGAAGGCGGCCCAGGCGGGCGCGTCGGCGGGCGTCGGCTCGCGCAGCGCGACGCCGTCGGGCAGGGGGCGGATGGTTCGGGGCACCGAGCCACGCTACCGGGCGTCGTCGAGGCGGTCGCCCCAGGCCGCCGTCGTAGGCTGGCGCTCGTGACCGACACCGCGCTCATGACCGACCGCTACGAGCTGACGATGATCGATGCCGCGATGCGCTCCGGCACCGCGTTCCGGCCCTCCGTCTTCGAGGCCTTCGCCCGCCGCCTGCCGGGTGCTCGCCGCTACGGCGTGGTCGCCGGCACCGGCCGCTTCCTCGACCGGGTCGCCGAGTTCCGCTTCGGCGACGCGGAGCTGCGCTTCCTCCGCGACCATCGCATCGTCTCGGCGGAGCTGCTCGACTGGCTCGCCGACTACCGCTTCTCGGGCGACATCCGCGGCTACGCGGAGGGCGAGCTCTACTTCCCCGGCTCCCCGATCCTGGTGGTCGAGGGCACCTTCGCCGAGGCGGTCGTGCTCGAGACCGTGGCGCTCTCGGTGCTCAACTACGACTCGGCCGTGGCGAACGCCGCGACGCGCATGACGCGCGCCGCGAAGGGGCGGCCGGTCGCCGAGATGGGCTCGCGCCGCGCGAGCGAGGAGTCGGCCGTGGCGGCCGCCCGCGCCGCGTACATCGCCGGCTTCGACGCCACCAGCAACCTCGCCGCGGGCGCCCGCTGGGGCATCCCCACCATGGGCACGGCGGCGCACTCGTTCACGCTGCTGCACGACTCCGAGGCCGAGGCCTTCCAGGCGCAGATCGACGTGCTCGGCGTCGGCACGACGCTGCTCGTCGACACGTACGACATCGAGCAGGGCATCCGCACGGCGATCGAGGTCGCCGGCACCGGCCTCGGCGGCATCCGCCTCGACTCGGGCGACCTCGCCGAGGTGGCCGCCGATGCCCGCGCGCTGCTCGACTCGCTCGGCGCGACCGGCACGCGCATCACCGTCACGAGCGACCTCGACGAGTACGCGATCGCGGGCCTGCAGGCGAGCCCGGTGGATGCGTACGGCGTCGGCACGAGCGTCGTCACCGGCTCGGGCGCGCCCGCCGCCGGCATGGTCTACAAGCTCGTCGCGCGCCAGGGTGACGACGGCGCCTGGGTGGGCGTCGGCAAGCGGAGCGAGGACAAGGCGTCGCACCCGGGCGAGAAGGTGGCCGTGCGCCGCCTCGAGGGCGGCGTCGCCGTCGAGGAGGCGGTGCTCGTCACCGACCACCGCGCGACGCTCGACGCGGCGGCCGCGGGCGGCCGCGCGCTGCAGGTGCCGCTCGTGGCGGGCGGGGAGATCGACGACCGCTGGCTCGGCCACGGGGGCGTCGAGCTGGCGCGCGAGCGCCACGCCGCGTCGGTCGAGGAGCTGCCGGTCGAGGCGCACCGCCTCGCCCGCGGCGAGCCCGCCATCCCGACGGTGTTCCGCTGAGGCCAGTGTTCCGCTGAGGCGTCCGGCGCGCGGCTACTCCTCGCGCAGGCGCTCGTAGATCTCCTTGCAGCTCGGGCAGATCGGGAACTTCTCCGGGTCGCGGCCAGGCGTCCACTTCTTGCCGCAGAGCGCCCGCACCGGCTTGCCCGAGAGCGCCGACTGCAGGATCTTCTCCTTCTTGACGTAGTGGGAGAAGCGATCGTGGTCGCCGTCCTCCACCGACTCCTCGTTGAGGAGCTTCTCGAGCTCGCGGTCGAGCACGTCGGTGCTCCCGCCGGAGCCGACGCTGCCGGGGCCAGGGCTGTCCGGTCCGAACGTGTCAGTCATGGGTCCATGATCCCACGCTCAGCCCGTTCCCGGCTCTCCTGGGCCATGCTTCTGGGGTACGCCGGGCACGGCCCGGCACCGACGGGCAGGGGGACGCCATGCGAGAGATCGACCGCGACGAGGACCTGGGCTGGATGGTCAGGACGCTCGAGGGCATCCTGGGCGTGCAGCGGCCGCTCGTCGTCAACCACCTGCGAGCGCTGCGTCGCCGCAACCCGCAGATGACCCCCGCCGAGATGCTCGGCCGGCTCGAGCGGCAGTACCTCGCCGCCGTCTCCACCGGCGGCGCCGCGGTCGGCGCGAGCGCGGTCGCGCCCGGCATCGGCACGGTCGCCTCGCTCGGGCTCACGATGGCCGAGACGATCGGCTTCCTCGAGGCGAGCGCCTTCTACGCGCAGGCGGTCGCCGAGGTGCACGGCATCGTCGTCGAGGACGAGGAGCGCGCGAAGGCGCTCGTGATGGGCATCATGCTCGGCAACGGCGGCACGGCGCTCGTGAAGCGGGCGACCGAGCGCGCCCTCGGCCGCGGCGCGGCCGGCAACGCGTTCTGGGGCGAGCTCATCACCTCGCGCCTGCCGAGCGGCTCGATGGGGCAGGTCGTCGACTTCCTGCGCCGCGCCTTCTTGCGGCGCATGGCGCGCAACACCGGCGCGTCGATGCTCGGCCGCGCGATGCCGTTCGGCATCGGCGCGGTGGTGGGCGGCGTCGGCAACAACATCCTCGGCCGGCAGATCGTGAAGGCCGCGAAGGAGGCCTTCGGGCCCGCGCCGGTCTCGTTCGACGCCAACCTGACCCCCGTCATCAAGGAGGTGCGGCCCAACCTCGGCCAGCGCATCCGCGAGGCGCGCGACATCGAGCGCGAGGGCCTCGCCGGGGGCCTGCGCCGGCTGCGCGAGCGGCGTGCGCAGGAGCCGCAGCACGAGCCGGGCCTCGGCCCGGACGAGGAGGTCGGCGGCGACGTCACCGAGCTGCGACGCGGGGACGGCGCGTCGCAGATGCAGGATGCACCCGGCGACGCGCCGTCGGACGAGAGCCGCGCGGGCTAGAGCCCGCCCAGCGTCACCTCGGCCTCGGCCTCCTGGCCGTCGCGCTGGTAGGCGATCGTCACGGTCGCGCCGGCGGCGTGGGCGCGCACCTGCGCGGTCGCGTCGATCGCGTTCGTCACCGGGGCGCCGTCGACGGCGGTGATCACGTCGCCCGGCTGCAGCCCGGCCGCCTCGGCGGCGCCGCCCTCCGACAGCTCGCGGATCTGCGCGCCGACCGTGCCGACGGAGGCGTCGGTCACGTCGCTGACGGTCGCCCCGAGCAGGCCGTGCGTCGCCTCGCCCGAGCCGATGAGCTCCTCGACGACGCGCTGCACGAGGCTCGACTCGATCGCGAAGCCGATGCCGATCGAGCCGGCCGACTCGCCCTGGCCCATGCTGGCGATCGCGACGTTGACGCCGACGAGCTGCCCGGAGGCGTTCAGCAGCGCGCCGCCCGAGTTGCCCGGGTTGATCGACGCATCCGTCTGCACCACGGGGATCGAGATGGCCTCCTGCGCGGCCTGCGCGCCGTTCTCCTGCCAGAAGCCGAACGGCGACTGCTCGGACTGCTGCTCGTCGCCCTCGGGGGCCGCGCTGCCGGCGATGCGCAGGCCGCGGTCGACGGCGGAGACGATGCCGTCGGTGACCGAGTTCGACAGGCCGAGCGGCGCGCCGATCGCGATCGCCGTGTCGCCGACGCGCACGTCGTCGCTCGAGGCGAAGGTCACGACCGGCAGGTCGGCGTCGACCTTGATCACGGCGAGGTCGACGACGGGGTCGGTGCCGACGATCTCGGCGGCGAGCAGCCGGCCGTCGCTCGTCTCGACGGTGATGGATGCGTCGGCCGCCTGGCCGTCGAGGGTCACGACGTGGTTGTTGGTCACGATGTAGCCGCCGGCCGCGACGGCCACCCCCGAGCCCTCGCCCGAGCCCGCTTGGGACGACGCCTGCACGGTGACGACCGAGGGGCCCGCGGCGGCCGCGACGTCGGCGATCGTCTGCGGGTCGGCGACCGTCTCGCCCGTCGGGCCGGCGTCCTGCGTCGCGGACTGCGACTGCGCCTGCGGCTGCAGCGTGCCGGCGAGCGCGCCGCCGCCGAAGCCGGCCGCGCCGCCGAGCAGCGCCGCCGCGACGACCGAGGTGACGACGAGACCGGTGCGCCGGCGCGGAGCGGCCGGCGCCGGGTGCGGCTGCGCCTGCGGGACCGGCTGGAACGGCCGGGTCGCGGCCCAGGGGTCAGGCCGGTCGGCCTGCGGCGCGGCAGCGGCCGGGGTGCCGACGGGGGCGCCGGCGGGGACGGATGCGGTCGGGTGCTGCCAGCGCCAGTCGCCCTGGGGCGGCTGCGCGGGATGCGGTCCCATCGGGTTCGGGACGCGGTCGTGCGGGTTGCTCATGGCTTCGAGCATCGCACCGGAGTCCATGCGATTCCCATGCGGTTCCGATGTCGATCCACCGGAAGGGACGCCGGAACGGGTAGCGTCGGAGCATGGAGCAGGCACCCTGGCAGCGGACGGCGGCGGGCGCGGGCCTGCTCGGGGCGGACGGACGGCTGGCCCCCACGATCTTCGCCGAGATGACGGCGCTCGCGACCAGGACTGGGGCGCTGAACCTCGGCCAGGGCTTCCCCGACGAGGACGGCCCGCGCGCCGTGCTCGACGCCGCGAAGCACGCGATCGACCACGGCCGCAACCAGTACGGTCCCGGCCGCGGGGCGCCCGAGCTCATCGACGCGATCATCGAGCACCAGCGGCGCTTCTACGGCATCGGCCTCGGCCGCGGCGACGTGCTCGTCACCGCGGGCGCGACCGAGGCGCTCGCCGCGACGATGCTCGCGTACCTCTCCCCCGGCGACGAGGTGATCGTCTTCGAGCCGTACTACGACGCCTACGCGGCGGTGGCGGCGCTCGCCGGCGCCGTGCTCGTGCCGGTGCCGCTCGCCGCACCCGACTTCCAGCCCGACCCCGACCGCCTGCAGCGCGCGACGAGCCCGCGCACCCGCATGATCATCGTCAACTCGCCCCACAACCCGACGGGCGCGGTGTTCAGCGAGGATGCGATGCGGCACATCGTGCGGGTCGCCGAGCGGCGCGACGCGATCATCGTCACCGACGAGGTCTACGAGCACCTCGTGTACGACGAGCGGCACGTGCCCGTGGCGGCGTTCGAGGCCGCGCGCGAGCGCCTCGTCTCGATCTCGTCGGCGGGCAAGACCTTCTCGATCACGGGCTGGAAGGTCGGCTGGATCATGTCGACGCCCGAGCGCATCGCGCAGATCGGCGCGGTGAAGCAGTACCTCACGTTCGTGAACGCGTCGCCGCTGCAGCCGGCCGTCGCGGTGGGCCTCCGCCTCGCCGACGAGCACTACGACACGATCGTGCAGACCTTCGCGCGCAAGCGCGACATCCTCGCGCGCGGCCTCCGCAAGGCCGGCTTCGCCGTGCACGACGCGATGGCGGGCTACTTCCTGCTCGCCGACGCCGCACCGCTCGGCATCGACGACGCCGCGGCGCTCGCCCGGCGGATGCCCGAGCTCGTCGGCGTGGTCGGTGTGCCGCTGTCGGCGCTCGCGCGCCCGTCGCGGCGCGACCTGCGCTCGACGATGCGCTTCGCCTTCTGCAAGTCGGACGACACGCTCCACCGGGCGGCGTCGCAGCTCGCGGGCCTGAAGGACGCGGTGCTGGAGCCCGCGCGCTGAGCCCTCAGGCGACGCGGTAGCGCCGGTTCGCGAGCGACGGGTTCCGCGCGCGGCTCGCCGCGGTCACGGCCGGGTCGATCAGCGCGACGGCGATGCCCTCGCCGTCGCCGAGCGCGGCGAGCGCGACGCCCATCGGGTCGACGATCGCCGAGCAGCCGACGCCGAGCGGCGGGGCCTGGTCGGCGGCGACGACGTGCACGGTCGACTCGATCGCGCGCGCCGTCACGAGCGTCGTCCAGTGGCGCTCCTTCTGCGGCCCGCGCACCCACTCCGCGGGCACGACGATCACGTCGGCCCCCGCATCCACGAGCCTGCGCGTCGCCTCCGGGAAGCGCAGGTCGTAGCAGGTCTCGATGCCGATGCGCGTGCCGAGCGCCTCGACGACGGGCGCCTGCGCGACGTCGCCGGCCGTGAGCCAGTCGGACTCGCGGGTGCCGAACGCGTCGTAGAGGTGCACCTTGCGGTACGCCTCCCGGATGCCGTCGGCGTCGACCGCGACGACCGTGTTCGCGACGCCGCCCTCGATCCGCTCGAGCATGCCGGCGATCACGAGCGCGCCGTGCGCCGCCGCGCGCTCGCGCAGCATCGCGGTGAAGGGCCCCTCGAGGGTCTCGGCGGCTGCGGGAGCGGTGGCGGCGAGGTCGGCGGAGCAGTGCTGCGAGTACTCGGGCAGCACGATGAGCCGCGCCCCGCGCTCGGCCGCGCGGTCGATCCACGCCGCGGCCGCCCCGCGGTTGGCCTCGACGTCCTCGGTCGGCGCCCACTGCACGGCCGCGGCCAGCAGCGGCGGCTCGGATGCTCTCGGGTCGCTCACGCCCCCAGCCTACGCAGGCGCGGTGGCGCGCTCAGGGTCGGGATGCGAGGATCGCGGGGACGAAGGGAGCAGGATGCTCGTCGCATTCTCCATCGCCCCGGCCACTGCGGGCCCCGAGGGCTCCGTGCACGACGCGGTCGCCGCCGCCGTGCGCGTCGTCCGCGAGAGCGGGCTGCCGAACCGCACCGACGCGATGTTCACGACGCTCGAGGGCGAGTGGGACGAGGTCTTCGACGTGGTGCGGCGCGCCACCGACGCCGTCCTCGCCGTGAGCCCGCGCGCATCCCTCGTCCTGAAGGCCGACATCCGACCGGGATGGACCGGAGAGCTCGACGGCAAGGTCGTCAGGCTCGAGCACGCCCTGGAGGGGGACGCATGAGGAGTGAGCTGTTCGCCGAGGCGAACCAGGAGGCCCAGTCGACCGATCGGTGGGTCAAGCAGTCGAGCAAGATGCTGCGGGTCAACGTCTCGAACGGCGGCGACGTGCTCGCCGCGAAGGGCGCGATGGTCGCCTACCAGGGCCAGATCGAGTTCCAGCACGAGGGCGCGGGCGCCGCGCGCATGCTGAAGAAGCTCGTCACCGGCGAGGGCGCCCCGCTCATGCGGATGCGCGGCCAGGGCGAGGTGTTCCTCGCCAGGGATGCCGCGAACGTGTTCACGGTGCTGCTCGAGAACGAGGGGCTGTCGGTGAGCGGCAAGAACCTGCTCGCCTTCGACCCGAACCTGCAGTGGGACATCAAGATGCTCCGCAGCGGCAACATCATGGCCGGCGGGCTCTTCAACCTCGAGCTCGGCGGGCACGGCACCGTCGGCGTCTCGTGCGAGGGGCAGCCGCTGCTGCTCGACTGCTCGCGCCAGCCCACGTTCGTCGACCCGAACGCGGCGGTCTGCTGGTCGTCGAACCTCAGCCCGAGCGTCGTGAGCAGCATGAACATGCGCTCGATGCTGCGCGGCGGCACGGGCGAGGCCTTCCAGCTGGCCTTCCACGGCCCGGGCTTCGTCGTCGTGCAGCCGAGCGAGGGCCGGCAGCAGCCGTCGGGCTCGAACGGCGGCGGCGGGGGCGGGGGCATCGGCGGCCTGTTCGAGTAGCGCGCTCAACACCTGCCGACGGCCGCCCACGCCACGGCGCGCACCTCGAAGGGCGCTGCCGGCAGCAGGGCTCGGCAGCGCAGGATGCGCGCGAGGTCGCCCTCGCGCGATCCGGGGCGCGCCGCCTCCGAGGGCGGCGGCCCCGCTGCCACGTGGAGCGACGCCACCGCCTCCCAGAAGACGCCGAGCGGCCCCGTCGCGTGATCCCACACGCAGCACGCGACGGTGCCGCCGGGACGCGTCACGCGCACCATCTCCCGCACGCCCTGCACCGGGTCGCGCATGAAGTGCACGACGAGCTGCGCGAGCGCCGCGTCGAACGCGCCGTCCGCGAAGGGCAGCGCCTCGGCCGCCGCCTCGAGCACCTCGACGCCCGGGTGCCGTGCGCGCGCCGCGGCCACGAACGGCGGCGACGGGTCGATGGCCGCGACGTCGGCGCCGCGGCGCAGCAGCTCCGCCGTGAGCGCGCCCGGTCCGCAGCCGACGTCGAGCACGCGCGTGCGTCGAAGGACGTCGGCGGGCACCGCGGCGAGCTCCGCGAACACCGCGGCGAGCGGCTCCGAGAACCTGCCCATGAACCGGTCGTACGACTCGGCCGAGACGGCGAACCCCATGCGGTGAGGCTACGCCCGGACATGCAGAAGAGGCGCCCTCTCGGGCGCCTCTTCTCGTGCCGCAGTTCGCGGACTTCGTTGCGGGGACAGGATTTGAACCTGCGACCTCCGGGTTATGAGCCCGGCGAGCTACCGAGCTGCTCCACCCCGCGGCACAAGAAGAGACGTTACCAGGGATGTCGCCGCTCGGCAACTCGGCTACGGCGCGGGCGACTCCGTGGGCGCCGGCTCGGCGGGAGCGGACTCCTCCGGCAGCGGCTCGCCCTCGATCTGCGCCGAGAGCTCGACCGCCTGCTGCAGCGCCGCCGTGAGCCGCTGGTCGGCCTCCGCCGCCGCGACCAGGTCGTTCTCGGCGTAGGCCGCCTGGCGCTCCTGAAGCGCCGCGCCGGCCTCCTGCAGCACCGCGTCGAGCTGCGCCTGCAGGTCGGTCGAGGGCTCCTCGCCGGGCTCGGCGGGCTCCTCCCCCGGCGCCGTCGGGTCGACGTCGGAGTCGCCCGCCTCGGCGCCCGAGTCGCCGCCGAAGAGCGAGTCGAGCGCCTCGTCGAGGGTGTCCTCGAAGGCGATGTCGTCGCCGAACGCCACCAGGATCTTCCGCAGCACCGGGTACGAGGTGGCACCCGTCGACTGCAGGTAGACCGGCTGCACGTAGAGCAGGCCTCCACCGACCGGCAGCGTCAGCAGGTTGCCGTTCAGCACGTCGGACGCGCCCTGCCGCAGCAGGTTGAGCTCCCGCGAGACCTCGTCGTCGGTGTCGAAGGTGTTCTGCACCTGGCCGGGCCCCGGGATCGATCTGTCCTTGGGGAGCATCTGGAGCGTGAGCCTGCCGTAGTCCTCGGAGACCTCGCCATCCGTCGAGCCAGCATCGGCGTTCACGGAGAGGTAGCCGTAGAGGATCTCGCGGCCGTCGCGAGGGATGAACGTCGAGTAGAGCGTGAACGCCGGATCCTGCCCGTCGACCGACATCGTCAGGTAGTAGGGCGGCTGCGGCGGCGCGGGCACCTGCGAGTTCGACCACGTCGGGTCGGCGGGCGTCGACCACTGGTCGTCGCCCGAGAAGAACGTCGCCGGGTTCGTCACGTGGTAGTCGCCGAGGATGTTGCGCTGCAGCTTGAACATGTCGGCCGGGTAGCGCACGTGGCTCATGAGGTCGCCCGACATCTCGCTGATCGGCCGGATCGTGCCGGGGTAGATCTGCTGCCATGCCTGCAGCACCGGGTCCTCGGTGTCCCACGCGTACAGCGTGACCGAGCCGTCGTACGCATCCACCACGGCCTTCACCGAGTTGCGCATGTAGTTGATGATGTCGCCGGGCACGAGCGACGGGCTCGCGTTCGTGGTGTCGGCGATCGTCTGCGAGAACGACCGGTGCGACGCGTACGGGTAGCTCGACGAGGTCGTCATGCCGTCGACGATCCACACGAGCCGCTCGTCGACGACCGCCGGGTAGGTGTCGGAGTCGAGCGTCAGGTACGGCGCGACGGCCGCGACGCGGTCGCGGGGGTGGCGGTCGTAGAGGATCTGCGACTCGGAGGTGACGGCGTCGGAGAGGATGATCTGCTCGGACTGGAACTTCAGCGCGTACGCGAGCCGGTTGATGACGCTGTCGAGCCGCGGGCCGCCGTCGCCCGAGAAGGTCGTCGTCGCGTTGCCGCTGCCCTCCTCGGTCGAGCGCGGGTAGTCGAGCTCGAGGTCGGGCGAGCCCTCGGGGCCGCCGACGATCGAGTAGTCGGGGGTCGACTCGCCGAAGTACACGCGCGGCTCGAACTCGCCGAGCGCGCCGTCGGTCGGGATGCCGCCCTGCAGGAAGACGGGCTGGCCCTCCTGGCCGCGCTGGTTGCCGTACGCCGCGACGGCGCCGTAGCCGTGCGTGTAGACGATGTGGCGGTTGTACCAGCTGTCCTCGTCGAGCCCCGAGAGGTCGAGCTCGCGCAGCGCGATCACGGTGTCCTGGATCTCGCCGTCGATCTCGTAGCGGTCGACGTCGAGCTGCTCGGCGAAGCCGTAGTACTGGCGGTACTCCTGCAGGTTGGCGAAGGCGTCGGAGACGAGCGCTGGGTCGATGATGCGGATGTTCGCCGTCGTCTCGGCGTCGGCGCGGAGCGCGCCGGGCTCGGCGTCGGTGCGGGCGTCGGAGTCGGTCTCGACCATGTCGTCGACGTCCCACGCTGCACGGGTCGCGTCGATGTTGCGCTGGATGTACTCGGCCTCGAGCGTGCGCGCGCTCGGGTCGACCTGGAAGCGCTGCACGATCGCCGGGTAGGCGACGCCGACCACGAGCGACGCGGCGATGAGCAGGGCCGTGCCGACGACGGCGATGCGCCAGCGGCCGATCACGGCGGTGACGATGAAGAAGACGCCGACGAGCGCGGCGATGCCGGCGAGGATCTGCGCGCCGGGGATGGTGGCGTTGACCTCGGTGTAGCCCGCACCGGTCGCGAGGAAGCCCTGCGAGGTCTGCGCGAGCGCCGCGTACTGGCCGAGCCAGATCGAAGCGCCGAGCGCGAGCATGTAGAGCGCGCCGATGACGGCGAGCTGGATGCGCGCCGACCGGGAGACGCGCACCTCGCGGCCCGTGACGCGGATGGCGCCGTAGAGGTAGGCCGTGGCGAGCGAGGCGACGGCCGAGATGAACAGCACCGCGAGCGCGAAGCCGAGCACCTGCTGGTAGAAGGGCAGCTCGAAGACGTAGAAGCCGATGTCGAGGCCGAACTGCGGGTCGACCTCGCCGAAGGGCTTCCTGTTGAGCCACAGCTGCGCCGTCTCCCACTGCGAGGCCGACGCGAGCCCCGAGAAGAGGCCCAGCGCGACCGGCGCCGTCCACATGCCGACCTTCCGCAGCGGCTCGACGAGCTCCTGGTAGCGGTCGAGCTGCGAGTTGAGCTGCGCGTAGACGGGGCGCGAGCGGTAGGCGATCTGCACGCTGAGGGCGACCGGCACAGCCATCGCGACGAAGCCGATGAGGAACATCACGAGCATCGACAGCCAGCGCGTCTGGAGCACCTGGATGAAGCCGAGCTGGTCGAACCAGAGGATGTCGGCGTAGAAGCCCGAGAACATCACGAAGGCGCCGATGATGGCACCCACGATCAGCACCGTCACCAGGAGCGGCGAAGGGCCCCTCCTGCCCGTCGTCGAGGCGGTCGGTCGTTCGGCGTTGGCGGACACGTCGTGGAGCTCCAAGCTGTGGTGCGGGCGGTGCCGCCCATCGTATCCGCCGAGCCTATGAGGCCGGTGCGGCTCCGCAGACCGGCAGCCCCGAGGTGTCGGCGTTCATCGCCACCGCCTCGACGGCGGCGATCGCGTCGTCGAGCGTCTCGACGGCGTACACGGTGAGCCCCTCCGGCACGTGCCCGACGACCTCGCCGCAGTTGTCCGCCGGCGCCAGGAAGTGCGTCGCGCCCGCGTCGACCGCGCCGTGCATCTTCTGCACGATGCCGCCGATGCCGCCCACGTCGCCGAGCGCCGAGATGGTGCCCGTGCCCGCCCACTGCGTGCCCGCGGTGAGCGCGCCCGGCGTCAGCTCGTCGACGATGCCGAGCGCGAACATCATGCCGGCGCTCGGCCCGCCCACGTTGGGCAGCTGGATGTCGACCTCGAAGGGGAACTCGAACTCGTTGGCCGGGTAGATGCCCACGAGCCGCTGGTCGCCCTCCACGAGCGGCGTCACCTCGACCGTCAGCGGCTCGCCGTCGCGCTCGATCTCGAACGACGTCGCGCCGTCCACGGCGGCGATCGACTCGCGGATCGACCACACGTCGTAGGCGGTGTCGCCGTTGACCCGCAGGATGCGGTCGTCCTCGCGCAGGACGCCCTCGGCGGGCGAGCCGTCGATGACGCCCGCGACGCGCACGTCGCTGTCGACCGGGTAGCCCTCGTGCAGCAGCGCGGCCGCGATCGCGGCTGCCTGCGAGTTCTGCATCTCGATGCGGCCGGCCTCGTTCGAGTCCTGCACCGACACGTCGGGCGGGAACGCCGCGTCCATCGGGATGATCGAGTCGGAGGGGTCGAGGTATGCCTCGGCGACGTCGACCCACGTCAGCGGCCGCTCGGGGTTGCCGAAGAGCGAGACGGTGAGCAGCCGCAGCTCGCCCTCCGTGGGGTAGGTCTCGACGCCCTCGATGGAGATGAGCGGTCCCGCATCCGTCTCGCCCAGGGTGTCGAACGTCGGCCCCGGCACCTCGACCACGTAGGGCGACGGCACGAACGCGAGCGCGAGCGAGGCGGCGCCGGCGGCCGCGAGGCCGACCCAGCCGATGCGCCGGAGGCGCCTCGGGCGGATGTCGGGGAAGCGCGGACGCGCGTGCTGTTCGCGGACGGCGGAGGGCGTCAGGGGCGCGATCCCGGCGGGTTCAGACATGACGGGGCTAGCGTAGTCGCATGCCTGAGGACTCCGACGACCGCCGCCCTGAGGAGGAGCTGCGAGAGATGCTGCAGCGCTTCCTCTCGGGCGAGGGGCCCATCGACCCGGCCCGCCTCGCGGGCGCGGCGGGCATGCCCGCCGACCCCGCGCAGCTGCAGGCGCTCATGGCGCAGCTGCAGGCGGCGCTCTCGCGCACGGAGGACGGCATCGACTGGTCGGCCGCCACGCGGCAGGCGTCCGCCGCCGTGCAGCGCGACCCCGGCTCCGTCACGAGCGCCGAGCGCGACGCCGTGCGCCAGGCCGCCGACCTCGCCGCCCTGTGGCTCGGCGAGACGACCGACATCGGCGTGGCCGCGACCGAGCTGCAGCTGCTCTCGCGCCAGCAGTGGGTCGACGCCACGATGCCCGTCTGGCAGGAGATGAGCGAGCCGGTCGCCAACAGCATCGCGAGCGCCCTCACGCGCGCCATGCAGGAGCACGCGCCGGAGGAGGCGCAGGAGATGCTCGCGGGCGCCGAGCGCATCCTGCGCAACGTGGGCGGCACGATGTTCGCGATGCAGCTGGGCACGGTCGTGGGACAGCTCGCGCGCGAGACCGTCGCGGGCGGCGACTTCGGCTTCCCGCTGCTCGAGGGGCACGGCGCGCTGCTCCCCGTGAACCTGCGCACCGCCGCGGAGGGGCTCGAGATCCCCGAGGACCAGGTGCGCATCTGGATGGCCGTGCGCGAGCTCGCCCACGCGCGCCTGTTCCACCACGCGCGCTGGCTGCGGCTGCACGTGCTCTCCTCCGTGCGCGAGTACGCCGAGGGCATCCGCATCGACGTCGACCGCCTCGAGGAGCTCGCCGAGACCTTCGACCCCACCAACCCCGAGGAGCTGCGGCAGGCGCTGCAGAGCGGCGCGCTCATCCCGCCGAAGACCGACGAGCAGGTCGAGACGCTCGCGCGGCTCGAGACGACGATCGCGCTCATCGAGGGCTGGGTCGACGCCGTCACCGAGTCGGCGACGCAGCGACTGCCGCGGCGCGACGCGATCGCCGAGACCGTGCGGCGCCGCCGCGCCTCGGGCGGGCCGGCCGAGAAGGCGTTCGGCACGCTCGTCGGCCTCGAGATCCGCCCGCGCAGGCTGCGCGAGGCTGCGGCGTTCTGGCGCGCGGTGACGGATGCGGTGGGGCCGCAGGTGCGCGACTCGCTCTGGGACCAGCCCGACCTCATGCCCGGCTCGGCCGACATCGACGACCCCTCGCGCGTGATCGCCCGCCTGCAGGGCGCGGGCGAGCTCGATGAGATGGACCTCGCGCTGCAGGAGCTGCTCGACGACGCCGAGCGCGACGCGGCGGAGCCCGCGGCGGGGTCCGAGCCGGCCGACGGCGGCGAGCCCGCTGCCGAGGAGGCCAGCGCCGACGAGGCCGGCGCCGAGGAGCCCGGCGCCGACGAGCCCGAGCCCGACGGCGACGCGGACGGCGGGCCGACCCGGGCCTGAGCCGGGGCGCCGACGCGCCTGTGGAGAGCCGCCGACGCGATCGCGGCTGCTGGCGCACCATGCCGCCATGCTCCGACTCGATCCGCACCTCGCCGTCTTCCGCACCTCCCCCGACCGGATCGCGATCGGCGCGCAGCAGCCGGTCGTCGAGCTCGACGCCGACGAGCCGACGCTGCGCGGCGTCGCCCTGCTGACGCGGGGCGTCGTGCGCCGCGAGCTCGAGCAGCTGCTCGGCGACGAGCCGGCCGGGGCGCTGCTCGAGCGGCTCGCGCCCGCGCTCCTCGAGACCGCGCCGCGCCTGCCCGCCCGCGTGCGCGGGCGCATCCGGCTCGCCCTCGACGTGCACCGCGCGGTGCGCGCCGCGGGGCACCCGGCCGCCGACGACGGGCTCGTGATCCCGGTCGCCGCGTGGCGCCTGCCGCCGCGCGAGCAGGAGCGGCTGCTCGACGCCGGCGTCGCGCACCTGCCCGTCGTCGTCGGCGACGCGTGGGTGCAGGTCGGCCCCTACGTGCCGGGCGGCGCCGGCTGCTCGGCGTGCGCGCCGGTCGACGATGCGCTCGTGCCCGGCCATCTCGTGCCCGTGCCGAGCCCGAGCGCCGCCGCGCAGACCGTCGTGACGGTGCTGGACGCGCTGCGGCGGCTCGAGGCGGGCGGCCTGCCGGCGGGGTGGGGCGCCCGGATCGCGCAGCGCGACGGCGCGGTCAGCGCGCTGCGCCGCCCGCGGCCGCGGGCCTGCCCGCACGCAGCTCGGCGAGGAACCGGGATGGCTGCCTGACGGCGTGCCCCGAGTGCTGCGCCCACGTCAGCGACAGGCTGCGCTGCGCACGGGTGATGGCGACGTAGAGGAGCCGGCGCTCCTCGTCGATCTCGGCGAGCGTCGTCGCGTGCGAGATCGGCAGGAGCCCCTCGGCGAGGCCGCAAACGTGCACGTGCTGCCACTCGAGGCCCTTCGCCGCGTGGATCGTGGCGATCGTGACGGCCGCGACCGTCGGTTCGTGCTCGGTCTGGGCCCGGCGCTGCAGGTCGGCGGCGAACGCGGGCAGGTCGGTGCCGCCCGCCTCCTCCGCGAGCGTGACGAGCGCGTGCAGCGCATCCCACTGCGAGCGCTCCTCGCCGTGCGTGGCGGGCGGCTCCGCCCGGTAGCCGAGCCCCATCACGATGTCGGTGACCGCCTGGAAGACCGGCCGGCCGTCGGCAGGGGCGCTCCGCAGCATCATGACGGCGCGCTTGATGACGGGCAGCTCGAAGAAGCGCACCGAGCCGCGCACCGTCGACGACAGGCCGACGCCGGCGAGCGCCTGCTCGATGAGGCCCGACTGCGCGTGGAAGCGCGTGAGCACGGCGATGCTGCCGGGGTCGGCGCCCGCGTCGACCTGCGCGCGGCATGCGGCCGCGATCGCCGCCGCCTCGGCGGTGTCGTTGCCGTGCACCGCGACCGCGGGCTCGAGTCCGTGCTCCCCCGACGCGGCGGTGAGCGTGAGCGCGTCGCGGCCGCGCATCAGCCGGTTGGCGCAGCCGACGATCGCGGCCGTGGAGCGGTAGGAGCGCTCGAGCCGCACCACCTCGGCGTCGGGGTTGTCGTGCACGAAGCGCGACAGGCTCGCCGGGTCGGCGCCGGCGAACGAGTAGATGGTCTGGCTCGGGTCGCCGACGACGCAGACGTCGCGGCGGTCGCCGAGCCACGCGGCGAGCAGCTGCTGCTGCATGGGCGAGACGTCCTGGTACTCGTCGACGGTGAAGTGCCGGTAGCGCGAGCGCACCTCGTCGGCGACGACGGGCTCGCGCTCGAGCATGCCGGTGGTCGCGAGCAGCACGTCCTCGAAGTCGATCTGCCGGCGCTCGTCCTTCACGCGCTCGTACGCCATGTGCAGGTCGATCATCGTCTCGGCGTCGACGCCCGTCGGCATGGGGCGGATGCGCGCCTGCAACCCGTAGTCCTCCATCGTCATCGCCTGCGACTTGCGCCACTCGATCTCGCCCGCGGCGTCGCGCAGCTGCGCCGTCGGCAGCCGCAGCCGCAGCTGCGCGGCGGCGTCGGCGAGCAGCTTCGCCTTCTGCGGCAGCAGCTGCGGCATGCGCGAGCCGGTGATGCGCGGCCAGAAGTGCGACAGCTGCGCGAGCGCGGCGGCGTGGAAGGTGCGCGCCTGCACGCCGCCGGCGCCGAGGCGCGCGAGGCGCGTGCGCATCTCGCCCGCGGCGCGGCTCGTGAAGGTGAGCGCGAGCGAGGCGTGCTCGACCTGGTCGCCGGTCGCGACCGCGTAGGCGATGCGGTGCGTGATCGCGCGCGTCTTGCCCGTGCCGGCGCCGGCGAGGATCGCGACGGGGCCGCCGAGCGTGGTCGCCGCCAGCCGCTGCTGCTCGTCGAGACCGGCGAGGATGCGGTCGGCGTCGGGCTTCGCGCCCGCGGTCACCGCGCCGAGCCCGGCTGCCGGGCGAGCCACGCGTCGAGGATCCAGGAGGCGATGGAGGTACGGCCGGGCAGCTGCACCGCGCCCGCGCGCAGCTCGTCGCGGGTGAACCACCGCACGTCGAGGATCTCGACGCCGTCGGGCACGATCGTGCTCGGATCGGGCGCGACGCACTCGAAGCCGATCATGAGGCTGCGGGGGAACGGCCACGGCTGCGAGCCGAGGTAGCGGGGACGCTCGACGCGCAGGCCCGTCTCCTCGAGCACCTCGCGCACGACCGCCGCCTCGAGCGACTCGCCGGGATCGACGAAGCCGGCGATGAGCGAGTACCGCCCCTCTGGCCACGCCGCGTTGTGGCCGAGCAGGATGCGCTCGTCGGCGGGGTCGTGGATCGCCACGATCACCGCGGGATCGGTGCGCGGGAAGTGCGCGCCGCCGCCGCCGTCGCGCCGGACCCAGCCCGACTCCTCGAACGCCGCGGCACTGCCGTCGACCGGGCTGTGGTGGCTCTCGCGCTGCCAGACGCCGAGCGCGACCGCCTGCACGAGCACGCCGGCGTCGGCGTCGTCGAGGTCGGCCCCGACCTCGCGCAGCGACCGCCACTCGGCGCCCTCGACCTCGAACGGCTCGGCCACGAGCAGGCTCAGCACCGCCCCGCCCGGCGTGCCGTCCGGGAGCGGGCGCAGCCTGCCGAGCCAGCTGAGCGGCACGTGCGGCTCGACGCGCACCACGGCATCCGGCAGCTCGTGGTGGGCGAGGCGCACGAGCCGGCCGTCGCGCACGGGCGCGCGATCGCCGGCGATCGCGACGATCCGCGTCGAGGGGTCCTCGAGCGCGCGATCGACCGCGTCGTCCGCGATGCGGGTCGCGTGGTCGCGATCGAGGCCCGATCGGGCGAGCGGGGGAACCTGCACGTCACCTCCGTCGCGTGGCGCGTCCGCCTCGGGTCGAGGTCGGCCTAGCCTGGCATCCATGAGCACGAACCCCTTCACTCTAGCCGCGCTCGCCACCACCGCCGTCGAGGGCCTGGACGTCGTGGGCGCCTCGGAGGACGGCTCGGACGAGCACCGCTCGGTCGTCGCCGCGCGGCTCGCGGACGGCGAGACCGTCCAGGTCGTGCTCCCCCGCTCCGTGGCGGCGCTGCGCTCCGCCGAGGAGCACGCGGCCGCCCTCGCGGCCCTGACGCTCGCGACCCGCTCGCGCCTGCCGTTCGAGGTGCCGTCGGTGCTCGGCACCGTCGACGCCGGCCGGTCCCGGCTGTTCGTGCTCACGCGGCTCGGCGGCGAGGTCATGCGGCTCGGCGACCTCTCCCCCGCGCGCCCCGGGCTCGCCGCCGCCGTCGGCCAGGCGATCGCCGCGATCCACGAGCTGCCGACGTCGGTCGCCGCCGACGCCGGGCTCCCGCACGAGGGCGCGCCGGCGCTCCGCCAGCAGCTGCTCGACACGTTCGACCGCGCCGCCGCGACCGGTGCGGTGCCCGCGGCGCTGCTCGAGCGCTGGGAGGGCGCGCTCGGCGACGACCGCCTGTGGCAGTTCAAGCCGACGCTCGTGCACGGCGACCTGCAGGCGCCCGCCTTCCGCGTGGAGGGCGCGCGCGTCGTGGGGCTCGACGGCTGGCACGCGCTCTCGGTGGGCGACCCCGCGCGCGATCTCGCGTTCCTGCTCGGCTCGACGGAGTTCGGCAGCGTCGACGAGGCGTTCGACGCGCACGCCGCCGCGCGCGGCATCGGCGACCGGCAGGTGCGCCAGCGCGCGATGCTGCACGCGGAGCTCGACATCGCCCGCTGGCTGCTGCACGGCGTCGCGAAGGGCGACGAGTCGATCGTCGACGACGCGAAGGGCATGCTCGCCGGCCTCGTCGCCCGCGTCGACCGCGATCCGGGCGCCGCGATCGCCCCGCAGCGGCTCGAGACCATGGACCTCACCGGGGTGCAGGAGTACCTCGGCGAGTCGCCCGCCGCCACGGGCGACGTGCCCGGGGCGCCCGACCGCGCGGACGGCGACCGACCTTAGCGGGACGGCGCTCAGGCGAGCGCCGAGGCCTCCGCCACCGCCTGCTGCGCCCGCAGCCAGCGGGCCTCGAGCTCGGCGAGCGACTCGATGCGCTCGGGCCGCACGACGCGGTCGTGCTCGACGAAGTAGAGCTCGGCGTCGACCTGCTCGGGGTCGAGCCCGGCGTGCGCCGCGTAGGCCGCGCGGTACAGCGCGAGCTGCAGCTGCCTCGCCTCGAGGTCGGCCGCGCCCTTCGGGAGGGCGCCGGTCTTCCAGTCGACGACGGTCGCGCGGTCGCCGTCGCGGTAGACGGCGTCGATCTTGCAGACGACGGTCGTGCCCGCGAGCGGCAGGTGGATCTCGATCTCGGTCTCGGCCGGCGCGCGGTCGCCGTAGGGCGAGGCCGCGAACGTGCGCTTCAGCCGGTCGAGGCGCTCGGCGTCGATGCCGACGAGCTCCTCATCGAGGGCCTCGTCGTCGATCGCGTCGCCGAGGCCGACGGCGCTCCCGCGCCGCTCGACCCAGCCGTGGAACAGCGTGCCCAGGCGCGTCGCGGCGAACGGCTGCTGCGGCATGGGGCGTGCGATCTGGCGGGCGACCGCGACGGGGTCGGCCGCCCAGTCCTTGAAGCCGGATGCGGCGATGCGGGTCGGGAGGGTGAGCTCGGTCGCGCCGCGGTCGGCGAGCAGCAGCTCGATCGCCTCGTCCCACGGGGTCGGCGTCGACGCATCCGCCGCCTCGACGCTCGCCGCGGCCGCCTCGACCGCGGCGCGCCGGGCGCCGAGCGGATCGACCGGCCACGCGAGCGAGGGGCTGCGGTCGCCGAGCGGGTTCTCGGCGCCCTTCTCGGGCTGCTCGAGCAGCTCGGCGCGCATGGCGCGGGCCGAGAGCTCGAGCAGGCGCTTGGGCTTCGCGGGCGTGCGCGCCATGCCGTACCACTGCGCGCCCGAGAGCCACAGCGCGCGGCGGGCGCGCGTGACGCCGACGTAGGCGAGCCGGTCCTCCTCGGACTGGTAGTGCTCCCAGAGCTGCCCGAGGAAGCGCTCGCGCGCGAGCGCGTAGTCGTGCTGCGTCGCGTGCCCCTGCCACTCGAGGTGCGGCAGCAGGGCGACGTCGCCGCGCAGCGGGTAGGGCAGCGTCGCGTGCGTGAGCCAGCCGAGCGGCTGGTCGTCCTGCTTCGCGGCCGCGAGCCGCGGCAGGGCCACGACGTCCCACTCGAGCCCCTTCGACGCGTGCATGGTGAGCACCTGCACCCAGCCGGGCTCCGGCTCGGGCTCGGGCACATCGGGCCCGCGGCCCGACTCGAGCACGTCGAGGTAGGTGAGGAAGGCCTCGAGCGAGCCGCGCTCGTCGGCGGCGGCGAACGCCTGCACCTCGCGACCGAACGCGTCGAGCGCGCCGTGGGCGTGGTGGCGCTTCGCCGCCACCTCGATGTCGAGCCGCAGCGCCTGCTCGACGCTGCGCACGAGCTCGGCGAGCGGCATGCCGGCGCGTCGGCGCAACTCGCGCAGCAGCGACCCGGCCTCGCGCATGCGCGCGATCCCGACCTCGGTCGCGCCGTCGAGGCGCGGGTCGTCGACGAGCGCATCGAGCGCGTCGACGATCGACACATGGGCCTCCGGCGCGATCGCACCGCGGTCGGCGCTGCGCTGGTCGTCGCTCAGGCCGCGCTTCGCGAGCGCGGCGGCGTGGCGCTGCAGCGCCGCGAGGTCGGCGACGCCGACGCGCCAGCGGCTGCCGGCCAGCAGCCGCACGAGGCTCGAGCCCTCCTCCGGCCGGCCGAGCACGCGGAGCGCGGCGACGAGGTCGACGACCTCCGGCTCGTCGAGCAGCCCGCCGCCGCCGGAACGGAAAACGCGGATGCCCTCGGCACGGAGCGCGCGCGTGAGCTCGACGCCCTGCGAGTGGGAGCGCACGAGCACCGCGCCCGTCACCGGCGAGCCCGCGACGCCGGCGCCGTGCGAGCGCAGCCAGCCCGCGAGCTCGCGCGACTCGTCCTCGATCGTCGGCAGGTGGCGCACGACGACGTCGCCCGGGCCGGCGCCCCGGCGCGGCTCGAGCCGCTTGACCGGCACGCCCGGCTGCTCCGGCAGCTCGCTCGCGACGGCGTGCGCGAGCGCGAGCACGTCCTCGTCGTTGCGCCAGCTCGTCGAGAGCGTGAGGGTGCGCTCGACGCGGAAGCGCTGCGCGAAGAGGGCGAGGGTGCCGGCGCTCGCGCCGCGGAAGCCGTAGATCGCCTGGTTCGGGTCGCCGACGGCCATGACGGGCGAGCCGTCGAAGAGCGCGTGGATGAGCTGCAGCTGCAGCACGGAGGTGTCCTGGAACTCGTCGAGCAGCACGGCGCGGTGGCGCGAGCGCAGCTCGTCGACCGCGCCCGCGTGCGCGCTCACGGCGTCGAGCGCGAGCCGCACCTGGTCGCTGAACTGCACCGCGCCGCGGCGGCGCTTGGCGTCGTCGAACGCGTCGACCAGGTCGGCGAGCGGCTCGAGTCCACCGATGCGCTCCACATCCTGCGCGATCGCCTTCGCGTGGGCCGCCCGGAAGTCCTTCGGCTCGTCGGCGGTCGGCAGCTCGAGCAGCGCGCGGAAGCGCTCCGGGTAGCGCCCGCGACGCAGCTCCCCGGTCGAGACGCGGTGGTCGCCGAGCGTGCCGGCGAGCTGCACGACGCGGTCGGCGATCGTCTCGGCGCGGCCGAGCGCCGCGAGCCGCAGGTCGTCGGAGGCGCGCGCGACGCGCAGCGCGAGCAGGAAGGCCGCGGGGTCGGTGAGCACCTCGGACTCGGGGTCGCGGCCGATGAGCAGCGCCCACTCGCGGAACAGCGCGCTCGCGAAGGAGTTGTAGGTCTGCACGACGGGCCTGCGCGTCGCGGCGACCTCCGCGTCGACGAGCCCCGCCTGCGCCAGCGCGCGCAGCTCGGCGAGCAGCCGCTCGCCGAGCTCGCCGGCGGCCTTGCGGGTGAACGTGAGCCCGAGCACCTCGTCGGGCGCGACGGAGCCGTTCGCGACGAGCCACAGCACGCGCTGCGCCATCGTGTGCGTCTTGCCGCTGCCGGCGCCCGCGACGACGAGCGTGGGAGCCTCGGGCGCCTCGATGACCGCGATCTGCTCGTCGGTCGGCAGCTGCGGCTCGCGGCCCCGCACGGCAGCGATCGCCTCGGTGATCTCGATGGCGCTGATCACTCGGTGACCTCCGGGATGACGTGGATGGCGCACTGGCCGAAGCTGTAGTCGCCGCTGCAGTGCAGCTCGGGCCGGGCGACGAACGTGGCGCCGCCCATGGTCTCGACCGCCGTCCGCAGGTGCTCGCGGAACGCATCCGCCACCTCGTCGAACGGCTCGGAGTCGACCGTCTTCTCCTTGCGGGCGAGCTTGGGCATGACGAGCCGCGCCGTCGTCTGCGCGCCCGCCTCGATGCCCTCGATGCCGCCGAGCGCGACGGCGAGCTGGTAGGCGCGCAGCTGGAGGTTGCCGAGCCCGGGCACGGTGCTCGGCACCTTCTTGCCCGTCTTCAGGTCGACGATGCGCACCTCGCCCGCCGGCCCGTGCTCGATCCAGTCGATCGCGCCGGAGAGCACCGCGCCGCCGACCTCGACCGAGAAGCGGGCCTCGCGCTCGTCGCGCTCGATCCTCCAGCCGGCGCCGCGCAGCACCTGGAAGTAGCCGGCGAGCGCGCCCGCCATCGGCACGACCTCGTCGCGCTGCTGCGCCGCCTCCCACGTCGAGGGGTGGTCGAGCTCGGCGAAGCGCGCCTCGACGGCCGCCTCGATCGCCGCGGCGTCGGTCGCGTCGACGCGCTCGACCGCGTCGTGCACGATCGTGCCGAGCGCCGCGGCGCGGTTGGAGGTGCCGCCGGCGAGCCGGCCCACCACCCACGAGAGCTCGCACTCGACGAGGCCCTGCAGCGCCGAGGGGCTCACGCGCACCTGCTCGCTCGCGTCGAGCCGCTCGGTCGTCGAGACCGCCAGCAGCCCGGCCCACTCGGCGGGCGAGGCCCCCGGCACGCCCGCATCGGCGAGGCGGCGGAGCGCCGCCGCCGCCCGGTCGGCGTCGGGGCGGCGGTCGACGACCCTCCGCCGCAGGCTCGCGACGAGCGAGCGCAGCGAGTGCCAGCTGTCGTCGGCGCCGGGGACCGGCTCCGGCTCGACCGCGAGCACGAACGGCGACGGCTGCTCGTCCTCGCTCGCGACCGCCGTCAGCAGCACGGCGGCGCGCGCGGTCGAGACCGCTTTCACGAACGTGCGCAGCTCGTCGTGGAGCACCCCCGCACGGGCGTCCTCGGTGGGGTCGCCGTCGAGCCGGTTGGCGCCCAGCAGCGACCCGCGCGGCCGGAGGTTGGGCCACACGCCGTCCTGCAGCCCGGCGACGATCACGGTGTCGAGCTCGCGCCCGACGAACTGGCCGGGGGTGCCGATCGCGACGCGGGCGCCCTCGGCGCGGGCGGCGAGGGAGTCGTCGTCGACGCTCGACGCGAGCCACGCGTCGACGAAGGCGCCGGTGTCGGCGTCGGGCCGCCGCTCGATCAGGCGCGCCACCTGGTCGAAGAGCGCCACGACCGCGTCGAGCCGCCGGTTCGCGAGCGCGCTCTCGACGCCCGAGCCCGCGAGCGCCGCGCGACGCCACGCCTCGGCGACGCCGGCGGCGCTCCACGCGGCCCACAGCACGCGGTCGGCTCCCGCCGGATCGTCGGCCGTCAGCAGCGCCCGCGCGTCGGCGAGCATGCGCGCGAGCCGGCGGGCGCCGGCGGCGCCCTGGCGGGCGGCGGCGAGCCCCTCCAGCTGCTGGTCGTCGCCCGCCGCGGCGGCGACGATCGCATCGCGCACGAGCTCGGCCCCGGCGACGTGCACCTGGCCGCCGGCAGCGACGATGCGGTGCCGCAGCGCGCGCTTCAGCCGGCGCACCGCGAGCGCGTCGAGGCCGAGCAGATCGCTGCGCAGCAGCTGCTCGGCGAGCTGCGCGTCGAGCACTCGGCGGCCGGTGGCGACGGCGAGCACGCTCACGAGCGCCTCGACGACCTCGGCCTCGCGCAGGCGCGTCGGCCCGCCCGACGCGACCGGCACCTCGAGCGCCGACAGCAGCGAGCCGAGCTCGGCGGCGGCTCGGCCGGTGCGCGCGATCACCGCGATCTCGTCGAACCCGACGCCCCGCGCCCGGCGCTCGTGGATCAGCCGCGCGATGCGGCGCGCCTGCTCGTCGAGCGACTGGGCGAGGTGCAGCTCGAGCACGTCGTCGCCCGCCTCGGCGCGCGGCGCGGCCTGCCGGTGCGTGCCCGCCCCTGCGGTGCCGATGCCCTGCGCGGACCTCGCGAGGAACGCGCGCACCGTCTCGCCGTGGCGGTGGTCGTGCGCGAGCTCGAGCCGGTGGCCGTGCTCGTGCGCGAACCCGAGCCGCGCGGGCAGGGCCGCGAGCAGCGCGGCGTCGGCGCCGCGGAAGCCGCCCGTCGTCGTGTCGGGGTCGCCGAAGGCGACGACCGCGGCGCCGCGCGCGCGGAGCGCCTCGAGCACGACGACCGCGCCTTCGGTGAGCTCCTGCGCGTCGTCGACGAGCACGAGGCTCGGCAGCGGCACCCGGGTCTCGGCGATCGCGCCGGCCGCGCGGCGCAGCAGCGACGCGGCGGTCACGGCCTCGGCGCCCCGCCGCTCGAGCCGCTGGAGCCGCTCGAGCTCGGCCATGAACTCGGCGGCCGCCGCCCACTCCGGCACCCCGCGCTCGGCCGCGCGCGCAGCGAGCGCCGACGCATCCATGCCGCGCTCCTCGGCCGCCGCCATGAGCTCGCGCAGCTCGGCGCGGAAGCCCGCCTGCTCGCGCACCTCGGCGTGCAGGTGCTCGGGCCAGCGCGGCCCGCGCGCGACGCCCTCGGCCGCGTCGTCGGCGTGGCCGGCGAGCATCGCCGCGATGATGCGGTCCTGCTCGGCGCCCGAGAGCAGCTGCGGCGCGGGCCGCTCGTCGGCCATCGCCGCGGCCGTGAGCAGCGCGTGCGCGAACGACGGCATCGAGCGCGCGAGCGGCCCGGGCGTGACGCGCGCCGTGCGTCGCGCGAGCCGGTCGCGCAGCGCCGTCGCGGCCTGCCGGGAGCCGGCCACCACGAGCAGGCCCGACGGCTCGAGCCCGCCCGCGAGCCGCGCGGCGGCGAGCTCGACGAGCGCGGTGGTCTTGCCGGAGCCGGCGACGCCGAGGACGATGGCGGATGCGCCCTCGGGCAGCGCGAGCACGGCGCGCTGGGACTCGTCGAGGTCGACGCTCGTCTCGAGCAGGCTCTGGCTGGGCATGCGGCCACGGTATCCGCGGCCGCCCACAGGCGGCGCGAGCGCCGCGCGAGGGCGGTGATCGCCCTCGGCGGACACGGCGGGACGGCCGCATCCGATCGCCTATCCTCGGGAGCATGGACATCCGCATCGGCATCAAGGACTCGGCACGCGAGATCGCATTCGACTCGTCGCAGACCGCCCAGGAGGTCGAGTCCGCGGTGCTCGCCGCGCTCGAGGCCGGGCACCTCGCGCTCGACGACGCGAAGGGGCGCCGCTACATCGTGCCGAGCGCGAACATCGCCTACGTCGAGATCGGCAGCGAGTCGACGCGCAAGATCGGCTTCGTCGCCTGATGCCCATCCTGGTCATCGTGCCGATGGTGTTCGGCGCCGCGATCGGGCTCGTGGCCCGCTACCTGCTGCCGGGCCGCGAGTGGGTGGGCCTCTTCCTCAACGTGCTCGCGCCCGCCGCCGCCGCCGGCGTCGTGTGGACGGTCGCCGCGATGCTCGGCGCCGCAGCCGACAACGGCTGGGCCTGGATCGGCAGCCTCGTCGCCGCGCTCGTCGTCGCGGTCGCGCTGCCGAAGGTCCTGCCGCAGCGCCGCGAGCGCGCGGACGCTGCGTACCTCGCAGAGCTCACCGGGGCCCGCAAGGCCTGACGCCCACCAACCCGGCCTGAGCCGCGGGGCTCGGCCTCAGGCCGTGAGGCCCAGCTCGTCCATGCGGCGGGTGTGCGACGCGACGATGTCGTTGAACGCGGGCTCGAGCCGCGGCTGGCTCGGCACGGCGCGGCCGGAGTCGTCGGGCCCGTTGACCGCGAGGTACATCTGCAGCAGCGCGTCGCCCACGAGCCGGCGGCCCCACACGGCCAGCCGGTCGGAGAGCCGGGGCGTCGCGTGGATCGCGGCCTGCAGGATGCGCACGAGGTGCCCGTGCGCGCTCTCGCCGCGGAGCGCCCGCAGCATGGCGTCCTGGTCGTCCTCGGGCAGTCCCGGCACGATCGCGACGAAGAAGTCCTCGAGCAGCCCGCTGATGACGTGGATCGCGAGCACCTGCTCGTACCAGTCGGCGCCCTCGACCAGGTTCGAGAAGTCCCGCGTGGCATCGGCGAACGGCCGCATCGCCTCCTCGGGCTCGACGCCCTCGCCGTCCAGGATGCGCGCGAACGCCCCCGCGCGCGTCGCGTGGATGCGCACCACGTCGGCGAGCGCCACCTGCGTCTCGAGCGACGGCGCCTGCTCCAGCACGCGGCCGGCCTTCGCCACGAGGTCGAGCTCGAGGCCGAGCGCCTGGCCGACGAACGGCACGAGCGCGGGCCGCACGTCCTGCAGCAGCACGCGGTCGCCGACCACCGGGACGCGGTGATGCCGCAGCAGCTGGCGCGTCACGTCGCGCGGCGTCCTGTCGAACCACTTCACCACAGTCGAGCAGTCTAGGGCCGCGATGCGGCCGCGCCCGCACGCCCCCGGGTACGCTGGTCGGAGTAGACGAACAGGCGGAACCCTCTCTTGACCTTCCAAGACCTCTCCATCGACGCCGACATGGTCCAGGCCCTCGCCGACCGCGGCATCCTCGAGCCCTTCCCGATCCAGACGCAGACGATCCCGCTCGCGCTGTCGGGCCAGGACATCATCGGCCAGGCGAAGACCGGCACCGGCAAGACCTTCGCGTTCGGCCTGCCGCTCGCGCAGCGCCTCGGCGCCGAGCCCGCTGCCGGCGTGCAGGCGCTCATCGTGGTGCCCACCCGCGAGCTCGCCGTGCAGGTGACCGAGGACATGGAGCTCATCACCTCCAACCGTCCGACGACGGTCGTCTCCATCTACGGCGGCAAGGCCTACGAGGGCCAGATCGACCAGCTGAAGGCCGGCGCGCAGATCGTGGTCGGCACCCCCGGACGCCTCCTCGACCTCGTGCAGCAGCGCATCCTCGACCTCTCCAACGTGAAGGAGATGGTGCTCGACGAGGCCGACAAGATGCTCGACCTCGGGTTCCTCCCCGACGTCGAGAAGATCTTCTCGAAGACCCCCGCGGTGCGGCACACGATGCTGTTCTCGGCCACGATGCCGGGCGCGGTCGTCGCCCTGGCGCGCCGCTTCATGTCGCGGCCGCTGCACATCCGCGCGACCGACGTCGACGAGACCATCGCGCAGGCCAACATCCAGCACGTCGTCTACCGGGCGCACTCGCTCGACAAGGACGAGGTCGTCGCCCGCATCCTGCAGGCCGAGGGCCGCGGCAAGGCCGTCGTCTTCACGCGCACGAAGCGCGCCGCCTCGCGGCTCACCGAGGAGCTCATCGACCGCGGCTTCTCGGCGGCCGCCGTGCACGGCGACATGAGCCAGGAGGCGCGCGAGCGCGCCATGGCGCAGTTCAAGGCCGGCAAGAAGGACGTGCTCATCGCGACCGACGTCGCCGCCCGCGGCATCGACGTCGACGACATCACGCACGTCATCAACCACACGATCCCCGAGGACGAGAAGGCCTACCTGCACCGCGTCGGCCGCACCGGCCGCGCCGGCCGCACCGGCATCGCCGTCACGTTCGTCGACTGGGACGACCTGCACAAGTGGGCGCTCATCGACCGCGCGCTCGAGTTCGGGCGCCCCGAGCCGGTCGAGACCTACTCGTCGAGCCCGCACCTCTACAGCGACCTCAACATCCCGGCCGGCGTCAAGGGCCGCCTGCACGCGACGCCGCCCAACAAGGAGGCCAAGCGCGAGGGCGTCGCGCCCGGCGCGCGCGCCGAGGCGCCCGGCCGCGAGCGCGCCGAGGGCGACCGCCCGCGCCGTCGTCGCGGCGGCCGCGGCCGCTCCGGCGGCGAGGGCCAGCCCAGGACCACGGATGCGGTGCCCGCGCCCGAGGGACGCGGCACGCACGACGGCGGCGGCACCGAGCACCACGACGGCAACGCCGCCCCGGCGCGCCGTCGGCGCCGCCGCAGCCGCTCGGGCTCGGCCACCCCTCCGCCCGCGCAGGCCTGACCGTCCGCCGCGCACCGCGCATCCGCTCGACGGCCGCTCCGCACTCCGCGGGGCGGCCGTCGTCGTGCGCCCCGCCCGCGCCCCGCCTCCCCCGAGTGGCGCCTCCCGCGATCGAGTGGCGCGTTGTGCGATCGAGTGGCGCCCCGCGCGACTGAGTGGCGCCCCGCGCGACTGAGTGGCGGCTTGTGCGATCGAGCGGCGGCTCCCGCGATCGGGCGGCGGCGGCCGACTGTTCGCGCGCTCTCGCCAGTCGATCGCCGGAGGCGCCAGTCACTCACCGGAAGCGCCACTCGATCGCCGGAGGCGCCACTCGATCCCCGCAGGCGCCACTCGATCGCCGGAGGCGCCACTCGATGCCCGCAGGCGCCAGTCGGTCGCCGGAGGCGCCACTCGGCCTGTGGCGTTGCCGACGGGGCGCGGGGCGCGGCGGGGGTCAGGCGGGGATGACGGGGGCCCAGCCGGTCGCGCGGCGCACGATCTCGGCGAGCACCGCGGGGTCGGTGGTGTGCTCCCCCAGCCGGTTCGGCTTGCCGTCGCCGTGGTAGTCGCTCGAGCCCGTGACGAGCAGCGACAGCCGCTCGGCGTCGGCGAGCAGCTGCCGCCGGGAGGGCTCGTCGTTGTCGCGGTGCCACACCTCGACGCCGTCGAGGCCGGCGCCGACCAGGTCGCCGAGCGAGCCCATCCGCATCACCGCACGCCCGCGCGCCGCCGGGTGCGCGAGCACGGCGACGCCGCCCGCGTCCTTGATGATGCCGATCGCCTCCTCGGGCGCCGGCGCGTGGTGCGGCTGGTAGTAGCCGCCCTGCCAGTGCAGGATGCCCTCGAACGCGGCCGACCGGTCGGCGACGATGCCGAGCGTGACGAGCGCGTCGGCGATGTGGGGGCGGCCGATCGTGGCGCCGGGCGCGGAGTGCTCCTCGACGTGCTGCCACGTCAGCGGGTAGTCCTGGCCGATCGCGTGCACCATGCGCTCGGCCCGCTCGACGCGCTCGAGCCGGATGCGCTCGCGCTCGCCGATGAACGCCTCCGCCTCCGGGTCGAGCAGGTAGCCGAGCACGTGCACGCTCGCCGGCCCGATCTGCGCCGAGAACTCGACGCCAGGGATGAGCACGATGCCGCTCTCGATCGCCGCGACCGCGGCCTCGGCCCAGCCTGCGACCGTGTCGTGGTCGGTGAGGGCGACGGCACCGAGGCCGGCCGCCGCGGCCGCCCGCACGACGTCGCCCGGCGCATCCGTGCCGTCCGACTCGCGCGAGTGCGCGTGCAGGTCGATGGGGCCGATGCCCTCCCAGTCGTGCTCCACCCTGGAAGACTACGCTCGCCGTGATGCTCGTGATCCTCGGCTGGCTGCTCGCCCTCGTGATCGCCGCGTGCCTCGCGGTGGCCGCGTGGCCGCAGGCGCTCGGGCTCGAGCAGGCGCCGGTCGTGGCGCAGGTCGTGTCGATGCGGGTGGGCGTCATCGGCATCGCGCTCGTGCTCGCGGTCGTCGCGCTCGCCTTCGTCGGCTGGCGGCGCGTGCGGCCCTTCGTGCTCGGCGTCGTGTCGATGCTGCTCGTGTTCGCGCTCGTCTCGGGCGGCATCCACGCCTCGCGCGGCCTCGACGACGGGCAGGTGCTCGACCGCGCCTCCGACGACCTCATCGTGCTCACCTGGAACACCCTCGGCGACGAGCCCGGCGCCGAGGAGATCGCGCGCGTCATCGACGAGACGGGGGCGGATGCGGTGATGCTGCCCGAGACGACGCTGCCGCTGGGCGTCGAGGTGGCCGAGCTGCTCGGCGCGCGCGCCAACCCGTTCTGGGTGCACACCACCGACTACTCCCCCAGCTACGGCGCGCTCAACACGACGCTGCTCATCTCGGCCGCCCTCGGCGAGTACACGACCGACCTGACGGTCGGCGGCACGCGCACGCTGCCGACCGTCGTGGCGCGGCCCGACGACGGCGACGGGCCGGTGCTCGTGTCGGCCCATCCGGTCGCACCGGTGCCGCAGCAGATGCGCAACTGGCGCGCCGACCTCGACTTCGTCGCGGGCTTGTGCGACGGCTCCGACTCGGTCGTGATGGCCGGCGACTTCAACTCGACCCTCGACCACTGGTGGTCGACGCGCACCGACGACGGCGACCTCGGCACGTGCCGCGACGCCGCGAGCGCCGTGGGCGCGGGTGCGGTCGGCTCGTGGCCGACGTGGGCGCCGCCGTGGCTGGGCGCGCAGATCGACCACGTGGTGGCGACGCCCGACTGGGAGCCGGTCGCCGCACGCGTGCTGACGGGGCTCGACGACGTGGGCACCGACCACCGGCCGGTGCTCGTGCAGCTGCGCTACCGCGGCTGAGCCGGGGACGCGGGCGACGCGGCCGGCTCGCCCGTGAGCTCCGCGATCGCCGCGAGCACCGCATCCGCCGCCTCCCGGGTCGCGAGCGGCCGGAAGTGCCCGGCGGCCTCGAGGCGCACGCCGCGCATGCCGTCGGGCACGCGGTTCTGCGGCACGTGCGGGTCGATGCGCGGCAGCACGACGCGGATGCGGGCGTCGGCGCTGCGCTCGGCCGCGAGCGCGGCGAGCATCGCGTTCGACGGGTCGAACTCGCGGATGTAGCCGCCGGGCAGCAGCCTGGCGCGCGACGAGCCGGCGAACGGCGTGGCGAGCGCCACGAGCCCGGCCGGCTGCGCCTGGGCCGCGTCGAGCGCGCGGTCGACGAGCACGCGCTTGCCGATCAGGCCGCCCTTCGAGTGGCCGACGAGCACGATGCGCGCGTGCGGGTGGGCGGCGGCGACGCGATCGACGACCGCCCCGACGACGGGCGCCGACTCGAGCACCGGGCGCAGGTTGCGGCCGAGGTCGGGCACGAAGTGCACCGCGTGCCCGGCGTGCACGAGCCGCTTCGCGAGCGGCTCCATGAAGCGCCACGTCTCGACGACGCCGGGGATGAGCACCGCGTGCACGCGCGCGCCCGGCATCCCTGTGAGCCGCGGCGGCGACGGGTCGAGCGCGGAGCGCACGTGCATGTGCGCCGCGAAGGCGTAGTCGCGCGCCCAGACGCGCACCTCCTCGGGCGCGATCGGGTCGATCCCGCTGAGGTCGATCGGTGCCGGCACGCGCATCGGGGCAGTCTAGATCGCGGGCCTGCGAGCCTCCTCGGCGGTGGGATGATGGGGCCCATGAGCGAGTCGACGACGATGCAGGGCACGACCAACCGTTCCACCACGCCGACGGGGTCGGCGTTCACCGAGCAGGTGCAGACCGGCTGGGCCGAGCGCGAGGCGACGACGCCCGCGCCGCGCGCATCCGCCGCCCCCGCCGCCGAGCGCCGGGCGCGCATCTCGGCGATGCACCCGGGCGGGCGCCTCGTGATCCCCGCGGGCGGGCTCAAGGTGCGCTCGAACGACACCGACTACCCGTTCCGGCCGCACCCCGACTTCACCTACCTCACCGGCTGGGGCTCCGACGCCGAGCCCGACTCGGTGCTCGTGCTCGAGCCCGCGGGCGACGGCCACGAGGCGACCCTCTACTTCCGCGGGCCCGCCGGCCGCGGCACGACCGAGTTCTACGCCAACCCCGCGATCGGCGAGTTCTGGGTCGGCCCGCGCCCGTCGCTCGACCACGTCGCCGCGGAGCTGGGCCTCCGCGTCGCCGACCTCGACGGCCTCGCGGGCGCGCTCGAGGCCGGGGGCGAGGCGGATGCGCTGGTCGTCACCGGCGCCGACGCCGCGGTCGAGGCTATGGTCGCGGGCGCGAACCCCGACGGCGACGTGCTCGCGCGCGACCTGTCGGAGCTGCGGCTCGTGAAGGACGCGCACGAGATCGCCGAGGTGCAGGCCGCGGTCGACGCGACCGCGCGCGGCTTCGACGACGTGATCGCCGACCTCGCCGAGGCGACCCGGCACGAGCGCGGCGAGCGCGTCGTGGAGGGCGCCTTCCACCGCCGCGCGCGGCTCGACGGCAACGCGGTCGGCTACGACACGATCGCCGCCTCCGGCCACCACGCCTGCTACCTGCACTGGACGCGCAACGACGGCCGGGTGCGCGAGGGCGACCTCATCCTGCTCGACGCGGGCGTCGAGGTCGACAGCCTCTACACCGCCGACATCACGCGCACGCTGCCCATCTCGGGCGAGTTCACCGAGCTGCAGCGCAAGGTCTACGACGCGGTGCTCGAGGCGGCCGACGCGGCGTTCGCGATCGTGCGGCCGGGCATCGTCTTCAAGGAGGTGCACGCCGCCGCGATGGAGGTCATCGCCCGCCGCACCGCCGAGTGGGGCCTGCTGCCGATCCCGGCCGAGCAGAGCCTCGAGCCCGACCAGCAGCTGCACCGCCGCTGGATGGTGCACGGCACGAGCCACCACCTCGGCCTCGACGTGCACGACTGCGCCGCCGCCCGCCGCGACTTCTACCACGACGGCGTCGTTCGCGAGGGGATGGTCTTCACGATCGAGCCGGGCCTCTACTTCCAGGCCGACGACCTCACCGTGCCGGAGGAGCTGCGCGGCATCGGCGTGCGCATCGAGGACGACATCGTCGTCACCGCCGACGGCGCCCGGAACCTCTCGGGCGCGATCCCCCGCACCGCCGACGAGGTGGAGGCGTGGATGCGTCGGGTGCGCGAGCGCTGACGCTCAGCCCGCGACGAGGGCGATGGCGATCGCGAGCATGACGGCCGCGATGCCGGCGTCGAGGATGCGCCACGCGCGCCGGGTGCGGAGCACGGGGGCGAGCAGGCGCGCGCCGAGGCCGAGCGCCGTGAACCAGACGACCGAGCCCGCGATCGAGCCGGCGAGGAACCACCAGCGGTCTTCGGCGAACCCGGTCGAGACGGAGCCGAGCAGCACCACGGTGTCGAGGTACACGTGCGGGTTGAGCCAGGTGATGGCGAGCGTCGTGCCCGCGACCGACAGCGCCGATGCCGAGCGACGGGCGACCGCGGTGCCGGCGGGCGCGCCCGGTGCCGCCTCTCCCTCCCCGACGGGCTCCGGCGCGAGCTCGAGCCGGTCGTCGCCGCGCCACGCGCGGCGCGCGGCGAGCGCCGCGTAGACGAGCAGGAAGAGCGCGCCGCCCCACCGGGCGACCGCCTCGAGCCACGGGATGCCCGAGATCACCGCACCGAGGCCCGCGACGCCCGCGGTCTCGAGCAGCGCATCCGACACCGCGCAGATCGCGATCACGAGCCCGACGTGCTCGCGGCGCATGCCCTGCCGCAGCACGTGCACGTTCTGCGCACCGATGGCGATGATGAGCCCGAGCGAGGCGCCGAGCCCCGAGGCGAGGGCGATGAGCTGCTGATCCACGTGCTCGAGGCTATGCGCGCCTTGACCTGCAGACCAGCGAAGGATCCTGCAGCATCGGAAGCTGCGCTTCATCTACGATCGAGCCGTGGACCTGCCCCTCGATCAGCTGCGCACGCTCGCGGCGGCCGTCGACGCCGGCACGCTCGACCGAGCCGCCGCGCAGCTCGGCATCACCCCGAGCGCCGTGAGCCAGCGCATCCGCGCCATCGAGCAGCGGGTCGGCCGCGTCGTGCTGCGCCGCACGAAGCCGGTGCGGGCGACCGAGGCCGGCGAGCCGCTCGTGCGCCTCGCGCGGCAGCTGGCGCTCCTCGAGCACGACACCCGCGTCGCGCTCGGCGAGGAGGCCGCCGCTCCCCGCATCCCGCTCGCGGTCAACGCCGACTCGCTCATCACGTGGTTCCTGCCGGCGCTCGGCGCGGTCGCCGCCCAGCGCGACGTGACCTTCGACATCCGCCGCGAGGATCAGGAGCGCACCGCGCAGCTGCTCGAGCAGGGCTCGGTCATGGCCGCGGTGACCTCGCAGCGCACGCCCGTCGCGGGCTGCGTCTCGAGCCCGCTCGGCCGGATGCGCTACGTCGCCGTCGCCGAGCGCGCCTTCGCCGAGCGCTGGTTCGCGGACGGGCCGACGCGGAGTGCCCTCGAGCGCGCGCCGATCGTCGACTTCGACCTGCACGACACGCTGCAGGCGGCCTTCGCGCGGCGCCACGGCGCCCGCGCCGAGGCGCCGCGCCACATCATCAGCGCCTCGGCCGAGTACGCCGAGGCGATCCGGATGGGCCTGGGCTGGGGCATGCTGCTGCCGGGCCAGTACGAGGCGGGCGTCGCCGACGGCTCGCTCGTGCAGCTCGCCGACGACGGCATCGAGGTGCCGCTGCACTGGCAGCGCTGGAACCTCGCCTCGCCGCTGCTCGACCTCGTCACCGACGCGGTGCGCGAGGCGGCGCGCAGCTCAGCGGCGCTCGTCTGAGGGCTGCTCGGGCGGGGTCGAGGCGCTCGGCGGCGGCAGCTGCTCGGGCATCGGCGGCGCTGCCGGCTGCTGCGCGGTCGGCGCGGCCTCGGGCTCCTCGATCGGCACCGGCGTGCCGCGCTGCCCGATGATGTGCATGGCCTTGCCTGCGGTCTGCTGCGGCGCCATCACGTCGTAGCGGCCCGCGAGCACCTGCTGCACCGAGGCGTAGTCGCGCTTGCGCCGCGTCATCGCGTGCGAGAGCACGCCGAGCAGGATGCCGAAGGCGAGGCCGAGGAGCGGGAACAGCAGCACCGAGCTGATCGCCTCGGGCACGAAGAGCATGTAGACGAGGCCGATGAACGCGCCGAAGCCGAGGCCCCGCAGCGCGCCCGCGCCGGCGACCTTGCCCCAGGTGAGGCGGCCGGTGATGCGCTCGACGATCTTCAGGTCGTTGCCGACGATGGCGAGGCCCGCGAGGTCGGCGTCGGCGCCCGACACCTTCGCGATCGCCGCCTGCGCCTGCTCGTACGTCTCGAACGACGCCACGACCACGCCGCGCGGCAGCTGCTGGTCTCCGCGCGCTGCTCCCTGGAACATGCTCACCTTCCCAGTCTCCCACGCCCGTCCCGCGCGGCCCGGTCCGGTTCGCTGTCGGCGTCACCGCGCGCGGTACGTTGGACGGCATGAGCGCACCCACCGTCTTCGTCGCGCGCCTCGCCGGCGCGGGCGTCTTCGACCCCGCCGGGGAGCGGATCGGCAAGGTGCGCGATGTGGTGACGGTGCCGCGGCAGGATGCCTCCCCGCGCGTCGTCGGCCTCGTCGTCGAGGACACGAGCCGCCAGAAGGTCTTCCTCTCGATCGGCCGGCTGCTGTCGATCGGCGGCGGGCAGCTCATCGCCTCCGCCATCAGCGACCGCCGCTTCCGCCAGCGCGGCGGCGAGCGCCTGCTGCTCGCCGACGTGCTCGGGCGCCAGGTGCGCCTGCGCGACGGCTCGGGCGCGACGCTCGAGGACCTCTCGATCGCCGAGCGCGGGCCCGGCGAGTGGGAGGTCGACGAGCTCTTCCTGCGCAAGCCGAAGACCGGCCCGTTCGGCAAGGGCCCGACGGCGCTCGCGCGCTGGCACGAGGTGCAGCACGAGCCGGGCGCCGAGCACGACACCGAGCACCTGCTCGCCTCGCTCGAGGAGCTGCCCGCGGCCGACGCCGCGTCGGCGATGCTCGACCTGCCGCAGCAGCGCATGATGGAGGTCGCCGAGGACCTCTCGGACGACCGGCTCGCCGACATCCTCGAGGAGATGCACGAGGATCGGCAGATCCAGATCCTCAACGCGCTCGAGGACGACCGCGCCGCCGACGTGCTCGACCAGATGGAGCCGGACGACGCCGCCGACCTCATCGCGCACATGCCCGCCGACCGCGGCGAGACGCTCCTCGAGCTCATGGACCCCGAGGAGGCGGAGGACGTGCGCATGCTGCTCGCGTTCGGCGCCGACACCGCGGGCGGGCTCATGACGACCGAGCCCATCATCCTCGCCTCCGACGCCACCGTCGCCGAGGCCCTCGCGCTCATCCGCCGCCACGAGGTCGCGCCGGCGCTCGCCGCCGCCATCTGCGTCACGCTGCCGCCGTACGAGGCGCCGACCGGCCGCTTCCTCGGCATGGTGCACTTCCAGCGCCTGCTGCGCTACCCGCCGAACGAGCGCGTCGGCACGCTGCTCGACGACCAGATCGAGCCCGTGCTGTCCTCCACCTCCGCCGCCGAGGTCACGCGCCAGCTCGCCGCCTACAACCTCGTGTCGGTGCCCGTCGTCGACCCGGCCGGGCGGCTCGTGGGCGTCGTGACGATCGACGACGTGCTCGACCACCTGCTGCCCGAGGACTGGCGCGCGCAGGAGGAGGCGCCGCGTGGCTGAGCGCGACGACCGGTTCGCGCGCCCGAAGTCGCGCCGCGGCATCCGCATGCCCGAGTCGAAGGACCGCTTCGGCCGCTTCACCGAGTCGTTCGCGCGCGCGATGGGCACGCCCGCGTTCCTCATCGGGATGACGATCTTCGTCACCTTCTGGCTCGGCTACAACTCGCTCATGCCGCCCGAGGCGCAGTTCGACCCGCAGGATCAGGGCTTCCCGCTGCTGACCCTCGTGCTCAGCCTGCAGGCCTCCTACGCCGCTCCCCTGCTGCTGCTCGCGCAGAACCGGCAGGACGACCGCGACCGCGTGCAGATCGAGCAGGACCGCCTGCGCGCCGAGCGCAACCTCAACGACACCGAGTACCTCGCCCGCGAGGTCGTGGCGCTGCGCATGGCGATGCGCGACATGGCCACGCGCGAGTTCATCCGCGCCGAGCTGAAGTCGTTCGTCGACGACCTCGACGAGCGGCGCGCCCCGCAGTGACGATCGACCCTGCGCTCGCCCGGGCGCTCTCGACGGTCGTCGACCCCGAGATCCGGCGGCCGCTCGTCGAGCTCGACATGATCCCCGAGGCCGTCCTCGACGGCCCGGTCGCGCGCATCCGGCTCGAGCTCACGGTGGCCGCGTGCCCGGCTGCCGACCGGATCCAGGCGGATGTGCGGCAGGCGGCCGCGTCGGTGCCGGGCGTCGAGCGCGTGGAGGTCGAGGTCGGCGTCATGGCGCCCGCCGTGCGGCAGGCCCTCGTCGAGCGGCTGCGCGGCTCGCGCCCGGCGCAGCTGGGCCCCGGCACCCTGACGCGCATCATCGCCGTCGCGAGCGGCAAGGGCGGCGTGGGGAAGTCGACCGTCACGGCCAACCTCGCCGTCGCGCTCGCGGCGCGCGGGCTCTCGGTCGGCGTGATCGACGCCGACGTGCACGGCTACTCGATCCCGGCGCTGCTCGGCACCGACGCCCGGCCCACGCGCGTCGGCGACATGATGATGCCGCCGGAGGCGCACGGCGTGCGGCTCGTCTCGATCGGCATGTTCGTCGACGGCAACCGCTCCGTGTCGTGGCGCGGGCCGATGCTGCATCGCACGCTGCAGCAGTTCCTCGCCGACGTCTGGTGGGGCGACCTCGACGTGCTGCTCATCGACATGCCGCCGGGCACCGGCGACGTGGCGATCTCGCTCGGCCAGCTGCTGCCGCACGCGGAGGTGCTGGTCGTGACGACCCCGCAGCGCGCGGCGGCCGACGTCGCCGAGCGCGCCGCAGAGGTGGCGCGGCAGACCGGGCAGCGGGTGCTGGGCGTCGTCGAGAACATGGCGGGGCTCGCGCAGCCCGACGGCTCGATCCTCGAGCTCTTCGGCGCGGGTGGCGGCGACGAGGCCGCCAGGCGGCTCGGCGTGCCGCTGCTCGCGCGCATCCCGCTGTCGGTCGCGCTGCGCGCCGGCGGCGACGCGGGCGCACCGGTCGTCGCTGCCGAGCCGACCGACCCGGCGGCCGCCGCGGTCATCGCGCTCGCGGAGGCGCTCCGCGGCACCCGGCCGATCGCCCGCCGCAGCCTGCCGCTCGCCCCCGCGTGAGCCCGGTCTCGGGCTAGGTCGCCTCGTCGTCGAACCGCATCGGGCCCGACGGTCGTGCGGGCAGGCCCGTCACGGTCGCGACCGACGCCTTCGCCGACGCGCTCGCGAAGTCCTCGGGCGGGTCGCGCAGCGCCTCCATCACGATGCGGCGCGGGTCGTACTGCCGCGGGTCGAGCTTCTGCCAGTCGACCTCGTCGAACTCCGGCCCCATCTCCTCGCGCATCCGCTCCTTCGCGCCGCCCGCGAGGTCGCGCAGGCCACGCACGAGGGCGCCGAGCTTCTCGGCGAGCGCGGGCAGCCGCTCGGGGCCGATGAGGAAGGCCGCGAGCAGCGCGATGAGCAGCAGCTTGTCGAGGGTGATGCCGGCGAAGGACACCCCTCCAGGGTAGTCGAGCCGCACGGGTGCGCCTCCGGGCGGCGAGCCGCGGGGCGCCGGATGCGCCGGGCTCGGTAGGCTCGCGGGCGGAGGAACCGTGCAGACACCATCGCTCATCGCCAAGTACCTCGACGACCTCGCCGCCGAGGACGAGGTGCTCACCGCAGCACGAGACGCCTCCGGCGAGCTCGGCATCACCGCCGTCGCGCCCAGCGTCGGGGCGCAGCTCGCCGCCGTCGCCGCGGCGACGCAGGCGAACGCCATCCTGGAGGTCGGCACCGGCGCCGGCGTGAGCGGCCTGTGGCTGCTGCGCGGCGCCCCGGGTGCGACCCTCACCTCGATCGACACCGAGCTCGACCACCAGCAGCACGCGCGCGCCGCGTTCTCGCAGGCCGGGATCCCGGTCACGCGCGCGCGGCTCATCACGGGCAAGGCGCGCGACCTGCTGCCCCGCATGAACGAGGCGAGCTACGACATCGTCTTCCTCGACGCGGACACCGCCGGCATCCTCGAGTACGTCGAGCACGCCCTCGCGCTCGTGCGCGTGGGCGGCTCGGTGCTCGTCGCCCACGCGCTGCTCGGCGGCCGCGTCGCCGATCCCGCGCAGCGCGACGACAGCGTCGCGGACGTGCGGGCGCTGCTGAAGGAGCTCTCGACGAGCGACGCCGTGCGCGCCGCCGTGTCGCCCGTCGGCGACGGCCTGCTGCAGATCGTGCGGCTCCCCGAGCCCACCCGCTGAGCCTCGCCGCACCGACGGCGAAGGGGCCGATCCGCCAGTGGATCGGCCCCTTCAGCTGTCGGGCTCAGCGGCCCGCCGGTGTCATGCGGAGACGACGACCTCGCCCAGCGCCCTGTGGAGCGCGGCGGCCTCCTCGTCGTTCACGGAGACGACCAGCCGGCCTCCGCCCTCGAGCGGGACGCGGACGACGATGAGCCGGCCCTCCTTGACGGCCTCGAGCGGTCCATCGCCGGTGCGTGGTTTCATGGCGGCCATGCGGCTCCCCCTTCAGTTCTCGTGGCTCTATTGTCTCATGTCCCGCTGACAGTTCCGGCAGGCGCAGCGCATGGCCGTGCGCCCTACGGCACGCTCCAGTCCGGGGCGATGTGGTGCCAGCAGAACCAGATCCACACCGGCTGCAGCGCGATCGACGCGGCGAGCACGAGCGCCCGCGCCCATCCCGGCCGAAGCGCCGCGACGATCGCCGCGGCGGGGAAGATCGGCAGCAGCAGCCGCCACGTCGACGACTGCGGGAACCAGACCGCGGCGAGGTAGACGAGGTACGCGATCGTCCAGAGCCGCCCCTCGAGCGCGACGCCGCGCGCCCAGGGGCCGGCGAGCAGCGCGACCGCCGCCGCGACGATGCCGACGAGCCACACGGGCCACCACGGCCCGAACCACCACTCGAGCCCGATCGGCCACGGCGTGAACGGCACGAGCTCCTGCCGGCCGATGTACGCCGACCGCCAGCTGAGCTCGGTCTCGAGGTAGGAGTCGATGCTGCCGGTGACCACGGTGCACGCGATGAGCCAGCCGAAGCCCCACAGCGCGCTCCACGCCCCGAGCGCCACGAGCATCCACCGCTCCCTCGGTGGGAACGCATCGCGCTCGCGCGCCCAGCGCACGAGGAACCACAGCCCGAGCGCGAGCGCGAACGCGAGCCCGCCCGGGCGCGTGAGCGACATGATCGGCACCAGCACCCACAGCCACTCCCACGCGCGCAGCCGCCACGCGAGCAGCGCGCCCGCGAGCAGCAGCAGGAAGAGCGACTCGGCGTAGCCGAGCTGCAGCACGGGCGCGACGGGCGACAGCAGCACGAGCGCGAGCGCGAACCGCTCGCGGCCCGGCGCGATCTCCCGCAGGAGCCGGTAGGCGACGAGCGCGAACGCCGCCGAGGCCGCGACCGACAGCAGCACCGCCGCCGCATCCCACGACAGCCCGAGCGCCATGATCGCGCGCGCGAGCATCGGGTAGACCGGCATGAACGCCCAGGCGTTCTCCCCCACGTGCCCGTCGTCGTCGAGCGGCAGCTCGGCCGGGTAGCCCGACATGGCGACGATGTAGTACCAGTGGGCGTCCCACATGGTCGAGTAGTCGAGCAGCCCCGGGCCCGCGGGCGTCCAGAACGAGCGCCCCTGCACGCCCGCGAAGGCGCCGAGGAACGCCGTGCTCACGAGCCGCGAGACGAGCCAGAGCGCGAGCGGCCACAGCCACCAGCGCTCGGCGAGGCGGGCGCCCCGGTCGGTCAGGCCCGCGAGAGCCACGTGCGGAGGCTCTCCTCGGTCGCGACGATCTGCGCGACCGGCACCGACTCGTCGTCGGCGTGCGCCTTCGTCGGGTCGCCGGGGCCGAAGTTGACGGCCGGGATGCCGAGCGCCGAGAAGCGGGCGACGTCGGTCCAGCCGTACTTCGGCTGCGGCGTCGCGCCGACGGCGTCGATGAACTCCTGCGCGAGCGGCGCGTCGAGGCCGGGGCGGGCGCCGGCGGCCGCGTCGACGACGCGCACGTCGAAGCCCTCGAAGAGGTCGACGACGTGCTCGGTCGCCTCCTGCACCGAGCGCGACGGCGCGAAGCGGTAGTTGACCTGCACGACGCACTCGTCGGGGATGACGTTGCCCGCGACGCCGCCGGAGATCATGACGGCGTTCAGGCCCTCGCGGAACGTCAGCCCCTCGACCTCGATCGACCGCGGCCGGTACGACTGCAGCACCTGCAGCACCTCGGCGGCGTCGTGGATGGCGTTGTGCCCGACCCACGAGCGCGCCGAGTGCGCGCGCACGCCCCGCGTGCGGATCTCGGCGCGGAGCGTGCCGTTGCAGCCGCCCTCGATGTGGCCGTTGGAGGGCTCGCCCAGGATGGCGAAGTCGCCCTCCATGAGCTCGGGATGCGCGGCGGCCAGCAGGCGCAGGCCGTTCCGGTCCTCCCCCACCTCCTCGTGGTCGTACCAGATCCACGTGAGGTCGACGTTCGGCTCGGCGAGCTCGACGGCGAGCTTGAGCTGCACGGCGACGCCCGCCTTCATGTCGACGGTGCCGCGGCCCCACAGGTGCGGCTCCCCGTCGACCTCGACGTCGCGCACCGGCACGTTGCCGTTGATCGGCACGGTGTCGATGTGCCCGGCGATCACGACCCGCCGGTCGCGCCCGAGGTGCGTGCGCGCCACGACCGTGTCGCCGACGCGCGACACGTCGAGGTGCGGGTGCGCGCGCACGGCCGCCTCGATCGCGTCGGCGAGGGGTCCCTCGTTGTCGGAGACGGAGTCGATGTCGCAGAGCTGGCGGGTGAGGTCGACGGCGGTCGCGGACAGGTCGAGCGAGGGAGCGGCCATGGCCTCCAGCCTAGACTCGGAGCATGGCTCGCCCCGCACACGGACATGCGCTCGTCACCGTCTTCGAAGGGCGCACCCTCGACGCCTGGTACCCCGCGCCGGCGCTCGGCGCGGCCGACGGCGCCGCTGCGCCCGAGGGCCTGGCCGAGCAGGCGGGGCCCGTCCCCGAGCGCGGCGTCGACGTCGAGCACCGCCTGGTGGAGATCGACCTGGATGCGCCGCCGGCGTCGGTCGAGGACGCCTTCCTGCGCCTGCACCTGCTGAGCCACCGCCTCGTGCGCCCGAACTCGATCAACCTCGACGGCATCTTCGGCGCGCTGCCGCTCGTCGCGTGGACGAGCGCCGGCCCCGTCGACCCCGCGTGGGCGGCCGCCCACCGCGTGCAGCTGCAGCGCGCGGGCATCCAGGTGCAGGTGCTCGACCGCTTCCCGCGCATGACCGACTACGTGATGCCCGAGGGCGTCCGCATCGGCGACGCCGCACGCATCCGCCTGGGAGCGCACCTCGCGCCCGGCACCGTCGTCATGCACGAGGGCTTCGTGAACTTCAACGCGGGCACGCTCGGCGCCTCGATGGTCGAGGGCCGCATCTCGCAGGGCGTGGTCGTCGGCGACGGCACCGACATCGGCGGCGGCGCCTCGATCATGGGCACGCTCTCGGGCGGCGGCACCGAGCGGGTGGTGCTCGGCGAGCGCGTGCTGCTCGGCGCGAACGCGGGCGTCGGCATCTCGCTCGGCGACGACTCGGTCGTCGAGGCGGGGCTCTACGTCACCGCGGGCACCAAGGTCACGGTGCAGCCAGGCGGCGAGACGGTGAAGGCGGTCGAGCTCTCGGGCCGTCCGGGGCTGCTGTTCCGCCGCAACTCGGTCTCGGGCGCCGTCGAGGTCGTCGCGCGCGACGGCCGCGGAGTCGAGCTGAACGCGGCCCTGCACTGATGGAGGCGGCCGAGCCCGCCGCGGCGCCCGTCCCCGCGCTGCACCTGCAGCAGCTCGCGAAGCGCTTCGGGCAGAAGGTCGCGGTCGACGGGCTCACGCTCGCCGTGCCGCAGGGCTCGCTCTTCGGGCTCGTCGGGCCGAACGGCGCCGGCAAGACGACGACCCTCTCGATGGCGACGGGGCTCCTGCGCCCCGATCACGGCAGCGCCGCGGTGCTGGGGCGCGACGTCTGGCACGACCCGGCCGCCGCCAAGGCGATCATGGGCGTGCTGCCCGACGGCGTGCACCTCTTCGACCGGCTCACCGGCGCGGAGCTGCTGCGCTATACGGGGCTGCTGCGCGGCATGCCCGAGGCCGACGTCGTCGCCCGCGCGGCCGACCTGCTCGGTGCGCTCGGCCTCGACGGCACGGGCGGCACGGCGGTCGCCGACTACTCCGCCGGCATGCGCAAGAAGATCGCACTGGCGTGCGCGCTCATCCACGCCCCGCGGCTCCTCGTGCTCGACGAGCCGTTCGAGTCGGTCGACCCGGTCTCCGGCGAGGCGATCCGCGCCATCCTGCGCGGCTTCGTCGCCTCCGGCGGCACGGTCGTGCTCTCGAGCCACGTGATGGAGCTCGTCGAGTCGCTCTGCGACCGCGTCGCCGTCGTCGCCGAGGGGCGCCTCCTCGCGACCGGCACGCTCGACGAGGTGCGCGCCGGCACGAGCCTGCAGCAGCGCTTCGTGCAGCTGGTGGGCCGCGAGGCGCTCGGGACGGAGACGCTCGCGTGGCTGCGCTCTGCATCGCGCTGAGGTACCGGCTGCTCGTCGGCTCGCTGCGGCAGAGCCCATGGGCGGTCGTCGCGCTCGTGCTCAGCGTGCTCGGCGCGCTGTCGCTGCTCGGCTCGAGCGCGCTCGGCGCGGTCGCGATCCGCGTGCTCGTGCCCGAGCTCGGCGCGCACGCCGCCGTGCTCGCGGGCGCCGCGCTCACCGTGGGCCTCACCGCGATCGCCGTGCTCGTCGGCACGAGCGACCCGCTCGCGCCCGAGCGCTTCAGCCTGCTGCCGGTGCGCGTGCCGCAGCTGCGGCGCGGGCTGCTCGCCGCCTCGCTGCTCGACCCGTGGGGCGCGGTCGCGGTGCTCGCGGTCGCGATCGGCCTCATCGTCTGGTCGACCTCGGCGGCGGCGCTCGTCGCCGGCGCGCTGCTGCTGCCGGTCGCGGTGCTCACGGTGCTGCTCATCACCCGCGTGATCGCCGACCTGCTCGCCCGGCAGCTCGCGAGCCGACGCGCCCGCGACGTCATGGCGCTGCTGCTGCTCGTCGCGATCGCCGCCGCGGCGCTCGGCATGCAGTCGTTCGCCGCGGGCGTCGGCGAGCTGGGCGACGCGGCGCCGGTCGTGGCGGATGCGTCGCGCGTCGTCGGGTGGACGCCGCTCGGGGCCGTGTTCGACGTGCCGCGCGCCGTCGCGGCGGGCGCCTGGCCGGAGGCCGCCGCCAAGCTCGCGATCGCCCTCGCCACGGTCGCGCTGTCGTGGTGGGCGTGGGGCCGCATGCTCGCGGAGCGGCTGACGAACCCGATCGTGCTCCGCGGCGGCGGACGGGTGCGCGAGGGGCGCCTGCTCGACCGCCTGCTCCCCGCCACCCCGGCCGGCGCGATCGCGGCCAGGAGCATCCGCTACCGGCGCCGCGACGTGCGGCACCTCATGAACGTGATCGCGGTGCTCATCGTGCCCGCGATGATCGCGGGCCTGCAGCTCGTCGCCGACGAGGTGCCGCGCGAGCCCATCGCGCTGCTGCCGCTGCTGATGGCGGTCGTGGCGGCGAGCATGCTGCAGATCGACGTCGCCTACGACAGCAGCGCGTTCGCGTGGCACCTGCTCGCCGGGGTGCGCGGCGTCGACGACCGCGCGGGCCGGCTGCTCGGCACCTCGGTCGTGTTCGTGCCGGCGCTCGCGATCACCGCGGTGCTCGCGTGCTGGGCCGCCGGCCGCTGGGACGTGCTGCCCGCGAGCCTCGCCGTCGGCGTCGGCACGTACGGGCTCGTCGGCGGAGCGCTGCTGTGGCTCGGCGCCTACCTGCCGGGCGAGGCGCCCCCACCCGGCTCGAACCCGCTCGGCCGCGGCTCGTCGGGCGGCGTGCAGTCGCTCGCGGGCGTGGCGCTCTCGCTGCCGGTGCTCGGCATCGCGGGCGCGCCGTTCCTGCTGCCGGCGGTGGCCGCGCTGTGGATCCCGTGGCTCGGCTGGGTCGCGCTCGCGGCGGCGCTCCTCATCGGCGGGCTCGCGTCATGGCTCGGCATCCGCCTCGGCGGCGCCGCGCTCGACCGCCGCGGCCCCGAGGTGCTGGCGCAGGTCTCGAAGGCGCACTGAGCCGGCGCCCGACGGCGTCAGCCGATGAGCGCCTGCAGCGGGCCGCGCACGAAGAACACGACGAAGAGCGCCGCGACGATCCACAGCAGCGGCGAGATCGTCTTCGCGCGCCCGGAGACGGCGTTGATGATCACCCACGCGATGAAGCCGACGCCGATGCCGTTGGCGATGTTGTAGGTGAGCGGCATCACGACGATCGTGAGGAACGCGGGCAGCGCGACGCGGAAGTCGGTGAAGTCGATGTCGGCGATCTGGCTCATCATCATCGCGCCGACCACGACGAGCGTCGCGGCCGCGACCTCGAGCGGCACGATCTGCGTGAGCGGCGTGAGGAACATCGCGGCCAGGAACAGCACGCCGGTCACGACCGAGGCGAGCCCGGTGCGGGCGCCCTCGCCGATGCCGGCGGCCGAGTCGACGAAGACCGTGTTCGACGACGCGCTCGCGCCGCCGCCCGCGATCGCGCCGACGCCCTCGACCACGAGGGCGCGCTTGAGGCCCGGGAACTGGCCGTCGGGCGTCGCGATGCCCGCCTGGCGCGCGAGGCCCGTCATGGTGCCCATCGCGTCGAAGAAGTTGAGGAACAGCAGCGTGAAGATGAACATCGTCGTCGCGAGCATGCCGATCCGCTCGAACGAGCCGAACGAGACCTGACCGACGAGCGAGAGGTCGGGCAGCGCGACGATGCTCGTCGGCAGCGCCGGGGCGTTGAGGTTCCACGCGTCGGGGTCCTGGCCGAGCGACGGGCCGACGCGGAAGATCGACTCGAGCACGATCGCGATGACCGTGGTCGCGACGATGCCGATGAGCAGCGCGCCCTTGACGCGCAGCGCCATGAGGATGCCCATGAGCACCACGCCGATGACGAACGTCGCGGTCGGCAGCGACGTGATCGAGCCGCCGTCGCCGAGCTGCACGGGCGGGGCGGCGATGCCGGTCGAGCGCACGAAGCCCGAGTCGACGAAGCCGATGAAGGCGATGAAGAGGCCGATGCCGACCGCGATCGCGCTCTTGAGCGCCGAGGGCACGGCGTCGAAGATCATCCGCCTCAGGCCGGTCGCGGCGAGCAGCACGATGATGAGGCCGTTGAGAGCCACGAGGCCCATCGCCTCCGGCCACGTCAGCTCGCCCACGAGCCCGAAGGCGAGGAACGAGTTGATGCCGAGGCCCGCCGCGAGGCCGAAGGGCACGTTGGCGATGAGCCCCATCGCGAGCGTCATCAGGCCGCCCACGAGCGCCGTGACGGCCGCGACCTGGCCGTTGGGGAGCCATCCGCCCTCGACGTCGGTCGCCGCCTGGTCGGCCGAGAACCCGCCGATGATGAGCGGGTTCAGCACGATGATGTACGCCATCGCGAAGAACGTGACGAGGCCGCCGCGGATCTCCTGCGAGACGCTCGAGCCGCGCTCGGAGATCTTGAAGAAGCGGTCGACGGCGCCGGTGGGCGTCGCCTGCGTGGTGCTGGTCATGGATGCTCCGGGTCAGCCGCGCAGGCGGCACGGGGGCGAGCGGCGGGGCCGCAGGCCGGGGTGGGTCAGATGTGGCGCTCGGTGGGGCCGACGTACAGCTGCTGCGGGCGGCCGATCTTCGTCTGCGGGTCGAGCATCATCTCGCGCCAGTGCGCGATCCAGCCGGGCAGGCGGCCGATGGCGAACAGCACCGTGAACATGCGCTCCGGGAAGCCCATCGCCTTGTAGATGACGCCCGTGTAGAAGTCGACGTTCGGGTAGAGCTTGCGCTCCTTGAAGTAGTCGTCGGCGAGCGCGACCTGCTCGAGCTCCTGCGCGATGTCGAGCAGCGGGTCGCGCACGCCGAGCTGCGCGAGCACCTCCTCGGCGGACGCCTTGACGAGCTTCGCGCGCGGGTCGTAGTTCTTGTAGACGCGGTGCCCGAAGCCCATGAGCTTCACGCCCTGCTCCTTGCGCTTCACGCGCTCGACGAAGCGCTCGACGCCGTCGCCGGAGTCGCGGATGCCGCGCAGCATCGCGAGCACCGCCTCGTTCGCGCCGCCGTGCAGCGGGCCCGAGAGCGCGTGGATGCCGGCCGAGACCGAGGCGAACAGGTTGGCGTCGGTCGAGCCGACGAGCCGCACGGTCGACGTCGACGCGTTCTGCTCGTGGTCGGCGTGCAGGATGAGCAGCCGCTCGAGCGCGCGCACCATCACCGGGTTCTGGATGTACTCCTCGGCCTGGATGCCGAAGTTGAGCTTGAGGTAGTTCTCGACGAACGAGAGCGAGTTGTCGGGGTAGAGGAACGCCTGCCCGATCGACTTCTTGTGCGCGTACGCGGCGATGACCGGCATCTTCGCGAGCAGCCGGATGGTCTGCTTGTCGACCTTGTCGGCGTCGCGCGGGTCGTGGTCGTGCTCGTAGTACGTCGACAGGGCGCTCACGGCGCTCGAGAGCGCGCTCATCGGGTGCGCGTCGCGCGGCAGCGCGTCGAAGAAGCGGCGCAGGTCCTCGTGCAGCAGCGTGTGGCGGCGCACGCGCTGGTCGAAGCCGGCCAGCTCGTCCTCGCTCGGCAGCTCGCCGTAGATGAGCAGGTGCGCGACGTCGAGGAACGTCTTCTGCTCGGCGAGCTCCTCGATCGGGTAGCCGCGGTAGCGCAGGATGCCCTCGTCGCCGTCGATGTAGGTGATCGACGAGCGGGTGGCGGAGGTGTTGACGAAGCCGTAGTCGAGGGCCGTGAGGCCGGTGTCGCGCGTGAGCTTCGACACGTCGATCGCGGAGCGGCCGTCCGAGGCCTCGAGCACCTGCAGCTCGGTGGAGCGGCCGTCGTGCTGGAGCGTCACGCTGCGGCCAGCGGCGGAGCCGGCGTCGCTCGCCCGCGTCGAGATGGCAGGGCTGGTTGCGGTGTCCTCGGTCGTCACCAGGACAGCCTACCCGCCCTCCGGCGGCGCCCTCCCACGCCGCCGGGGCTCAGCCGCGCAGGCGCGCCGCGGCCTCCGCGATGTCGTCGTCGGATGCGGTGAGCGCGACCCGCACGTGGGTCGCGTCGCCGTAGAAGGTGCCCGGGGCGACCAGGATCCCCAGCCGCGCGAGCGCGTCGACCTGCGCGAGCGCATCCGTGCCGTCGGTCGCCCACAGGTACAGGCCCGCCTCCGACTCGACCGCGAAGCCGCGCTCGCGGAGCGCCGGCAGCAGCAGCGCGCGCCGCGCCCGGTAGCGCTCGCGCTGCTCGTCGACGTGGCTCGCATCGCCGAGCGCGACCGCGAGCGCGTGCTGCACGGGGCTCGGCGCCATGAGGCCGAGGTGCTTGCGCACCGCGAGCACCCGCTGCACGACCGCCGCGTCGCCGGCGATGAACGCGGCGCGGTAGCCGGCGAGGTTGGACTGCTTGCTGAGCGAGTAGACGGCGATGAGGCCCGACAGGTCGCCGTCGGTGACGCGCGGATCGAGGATCGAGGGCGCCTCGTCGACCTCCCAGGGCAGCAGCGCGTAGCACTCGTCGCTCGCCACCACGACGCCCCGCTCGCGCGCCGCGCGCACGACGCGCCGCAGCGCATCCACGCCCAGCACCGCTCCGGTCGGGTTCGACGGCGAGTTGAGCCACACGAGCCTCGTCGACTCGGGCCAGGCGCCTGGGTCGTCGGCGGGCACCGGCGTCGCGCCGGCCATCCGCGCGCCGATGTCGTAGGTCGGGTAGGCGACGGCCGGGTGCACGACCGCGTCGCCCGGGCCGAGGCCGAGCTGCTGCGGGAGTCCGGCGACGAGCTCCTTCGAGCCGACCGTCACGAGCACGCTCTCGTCGGTCAGGCCCGGCACGCCGCGCACGCGGGCGAACCACTCGACGATCGCCCGGCGCGCCTCGGGCGTGCCCCAGTTCGTCGGGTAGCCGTGCGCGTCGGTCGCCTCGCGCAGCGCCCGCTGCAGCAGCTTGGGCGTCGGGTCGACCGGCGAGCCGACGCTCAGGTCGACGAGGCCGCCGGGGTGCGCGCTCGCGAGCGCCTTGGCGTCGGCGAGGGTGTCCCAGGGGAAGTCGGGCAGGCGGAGCATCGGCTCGGCCGCGGCTCAGGCCTGCGGCGGCAGCGCGGCCACGATCGGGTGGTCGTGCTTGATGACGCCCACCTTCGCGGCCCCGCCGGGCGAGCCGATCTCGTCGAAGAAGTGCACGTTGGCCTCGTAGTACTCGGCCCACTCCTCCGGCGTGTCGTCCTCGTAGAAGATCGCCTCGACCGGGCACACCGGCTCGCACGCGCCGCAGTCGACGCACTCGTCGGGGTGGATGTACAGCATCCGCTCCCCCTCGTAGATGCAGTCGACGGGGCACTCGTCGACGCAGGCGCGATCCTTGACGTCGACGCACGGGAGCGCGATCACATAGGTCACTGCCGGTCCCCTTCCGTCGGCTCGGTGTCCGGCCGGCGCTGCTGCGCCTGGCTCATCGCTGCCATCCTAATCCGGCGCGTGGCCTCGGCGTCCGGCCACGCCAGGGCGAGCAGCGATGCGACGGCCGGCACGATGGTCCAGAGCCAGCCGGGCAGGTTCGTCGGCACGAGCGCGCGCTCGGTGCCGAACGTGCCGCGGCCGAGCGGGTCGATCGCGATGAGCGCGATCACGCCCACCACGCCGAGCACCGCCGCGATCGTCATGGGCCGGGAGCCGGATGCCGCGCGCACGCCGCCGATGAAGCCGACGGCGGCGACGAGCGACAGCAGGATGCCCCACGGCACCTGCTGGTGCGAGAAGGTGCCGACGACGCCGATGACGATGCCCGCGAGCAGCGCGCCGGCGCGCAGCAGCCAGCGGGTGCGGCGCGCCGGCCGGGTCTCGATCAGCCGGTAGTGCTCGACCGCATCGAGCGGCCGGCGCTGGCCCCCGACGTGCACGACGTCGTCGCCCTCGACGGTGAGCTGCGAGCGGTGCGCGGCGAGCGCGTCGAGCACGCGCTGGCGCACGGGCTCGAGCGGGAAGGCGACGTCGGCGGGCCGGTCGGTGCGCACGTAGAGCGGCAGGTCGTAGCGGCGGGCGACGATGACGGATGCGCGGTGCGCGGCCACGTGGTCCGGGTGGCCGTAGCCGCCGTCGGCGTCGTAGGTGACCATCGCCGTCGGGTCGGTCTCCTCGATGACGACGCCGAGCGCATCCGCGAGGTCGTCGGGGTCGGCCATGCCCATCGCGGTGGGCGGCGCGTCGGGCGCGGGGCCCGCGACACCGCTGCGGATCCATGACATGCCGGAGTCGTCCCACCCGTGGATGCGGCGGCCGCGCGCGCCGAGCGCGCGGAGCGCCTGATCGAGCTCCTGCCGACGCACCTCGCCGACGCCGACCTGGTCGACGTCGGGCTGGCGCTCGGCGCGCACCTCGCCGCGCTCGCCGAGGGTGAACGTCACGACGACCGCGTCGCCGCCGCCCGCGGCGACGGTCGCGATCGCGGCGCCGGTCGAGAGCGTCTCGTCATCGGGGTGCGCGTGCACGAACAGCACGCGCTCGAGGCGGGGGTCCATTCCTCTCATCCAACCACCGCCGCACGCCCTCCGATGACGCGCGCGCCTCAGAACGCGGCGGGGCGCACCGGCGCAGGAACCGCGCGCAGGTACGGCAGCGCGCGGTCGGCCGCCGCCTCGATGCGGTCGAGCACCGCGGCGCAGCGCACGCGGCCGTGCTCGAACTCCTCGCTCGCGGCGTAGACGCCGACGGGCAGCGTGAGCGCCTGGAAGAACGCGAACAGCGGCCGCAGCTGGTGCTCGATCGTGAGCGCGTGGCGGTGGGAGCCGCCCGTCGCGGCGAGCAGCACCGGCACGTCGACGAGCGCGCGCTGGTCGACGAAGTCGAACAGGTGCTTGAACAGGCCCGTGAAGCTCGCCCGGTACACCGGGCTCCCCACCACGAGCAGGTCGGCCTCCTCGATGGCGCGGATCGCCCGCTCCGCCTCGGCCGGCAGCGACTCGCGCCGCAGCGCGCCCCCGAGGTGCGGCCCGACGTCGACGAGCTCGACGAGCTCGATCGTCGCGTCCGTGCGCCGCGCGACCGCGTCGGCGAGCGCGGCGACGAGCGCCGTCGTCGACGACGGCCGGTGCACGCTGCCGCTCACGGCGACGATGCGGAGGGTCGGATGCGTCATGGCGGCAACGGTAGGCCCGCGCGGCCCCGGGCGGGCGAGTGTGACGGACCGTGACGCGCCATGACGCCGGGCGTCGCCCATCCGTTGCCCCGCCCCTCCGGCGCCCGCCACGATGCCGGGCATGACACGCCAGATCCGCTTCAACGCCTTCGACATGAACTGCGTCGCGCACCAGTCCTCCGGGCTGTGGCGCCACCCCGACGACCGGTCGCGGCACTACAACACCATCGGCTACTGGACCGAGCTGGCCCAGCTGCTCGAGCGCGGCGCCTTCGACGGCCTCTTCATCGCCGACGTGCTCGGCACCTACGACGTCTACGGCGGGACGCGCGAGGCGGCCGTGCGCAACGGCGCGCAGGTGCCGGTCAACGACCCGATCCTGCTCGTGAGCGCGATGGCCGCGGTCACCGAGCACCTCGGCTTCGGCATCACCGCCGGCACCGCGTTCGAGCACCCCTACCCCTTCGCCCGCCGCATGACGACCCTCGACCACCTCACGGGCGGCCGCGTGGGCTGGAACGTCGTCACCGGCTACCTGCCGAGCGCCGCGCGCAACATGGGGCAGGACGACCAGCTCGCGCACGACGACCGCTACGACCACGCCGACGAGTACCTCGAGGTGCTCTACAAGCTGTGGGAGGGCTCGTGGGAGGACGACGCCGTCGTCGAGGACCGCGAGCGCGGCGTCTTCGCCGACCCGTCGAAGGTGCACGACATCGACCACCGCGGACGCTTCTTCACCGTGCCGGGCGCGCACATCTCGGAGCCGTCGCCGCAGCGCACGCCGGTCATCTACCAGGCGGGCGCCTCGCCCCGCGGGGTCGCCTTCGCGGCCGAGCACGCCGAGGCGATCTTCGTCGCGGCCCCCTCGAAGGAGGTGCTCGCCGGCACCGTGCGGCGCATCCGCGACGCCCTCGAGGCCTCCGGCCGCGACCGCCGCTCAGCCCGCATCTACACGCTGCTCACCATCATCACCGCGGCGACCGGCGAGGAGGCGCTCGCGAAGGAGGCCGAGTACCGCTCCTACGCGAGCGAGGCGGGCGCGCTCGTGTTCATGTCGGGATGGATGGGCGTCGACCTCGCCGCCTACGACCCGGCGGACCCGGTGGGCGACGTCGAGTCGAACGCGATCCAGTCGGTGCTGCACCACCTGCAGGCCGAGGCGGAGCTGGGCCGCGAGTGGTCGGTCGGCGACCTCGGCCGCCATGCCGCGATCGGCGGGCTCGGGCCGACGCTCGTCGGCAGCGGCGAGGAGATCGCGGATGCGCTGCAGGAGTGGGTGGAGGAGACCGACGTCGACGGGTTCAACCTCGCCTACGCCGTCACGCCCGGCACCTGGGAGGACGTGATCGAGCACGTCGTGCCGGTGCTGCGGGAGCGCGGCGCCTACCCCGAGGCGTACGCCGAGGGCACGCTGCGCCAGAAGCTGCACGGCCGCGGCGCCCGCCTCCCGGACGAGCACCGCGGCGCGTCGCACCGCATCCGGCCGGCCCCCACCCCCGCCTGACCCTGATTGGTCACGAATCGCTGTCGCGGGCCCCTGCGCACAGCGATTCGTGACCAATCGATCGGGGGCGCCTCGGGCGGGGTGGAGCGGGACGCCAGGGCGATCCACAGCGGGGTCGCTCGGCGCGGCGGGTGCGGCGCCCGATCGGGCATGGTCCGGGGATGGATGCGGAGCGCACGGTGTTCACCACGAGGCAGGGGAAGGCGTCCGGCCTGACGGTCGCGCAGCTGCGCGGAGCGGCGTTCCGACGCCCGGCGAGCGGGTGCCGCGTCGTCGGGCCGCCGCCGACCACCGTCGAGGAGGGCCGCGACGAGCTGATCGCCGCGCTCACCGCGCTCGCGAGACCCGACCAGTTCTTCTCCCACGCGACCGCAGCGCTCCTCCACGGCATGCCGATCCCGCGCCGGCTGGAGCGCGGACCGGTGCACCTCGCATCCCCTTCCTTCACCGGGCGGATGCGCCGGCCCGGCGTGGTCGGACACCGCATCAAGTCGGAGGTCGTCGAGGTCGCCGGGCTCCGCGCGGAGGCCGTCGCCGACACCTTCGTCCACCTCGCGACCCTGCTCAGCGTCGAGGAGCTGGTGGCGGTCGGCGACTGGATCGTCGATCCGCGGCGCACCGGCAGCCTCACGATCGACGCGCTCGCCGACGCGACGCGCCGCTACCGAGGAGCCCGCGGCATGGCGGTGGTGGACCGCGCGCTCGCGCTCGTGCGCCCCGGCGCCGAGTCGGCGAAGGAGACGCAGCTGCGGCTGCGCATCATCGGCGCAGGCCTGCCCGAGCCGGTGCTGCAGCTCGAGCTCCGCGAGCCCGACGGCCGCGTCTGGGCGCGGATCGACCTCGCCTACCCCGAGCTGCGGCTCGCGATCGAGTACGACGGCGAGCAGCATCGGACCGACGACGGGCAGTACCAGCGCGACATCCGTCGGCTGCGGAGGCTGCAGTCCGAGGGCTGGTACGTCATCCGCGTCACCAAGGCAGACCTCCAGGGCGGCGCCCGGGGCGTGCTCGCGCACATCGCGCACGTGCGTGCGCTCCGCATGGCCGCGGCTGCCGCGACCCGCTGAGCCGGGGTGCCCGCCCAGCCATCGCCGACCGGCGACGGCTCAAGACCGATTGGTCACGAAGTGCTGGCCGGAGGGCTCACGGCCAGCACTTCGTGACCAATCGACGGGAGGGTCAGCCCTGCTTCTTGAGGCGCGACGCCTCGCGGGCACGGGTGGTCGCGTCGAGCGTCACCTTGCGGATGCGCACGGCGTGCGGCGTCACCTCGACGCACTCGTCGTCGCGCGCCCACTCGAGGCACTCCTCGAGCGAGAGCGTCTTCGGCGGCGTCAGGCGCTCGAGCTCCTCACCGGTCGACGACCGGATGTTGTTGAGCTTCTTCTCCTTAGTGATGTTGACGTCCATGTCGTCGGAGCGCGCGTTCTCGCCGACGACCATCCCCTCGTAGACGTCGTCGCCGGGCTTCACGAAGAAGACCCCGCGCTCCTGCAGCGCCATGATCGCGTTGGGCGTGGCGACGCCCGTGCGGTCGGCGACGAGCGCGCCGTTGTTGCGCGTGGTGATCGCGCCCGCCCACGGCTGCCAGCCGTGCGCGATCGCGTTGGCGATGCCCGTGCCGCGCGTGCTCGTGAGGAACTCGGTGCGGAAGCCGATGAGGCCGCGGCTCGGCACGACGAACTCCATGCGCACCCAGCCGGTGCCGTGGTTCGTCATCCCGTCCATGATGCCCTTGCGGCCCGCGAGCAGCTGGGTCACGGCACCGAGGTGCTCCTCGGGGACGTCGATCGTGAGGTGCTCGAACGGCTCGTGCAGCACGCCGTCGATCTTGCGCGTGACCACCTGCGGCTTGCCGACGGTCAGCTCGAAGCCCTCGCGACGCATCTGCTCGACGAGGATCGCGAGCGCGAGCTCGCCGCGGCCCTGCACCTCCCACGCGTCGGGCCGGCCGATGTCGACGACGCGCAGCGACACGTTGCCGATGAGCTCGCGGTCGAGGCGGTCCTTCACCATGCGGCCGGTGAGCTTGGAGCCCTTGATCTTGCCGGCGAGCGGCGACGTGTTGGTGCCGATCGTCATCGAGATCGCCGGCTCGTCGACGGTGATCGCCGGCAGCGGGCGCACGTCGTCGGGGTCGGCGAGCGTCTCGCCGATGGTGATCTCGGCGATGCCGGCGACCGCGACGATGTCGCCGGGGCCGGCGCTCTCGGCCGGCACGCGGTCGAGCGCCTTCGTCTCGAGCAGCTCGGTGACGCGCACGTTCTGCACCTCGCCGTCGTGCCGCACCCAGGCGACCGTCTGGCCCTTCTTGAGCGTGCCCGCCTTGATGCGCAGCAGCGCGAGGCGGCCGAGGAAGGGGGATGCGTCGAGGTTGGTGACGTGCGCCTGCAGCGGCGCCTCGTCGTCGTACGTCGGCGCCGGGATGTGCTCGAGGATCGCCCCGAAGAGCGGCTCGAGGTCCTCGCTGTCGGGCAGCGAGCCGTCGGCGGGCTTCGCGGTCGACGCGCGCCCGGCCTTGCCGGATGCGTAGACGACCGGCACGTCGAGAACGGCGTCGAGGTCGAGGTCGGGCACGTCGTCGGCGAGGTCGGAGGCGAGGCCGAGCAGCAGGTCCTGGCTCTCCCCCACGACCGCGTCGATGCGCGCGTCGTGGCGGTCGGTCTTGTTGACGAGCAGGATCACGGGGAGCTTGGCCTCGAGCGCCTTGCGGAGCACGAAGCGCGTCTGCGGCAGCGGGCCCTCGGAGGCGTCGACGAGCAGCACGACGCCGTCGACCATCGACAGGCCGCGCTCGACCTCGCCGCCGAAGTCGGCGTGGCCGGGGGTGTCGATGACGTTGATCGTGACGGGGCCGTCGGCGGCGTGCGCGCCGGTGTAGCGGATCGCCGTGTTCTTGGCGAGGATCGTGATGCCCTTCTCACGCTCCAGCTCGTTCGAGTCCATGGCGCGCTCGTCGTGCGTGTCGTGGGCCCCGAAGGAGCCGGTCTGCGTCAGCATCGCGTCGACGAGGGTGGTCTTGCCGTGGTCGACGTGGGCGACGATCGCCACGTTGCGGAGGTCGGATCGCGCGGCGATCGGCATGCAGGTGCCTTCCGGTTCTGGGGAGTTCGCGACGAACGGCCGCGGCGCCCATCCTAGCGGGCGGCCGCGGCCGTGCGTGCGGGACGGCGGTCAGCTCGCCCGGCGCGACTCCCTGCGCTCGGCCTGCGCGACCGGGTCCGGCAGCGGCACGGCGGAGATGAGGCGCTGCGTGTAGGCGTCCTGCGGGTTGCGCAGGATCTGGTCGCGCGTGCCCTCCTCGACGATGCGCCCCTTCCGCATCACGACGATGCGGTGCGCGAGCGAGTCGACGACCGCGAGGTCGTGGCTGATGAAGAGGCACGCGAACTGCAGCTCCTGCTGGATGCCCGTGAGCAGCTCGAGGAAGCGCGCCTGCACCGACACGTCGAGCGCGGAGGTCGGCTCGTCGGCGATGAGCAGCTCGGGCGCGAGCGCGAGCGCGCGGGCGATGCCGACGCGCTGCTTCTGGCCGCCGGAGAGCTCGTGCGGGTAGCGGTTGCGGTAGGAGGTCGGCAGCTCGACCGACTCCAGCAGCTCCTGCACGCGCTTGTCGAGCGCCTTGTGGTCGATCGCGTCGCCCGCCGCGCGGCGGGAGAGCAGGATCGGCTCGCCGATCGACTCGCCGATCGGCATGCGGGGGTTGAGCGACGACGACGGGTCCTGGAAGACGATGCCGGTCTTCTCGCGCAGCGGCCGCAGGTCGCGCATCGAGGCGGCCGAGATGTCGTGGCCGGCGACGGTCAGCGTGCCCGACTTGATGGGCAGCAGGCCGATCGCGGCGCGGCCGAGCGTCGTCTTGCCGGAGCCCGACTCGCCCACGAGCCCGACGATCTCGCCCGGGTACACCGACAGGTCGATGTCCTCGGCGGCCCGGAACGCCGGCACCCGGCCGCGCTTCGGGTACTCGATGACGACGTCCGCGAAGCGCAGGATGGGGTCGACGGTGTCGGAGACCTTCGACGCCTCGAACGCGCGGCCCGTCTCGTCCTCGTGCACGCCGAGGTACGGCACGGCGGCCAGCAGCTCCTTCGTGTACGGGTGCGAGGGGCGCTGGAAGACGTCGAGCGCCGAGCCGCGGTCGACCATCTCGCCGTTGCGCATGACGATGATGCGGTCGGAGAGGTCGGCGACGACGCCCATGTCGTGCGTGATGAGGATGACCGCGGAGCCCAGCTCGTCCTTCAGCTTGCGCATCAGGTCGAGCACCTCGGCCTGCACCGTCACGTCGAGCGCGGTGGTCGGCTCGTCGGCGATGAGCAGCGCCGGGTCGCACGCGAGCGACTGGGCGATCATGGCGCGCTGGCGCTGGCCGCCCGAGAGCTGGTGCGGGTACTTGTTGAACGCGGTCGGCGGGTCGGGGATCTCGACCTTCGCGATCAGCTCGATCGCGCGCTCCTTCGCCTGGTCGACCGTGAGGTCGTAGTGGCTGCGGAGCGCCTCGGAGATCTGGAAGCCGATCGTGTAGACGGGGTTGAGCGCCGTCATCGGCTCCTGGAAGATCACCGCGATCTCGTTGCCGCGGATGTGGCGGAGGTCGCGCTCGGGGATGCCGAGGATCTCCTTGCCCTTGAGCCGCACCGAGCCGTTCACGCGCGCGTTCGGCGGGAGCAGGCTGATGAGCGCCATCGCGGTCGTCGACTTGCCGGAGCCCGACTCGCCCACGATCGCCAGCACCTCGCCGGCGTGGACCTTGAACTCGGCGTCCTTGACGGCCGGGTAGAACTTGCCGTCGACCCAGAAGTCGACGTTGAGGTCGCGAGCCTCGAGGATGACGTCGCGGTCGGCGACGGGGGCGGCTGCCGTGTCGGTCACGGGAGCTCCTCTCCTGCGTTGTCTGCAGTGCAGTGGTGGTCTGCGAAACTGGATGGATGGCCTATCAGCGAGCGGTGTTCCGATCGTCCTTCGGCAGGGTGATCACGGTGGTGATCGGGGTGCTCATGGGGCTCGCCCTGGCGAGCATCCTGCTCGCCGACGACCCGGTGGGCCTGCTGTGGTCCGCGCCGTGGCCGCTGCTCGGGGCCGCGGTCACGTGGGCCTTCATGTGGCGCCCGCGGGTCACGATCGACCACGGCGGCGTCGAGGTCGTGAACCCCTTCAGCACCTGGGAGGTGCCGTGGGGCGCGATCAAGCGCATCGACACCAAGTGGGCGCTCGAGCTCACGCTCGAGGACCGTCGCCTGACCGCGTGGGCGGCGCCGGCGCCGAGCCGCTACGGCATCGCGCGCGTCACGACCGAGGACATCCGCCTCGCCCGCGAGTCGAGCACGGTGGGCGGCGCGATCCGCCCCGGAGACGCCGTGCACAGCGTCTCCGGCGCGGCCGCGCACGTCACCCGCACCCACTGGGAGGAGCTGCGCGACGAGGGCCTGCTCGACGAGGCGGCCACGGCGACCCGCAGCTGGCACTGGCCGACGATCGCGATCGTCGCCGTGCCGGCGCTGCTGGCCGCCGCTGGCCTCGTGCTTCGCTGAGCGCAGCACGTCAGCCCCGGTCGCGGTCGCCGCGGTCGCCCGCGGTGTCGCCCTCGGCGCGCGGCGCACGGGCGTCCGGCCCCGGCGCCTGACCGTCAGCCGCAGCGGCGAAGGCCGGGTCCTCGGCCTCGTGGCCGCGGAGCGCGGCCGCGTCGGCCGCGGCCACGTCGGCCTGGCGCATCGCCCGCTCGGACGGCATCCGCTTCTGGCGCGGGTCGAACGCGTCGCGCAGGCCGTCGCCGATGAAGTTGATGCACAGCGCGATCACGATGATGAACGCACCGGGCCACCAGAACAGCCAGGGCCGCGTCTGGAACGCCTCCTGGTTGAGGCTGATGATGAGGCCGAGCGACGTGTCAGGCGGCTGCACGCCGAACCCGAGGAACGACAGGCCGGTCTCCGCCAGGATCGCGCCGGCCATCAGCAGCGTCGTGTTGACGATGATGACGCCCATGGCGTTCGGCAGGATGTGCTTGAAGATGATGCGGCCGTTCGAGGCGCCGGCCACGCGGGCCGCGTCGACGAACTCGCGCTCGCGGAGCGAGAGGAACTCGCCGCGCACGAGTCGAGCGAGGCCCGTCCACGAGAACAGGCCGAGCACGATCGCGAGCACGAAGGCGCCGAGCTTGCCGAAGGTCGAGCCGATCACGGCGCCGATCACGATGAACGGGATCGTGATGATCACGTCGGTGAAGCGCATGAGCACGGAGTCGACCCAGCCGCGGAAGAAGCCCGACAGCGCGCCGATGACGATGCCGATCGTCGCGCCGATGAGGCCGACGAGCACCATGATCATGAGCGACTGCTGCGTGCCGCGCATGACGAGCGCGAACAGGTCCTTGCCGATCGAGTCCTGGCCGAACGGGTGCTCCCACGAGGGGGTGCCGCCGTTGACCGGGCGCGGGTTCTGCGTCCAGTCCCATGCCCACCAGCCGGGGATGCGGACGGGGCCGGCCGAGATGCCGACGGACGTGAACGCCAGGATGATGATGAGCGCGAGCACGATCATCGACGTGACGGCGCCCCAGTGCCGGAAGAAGCGCTTCCGGACGATCTGGCCCTGGCTGAGGCCCTCGATCTCCTTGAGCTCGAGGTTGGCCTCGGCGTCGGTGACGTGCGGCTCGTTGGTCTGCGGGATGTTCGTGGTCATCAGCTCACCCGGATCCGGGGGTCGAGGGCCGCGTATGCGATGTCGGCCAGCATGTTGAACAGGAGCGCGAGCGCTCCGGTGACGAGGAAGAACGCCATCACCGGGTTGGGGTCGACCTGGTTGAGGCCGTTGATGAACATCGATCCCATGCCGGTCCAGCCGAACACGCGCTCGGTGATGACGGCGCCGCCGATGATGCCGGCGATGTCGAACGCCACGATCGTGGTGATCGGGATGAGCGCGTTGCGGAACGCGTGTCGCACGATGACGGTGCGCTCGGTGAGGCCCTTCGCCCGCGCGGTGCGGATGTAGTCCTGGTTGAGCACCTCGAGCAGGCTCGCGCGGGTGTACCGCGTGTAGCCGGCGAAGGAGATGACCATCAGCGCGATCGTCGGCAGCAGCAGGTGCGTGAACGCGTCGACGCCCTGCACGAAGAAGGACGACTGCGAGAAGCCCGGGTTGCTCGCGCCGATCGTGGCGATCGGGCGGCCGCGGATGTAGCCGGACTGCGAATAGGCCTGCCACAGCTGCATGTGCCGGTCGACGACCATGATCGCGCCGACGAGGAACGCCGTCCAGCCGCCGATCTTCATGTTGACGGACTTGTTGTCGCCGCCGAAGACCCAGCCGGCGCCGACGCCAACGAGGATCGTCACGACCGCGAGGCCGGCGAGGATCCAGAAGTTCATCGGCACGACCTGCGGGTTGAACAGGAAGTAGTTCACCGGGTAGTACAGCGCGATGCCGACCGCGGCGACGCCGAGGCCGATCATGAGCGAGCGGCGGTTCTTGATGCCGGCGAGGATCGCCGTGACGATGAGCGCCACCGAGAGCATGAGGAACGCGATCGCGAGCAGCGAGAAGTCGAGCCCGAAGAGGATGAAGCGGGGGTTCAGGAACCAGCCCGACATGCTCATGTAGCCGAGCACGAGGCCGCCGGCGAGCGTGCCGAGGGCGAAGGTGATCGCCTTGCGCTTCGGATCGCCGCCGAGCACCGACATCCAGAACAGGCCGGAGACGAGCGCGACGACCACGATCACCCACCAGTCGATCTGCGCGCCGGTCTGCAGCCAGTCGTTCGCGCCGATGGCGAGGAACTGCTTGAGCAGCACCGCGAACCAGAAGATCGGCAGCGAGAAGAAGAGGAAGGAGATGAACGTCACGCCGTAGTCGTACGAGGAGTACTGGCGCAGCGCCGTCGTGATGCCGATGACGATGCCGAGGATGATGGCGACGATCGTGGCGATGGTCACGAGGCGGAGGGTCTGGTCCATCGAGTTCAGGAGCACGTTGAGCACGGGCTGCTGCTGGATGGTCATGCCGAAGTCGCACTGGCCGATGAAGCATCCGCCGATGCCCCCGAGCCAGATGAAGTAGCGCAGCGGCGGCGGCACGTCGAGGTGCAGCAGTCGGATGCGGGCTTCGATGAGCTGCGCTGTCTGCGGGGTCTGGACGCCGCGGAGATCCTCGAGCGGGTCGCCTGAGAAGGCCACCATGTTGTACATGAGGAAAGTCGCGGCGAGCAGGATGAGCACTGCCGCGATCAGGCGCCTGACGATGAATGTCGCCACCGGTTCGCCTCCTTGAGTTCCGGTCTACGGGTGGATCCGAGATCGCTGATCGAGCGAGTCGGAAGAGTTCATGCGAGAGGCGCCGGGCCAGGTGGTCCGGCGCCTCTCTGCCTGAAGCCACATCACACTAGCAGTGGATGGGACTGGAGGCGGGTGTGGTGGATCAGCCCTCCGAGGCGTTCGTCTCGGTCGGCGTCCAGTCCCAGACGTTCCAGAAGATCGTCGGGGCGAGCGGCGACGAGTCGATGCCCGTGATGCGGTCGGAGAACGCGGTGACCTCCGGGAACTGGAAGATGGTGATGCCGAACGCGTCCTCGACGAGGATGCGGTCGATCTCCATCAGCAGCTCCATCTGGCGCTCGGTGTCAACGGTGGTGTTGAGCTCCTGCACGACAGCGTCCATCTCCTCGTTGGAGTAGTAGGACAGGTTGTTGATGCCGCCGGTCTCGAAGTTCGGACCGACCGAGGCGACGCCGAGCGAGGTCGACTGCCATCCGAAGAGCGACGCGTCGTACGCACCGGGAGCGCCGAGGAGGCCACCCCACTCGGGCGACGAGCAGTCGGTCACGGTCCAGCCGGCCTCAGCAGCCGACTCGCGGATGAGCTCGAACTCCGACACGCGACGAGGGTTCGTCGAGGCGAACAGGAGGCAGACCTCGGTGCCCTCCTCCAGGCCGGCCTGCTCGCGCAGCGCCGTGGCCTGCTCGATGTCGACCTCGGAGTACATGTCGAGGATGCCCGAGTTCTCGACCGACTCGTCGTAGCCCTCGGCGCCCGGGACGAACACGGCCGAGTTGCGGACCGTGGCCTCCGGGTTCAGCGGGATGATGAGGCGGTCGATGATCTCCTGGCGCGGGATCGTCAGCAGGAACGACTGGCGAGCCTCGAGCGTCTCGAAGACGCCCGGGTTCTTCGACTGGTCGAACTGCAGGTCGATGTGCTCGTACGTCGCACCCTCGCCGTAGCTGACCGTGATGCCCTCGGTGCCCTCGAGGGCAGCGCGGACGTCAGGCGTGGCCTGCGGCTGGATGATGTCGACGTCGCCGTTCTGGAGCGCCGTCACCGCCGCCATGGCGTCGGTGATGAAGCGGACCGTGATGGTCTCGACCTGCGGCTGGTGGTCGCCGACGTAGTTCTCGTTGGCCTGCAGCGTGATGTACTGGTCGGCCACGAAGTCGCTGATGATGTACGGGCCGTTGGCCGTCAGCACCGACGTGTCGGAGGGCATCTCGGTGAAGTTGAAGCCCGTGTTCCAGTAGGAGGCGAGCTGCGCGATGACGCCCATGTCCTCGTTCTGGATGGCGTCGATGACGGCCTGCTTGGCCTCCGTCGGGTCCTCGATGCCGAGCGCGTTCATCGCGATGACGTGCGCGGGCAGGCCGGCGCCGAACGCGAGCTCCCAGTCGACGTAGAAGTCGGAGTACGTCATGAGGATGCCGCGGCCGTCCTCGTTGATCTCCGGCGTCTCCTGCACGAGGCCGAGGCCCGACGTGGGCGTGGCGCCCGAGTCGAAGAAGACCGTGCCCTCGGGGAACTCGGTGGTGAACTCACCGGTCTCCGGGTCCTGGTACTCCTCCGGAGCGAAGTCCTCCGTGTTGAACGCGCCCGAGATGGCTGCCCAGTTGAGCAGCATATCGGCGGCGTCGACGGGAACCTCGTCGCTCCACTGGACGCCCTCGTTGATCGTGTACTGGACCTGCAGCGGGTCCTCCGACACGAGCTCGTACGAGCCGAAGGAGGTGTCCTGCTGGAGCTCGGGGGTGTTGTCGTAGAAGTTGAACCCCGAGTAGGTCATGTAGTTGATGTTGTTGTTCGCGGTGGCGTTGCCGAACGACGTGTTGCCGTTCGCTGAGTAGAACGGCTGGTTCCACGCTGCCGTGATGGACGTGCCCTCGACGATCTCCGCTCCTGGCGCCGTAGTCGGCGTGCAAGCGGAGAGGACGAGCGCGCCCGTCGCGAGCAGCACGCCGCCCGCAGCGAATCGCTTGATCCTCAATGTTCCTCCTGTGCAAGGTGAGCGCGCGGCCAGACAGCCGCTGTGCTCTGGATGAGTGCCACTGTAGGCCCGAGAGCGAGCCCGATCGGGCGCGGCAACCGGATCGTTACCAAGTCGGTGCAGAACCGTGATCGAATGCGCCGCCGCCGATCTCGCGCAACAGATGTGCACAGGGGCCCCGATCGGCGCGCAGAAGTCGCGGCCCTACCCTGGAGCCGTGACCGAGCCCATCCGCCTCGAACCCGTCCGCGAGCACGCCCCCTCGCAGCGCCGCCTGTGGTGGGAGCTGGCGATCGTGCTGCTGCTGTCGCTCGGCGCCAGCGCGCTCTGGTCGGTGCTGCAGTTCCTCGACGTCTCGACGCGCGCGACGCCCATCGGCGAGCAGCAGGTGGCCCTCAACCCGGCGCGCTCCGACCGCGCGTGGCTCGACCTCTCGTACCAGCTCACCGGCATCGCGCTCGACCTCGTGCCGGTGGCGCTCGTGTGCTGGCTGCTCTGGCGCTCGCGCCGGCCGCACCTGGGCGCGCTCGGCATCGACGCGACCCGGCCGGTGCGCGACACCCTCTCGGGCGCGGCCCTCGTGCTCGTGATCGGCATCCCCGGCCTCGCCCTCTACCTCGCGGGGCGGGCGATGGGGCTCACCGTCGACGTCGTGCCGTCGCCGCTCGACGCGCAGTGGTTCACCGTGCCCGTGCTGCTGCTGTCGGCGCTGCGCGCCGGCCTCACCGAGGAGGTGATCGTGATCGGCTACGCCTTCGAGCGGCTGCGGCGGCTCGGGTGGGGCGCGGGCAGGCTCGGCGCCTGGCCGATCATCGTCGCCGCTGCGGCGCTGCGGGGCGTCTACCACCTCTACCAGGGCGTGCCCGCGCTCTTCGGGAACGTCGCGATGGGCGTGCTCTTCGGCTGGCTCTACGCCCGCACCGGCAGGCTCGTGCCGCTCATCGTCGCCCACACGCTCATCGACGTGGCCGTCTTCATCGGCTACCCGTGGGCGTACGGCGCGTTCCCGCAGCTGTTCGCGCGGTAGCCGCCGGGCCGAGCCGTCTCAGGGTGCGGGCGTGGCGCTCTCGAGGCTCCACTCCCACGCGTTCCAGGTGAGGGATGCGGGGGCCGGGCGGGGCGCGACGCCCTGGAGTCCCGCGGCGCTCACGGTGAGGCGGATCGGCTCGGCGATCGGAAGCGCGAGCGCGTCGGCGACGAGCGACGTCTCGACCTCGAGCAGCGTCTGCTCGAGCGCGTCGGGGTCGGCCGTGGAGAGCGCCTCGTCGAGCAGCGCCTCGCGCGCGGGGCTCTCGGCGCCCGTGATGCCGCCGCCGCGCCAGCGGTCGGCGACCGCCTCGGCGTCGGCGGGCGCCGCGACGACGCGCAGCACCGCGTGCCAGTCGTCCCCCGCGAGCCCGGCGGCGAGGTCGTCGACGCCGCAGTCGCGCACCTGCCAGCCGGCCTCGGCCGCCTGCGCGGCCATGGCAGGGAGCGCGGCCGCCGCGAACGCATCCGACCGGTCGTAGCGCACGCACACCTCGGTGCCTGCGGGGATGCCGAGCCGGTCGCGCTCGGCGGCGGCGGCCTCGGGCTCGGCGCCGCCGAAGGCCTGCGGCAGGCCCGCGTCCTCGAGCGCGTACTCGTAGACGCGGGTGCCGGGGCGGAACAGCAGCGCGTCGACGCGGTCGGCCTCCTCGGCGCGCTCCCCCAGCGCCGCCTCGACGAGCGCCTGCCGGTCGATCGACTGCAGCAGCGAGCGGCGCGCCTCGGCCGAGCGCAGCGGCGCGCGGTCGGCGCGCAGCGCGAGCTCCCAGCGGAGCCCGCTCGCGCCGGCGATGAGCGTCGCGTCGTCGCGCTCGAGGTCGCGGATGGTCGTGCGGTCGCCGTCGGCCGGCTGCACCGCGGCCACGTCGAGCGCGCCGGAGACGAGCCCCTGCAGCGCCGCCGCGTCGTCGGCGACGTCGTGCAGCACGAGCCGCTCGATCTGCGGCAGCTGGGCGCCCACGTACCGGTCGTTCGCGACGAGCTCGACGCGGCCGTCGCGCAGCTGCTCGAGGCGGTACGGGCCGCTCGCCACGAGCGCGCCGGACGCGGGGTCGGCTGCGCTGATCGGCAGCCCGGCGCTCCAGGCCTCGGCGATCGGCGCGAGCGCGAGCGGGTCGGCGCGGTCGATCGCGTCGAGCACGCGCTGCTTCGCCTCCATCGGGTCGGCGATGCCGAGCACCTGCTGCCCGAGCACGTGGGCCGGCACCGCGACCTCGAGCGCCTCGCGCCAGTCGGGCACCGGCTGCGCGAACGCGACGTCGATCGCGCGCCCCCAGTCGTCGCGCACCGGCGCCTCCACCGCGTGCACGAGCCCGCCGGGATCGGCGACGTCGAACCACACCGCGTCCTCCGGCAGGTCGAGGCGGCCGTCCTCGCCCCGCAGCGACGCGAGGTCGAGGTCGGGCGTCGACAGCGCGTTCGACGACGCGGCCCACGCGAGCGCGAGATCGGCGGCGTCGATCGGCACGCCGTCGGACCAGCGCACCCCGTCGGCCAGGTCGTAGCGCACGGTGAAGGGCGCCTCGGAGACCACGGTCGCGGTGCCGAAGGAGGGGTCCTCGCGCAGCTCGCCGTCGGCGCCGACCGTCGCGAACGCCGCGCGCGTCAGCGCGGCGACGTCGCGGTTGCCGGCGGTCGCGGCCGGCACGCTCGCCGCGCTCGCCGCCGTGAGCTCGCCCTCCCACGCCACGTCGACGCTCGAGCCGGGCACGACGCGCGCCTCGACCTGCGGACCGCACGCGCTCAGCGCCATCGCGACGACCGCCGCCCCGGCCACCGCGGACGCGGTACGGGCGGCGATCGAGCGACGGCCGCGGAGCATCAGGCGAACGCCTCCACCGGCGGGCAGCTGCAGACGATGTTGCGGTCGCCGTAGGCCTGGTCGACGCGCGCGACCGGCGGCCAGTACTTCGCCCGCTCGACGCCCGCGACGGGGAAGACCGCCTGCTCGCGCGTGTACGGGCGGTCCCAGTCGCCATGCACGATCGAGCCCGCCGTGTGCGGCGCGCGCCGCAGCGCGCTCTCGGCCAGCGGCGTCTCGCCGCGACCGATCGCATCCGCCTCGGCCTTGATCGCGATCATCGCGTCGACGAAGCGGTCGAGCTCGCCGAGGTCCTCCGACTCCGTCGGCTCGACCATGAGCGTGCCCGCGACGGGGAACGACATCGTCGGCGCGTGGAAGCCGTAGTCGACGAGCCGCTTGGCGACGTCGTCGTTCGAGACGCCGGTCGCCTCCTTGAGCGGCCGCAGGTCGAGGATGCACTCGTGCGCCACGAGGCCGTGCTCGCCCGTGTAGAGCACCGGGAAGTGCTCGCGCAGGCGCGCGGCGACGTAGTTGGCCGCGAGCACCGCGCTCGCGGTCGCCTTCGTCAGCCCTTCGAGCCCCATCATGCGCACGTACGCCCACGAGATCGGCAGGATCGACGCGGAGCCCCACGGCGCCGACGAGATCGGGTTGGCACCGACGCGCAGGCCGTCGATGAGCTCGGACTCCTCGCGCGGGTCGCGCGGCAGGAAGGGCGCGAGGTGCGCCTTCGCCGCCACGGGGCCGACGCCCGGGCCGCCGCCGCCGTGCGGGATGCAGAACGTCTTGTGCAGGTTGAGGTGCGAGACGTCGCCGCCCATGTCGCCGAAGGTGGCGTGGCCGAGCAGCGCGTTGAGGTTGGCGCCGTCGATGTAGACCTGCCCGCCGGCCTCGTGCACGAGGTCGGTCACGCGCCGGATCTCGGACTCGTAGACGCCGTGCGTCGACGGGTACGTGACCATGAGCGCCGCGAGCTGCCCCGCGTGGGTGCCGATCTTGGCCTCGAGATCGGCCACGTCGACGTCGCCGTTCTGGCTCGTCGCCACGACCACGACGCGCATGCCCGCCAGCACGGCGCTCGCCGCGTTGGTGCCGTGCGCCGAGGCGGGGATGAGCACGACGTCGCGGTGCCGGTCGCCGCGCGAGTCGTGGTACCCGCGGATGGCCATGAGCCCCGCGAGCTCGCCCTGCGCGCCCGCGTTCGGCTGCAGCGAGACGGTGTCGTAGCCGGTGATGCGCGCGAGCCAGTCGCCCAGCTGGTCGATGAGCGCGAGCGAGCCCTCGGCGTCCTCGAGCGGCGCGTAGGGGTGCAGCTGCGAGAACTCGGGCCACGTGATGGCCTCCATCTCGGCCGCGGCGTTGAGCTTCATCGTGCAGGAGCCGAGCGGGATCATGCCGCGGTCGAGCGCGTAGTCGCGATCGGCGAGCCGCTTCGCGTAGCGCATGAGCTGCGTCTCGGAGCGGTGCGCGTGGAAGACCTCGTGCGTCATGAAGTCGCTGCGGCGGGCGAGCGTCGACGGGATCGCGCGCTCCCCCTCGCCCGCGTCGGCGAGGCCGAGCGCGGGCAGCAGCACGTCGAGCAGCACGCCCGTGCCCTCCTCGGCCCACGTCTCGTCGAACGAGACGTGCAGCACGTCGTCGTCGACCGCGTGCACGAGGATGCCGGCCTCGGCCGCCGCCGACCGCAGCTCGGCCGCCCGGCCGGGCACGCGCATCCGCACCGTGTCGAAGAACGCGTCGTGCACGATCTCGACGCCGGCCTCGCGGGCAGCGCGCGCGAAGCGGGTCGCGACCGCGTGGACGCCCTCGGCGATCGCGCGGATGCCGTCGGGGCCGTGGTAGACGCCGTACATCGACGCCATGACGGCCAGCAGCACCTGCGCGGTGCAGATGTTGCTCGTGGCCTTCTCGCGGCGGATGTGCTGCTCGCGGGTCTGGAGCGTGAGCCGGTAGGCGGGGTAGCCGTCGGCGTCGACGGAGACGCCCACGAGCCGGCCCGGCATCTGGCGGGTGAGCGACTCGGCGACGGCCATGAAGCCCGCGTGCGGCCCACCGAAGCCCATCGGCACGCCGAAGCGCTGCGAGGAGCCGACGACGATGCGGGCGCCCTGGCTGCCGGGCGCCTCGATGAGCGCGAGCGACAGCAGGTCGGCGGCCGCCACCGGCACGCCGCCCATCTCGGTCGCCGCGGCGAAGGCGCCGCTCGCGTCCCAGACGCGGCCGGATGCGCCGGGCAGCTGGGCGATGAGGCCGAAGGCGTCGGGCAGGTCGGCCGGGTCGGTCTCGGCGAGCGGCAGCTCGACGAGCTCGATGCCGGTCGCGTGCGCGCGGTGGCGCAGCAGCGCCTTCGACTGCGGCAGCAGGTCGGAGTCGACGACGAAGACCGACGACGACGCCTTCGAGGCGCGGCGCGCGAGCAGCATCGCCTCGACGACCGCGGTGCCCTCGTCGAGCATCGACGCGTTGGCGATGTCGAGTCCCGCGAGGTCGGCGACCATCGTCTGGAAGTTGATGAGCGCCTCGAGGCGGCCCTGGCTGATCTCGGGCTGGTACGGCGTGTAGGCGGTGTACCAGGAGGGGTTCTCGAGGATGAGGCGCTTGATGGGCGGCGGCGTGACGGTGCCGTGGTAGCCGAGGCCGATCGCGCTGTGGCGCACCCGGTTGCGGGCGGCGAGGGCGCGCAGCTCGGCGAGCGCCTTCGTCTCGGTGGCGGCCTCGCCGATGCCCGTGCCGGCGCTGCGGATGCCCGCGGGCACGGCGGCGTCCATGAGCGCCTCGAGCGACTCGAAGCCGACGGCCGAGAGCATGCGCTCCTCGGCCGCCGCATCGATGCCGATGTGGCGGTCGACGAACGGGCGCATCAGGCGGTGAGCTCGCGGTAGGCGGCCTCGTCCAGCAGCTCGGGCTCCTCCGAGAAGCGCACCTTGACGAGCCAGCCGGCACCCTCGGCGGCGGAGTTCACGAGCGTCGGGTCGCCCGCGACCTCGTCGTTGACCTCGAGCACCTCGCCGGCGGCGGGGGCGAGCAGCTCGCCCACCGACTTCGTCGACTCGATCTCGCCGATCGCCTCGCCGGCGGCGAAGCTGCGGCCCACGCCCGGCAGGTCGACGAACACGACGTCGCCGAGCGCGGCCTGCGCGTAGTCGGTGATGCCGATCGTGGCGGTGTCGCCCTCGACGCGGATCCACTCGTGGTCTGCGGTGTACTTGGTCTCGCTCATGCTCGGGCCTCTCGGGTGTAGAACGGCAGCGCGGTGACGGACGCCGGCAGCTGCGTGCCCCGGACGTCGACGGACAGGGAGTCGGAGGTCGCCGAGCCCGGCTCGACGAGGGCCATCGCGATCGGGTGGCCGAGCGTCGGCGACAGCGCGCCGCTCGTGACCGAGCCGACGACGCGGTCGCCGTCGAGCACCGGGTAGCCGGCGCGGGGCGCTCGTCGGCCCTCGGCCGTGAGGCCGACGAGCACGGGCGCGTCGGCCGCGGGGCCGGCTTCGACGGCGGCGCGGCCCACGAAGTCGCCCTTCGTCTTGAGCGCGACGACCCGGCCGAGGCCGACCTGCGCGGGCAGCACGTCGAGCGACAGCTCGTGGCCGTAGAGGGGCATGCCCGCCTCGAGCCGGAGCGTGTCGCGCGCGGCGAGACCGCAGCGGGCGAGCCCGTGGCCCTCCCCCGCGAGCTCGATGGCGCGCCAGAGGTCCTCCGCGGCGTGCGCGGCGATGTACAGCTCGAAGCCGTCCTCGCCGGTGTAGCCGGTGCGGGCGACGAGCACGTCCTCGCCCTCGAAGACGGCCGGCAGGCTGCGGTAGTAGCGCAGCCCGTCGAGCGGCTCGGACTCCAGGCCGATCGCACCGACGATCGCCGCTGCGGCCGGGCCCTGCACGGCGATGAGCGCGGTCTGCTCGGTCTCGTCGACGACCGTCGCGTCGAAGCCCGCGGCGCGCTCGGTCAGCGCGTCGAGCGCGGCGTGGCGGTTGGATGCGTTGGCGACGACGAGGAACTCGGCGTCGCCGGTGCGGTACACGATGAGGTCGTCGACGATGCCGCCGTGCTCGGCGAGCAGCAGCGAGTACTTCGCCTGCCACAGCTCGAGCGCCGAGAGGCGGCCGGCGAGCGCGTGGTCGAGCATCGCGCCCGCGTCGGGGCCGCTCACGCGCAGCTCGGCCATGTGGCTGAGGTCGAACAGGCCCGCGCGCTCGCGCACCGCCTGGTGCTCGGCGAGGTCGGAGCCGTAGCGCACCGGCATCTGCCAGCCGGCGAAGTCGATCAGCTGGGCGCCGGCCGCCTCGTGCACGGCGAGCAGCGGCGTCACCGGGGCCGTGCGATCGATGGATCCCTGCGCGGTCATGAGTCCTCCTGTGGTCTGGACTCCCCCACTGTCGCCGATCGTCTCGAACGGCTCCAGTGTGGCCTTCCCGTGCGGTTCGAGGACCTGAGAGTTTGGCGGGGAGGCTTGCTCCTTCGGTGCCCCCGGAGGGGCTCTCCCGCACGGGCGTGCAGCGGCCGGCTGTGCTGTCGGTGCGATCCTACCGGGTCTCGTCGTCGCGGCCGCGACCCGCGTCCTCCACCAGCAGGTCGCGGCGGAACTGCCCCGTGCGGTACGCCGCCCTGCCCATCATCTGCGTCGCGACCGGCGCGGTCACCAGCTGCAGGCCGCACGCGAGGGCGAGGAGCGCCGAGGCGGCGCCGTCGCGCAGGATGAGCGACAGCCCGACGCACAGCAGCAGGAACCCGAGCGTCTGCGGCTTCGACGCCGCGTGCATCCGGTTGAGCACGTCGGGCAGCCGCACGAGCCCGATCGCGGCAGTGAGCGCGAGCGCCGCGCCGAGCAGGATCAGCACGCCGCCGACGACGTCGAGCACGGGCTCCCAGCTCATCGCGGGCCCCCGTCCTCGTCCTTCGGCGCATCGCCCTCGAGCCCGCTCGCCGAGGCCGGACCGGTGCCGACGACGCCCTCCCTGCCGGCGACGAACCGCGCCATCGACACCGTGCCCGCGAAGGCGAGCAGCGACAGCACCAGGATCACGGCGATCGTGTGCGGATGGCGGTTGATCGCGGCCTCGACGACGAGCGCGCCCGCGACCACGGCGATGAGCACGTCGGTCGCGACGACCCGGTCGCTCGGCCCCGGCCCGCGCACGATCCGCACGAGCGTGAGCACCGCGGCCGCGAACAGCATGAGCCCCGCGACGATGAGCACGGCATCCATCAGTCCTCCTCCAGCAGCGCGCGGTCCTCGGGGGTGCCGAAGGCGAGCAGCACGGTCGCCTCGGTCGAGCGCACGCGCTCGCGCGCGTGCGCGATCGCCGCCTCGGAGCCCGCGTCGAACACGTGCACGAGCAGCTCGCCGTCGCGCGCGTCGATCGCGACCGAGCCGGGCACGAGCGTCACGAGCTCCGCGGTGATGGCGGTGATGAACTCGGAGTCGCTGCGCAGGCGCACCAGGATGATCGCGTTGCGGGTGGGCCGCCAGAACGCCAGCACCTTCGCGGCCACCTGGAACGAGGAGACGAGCAGGCCCCACATCGTCACGACCACGAGCCGCAGGAAGCCGAGCGGGCGGAACGACTCGAGCTCCGGCACGTCGGGCAGCGGGAACAGCACCTGGATCAGGAGCGCGATCGCGACCCCCCAGAGCGCCGCGCCGAGCGACAGGTCGCCCCACAGCAGCATCCAGATGAGGGCGAGGCCGATCGTCGCGAAGACCGAGACGCGGGTGCGCAGCTCCGGGCGGCTCATGGTGTCGCCTCCTCGACCGCGAGCTGGTAGGCGCCCCCGCGGATGTCGACCGACGCGCGCTGCGCGTAGTCGGTGAGCGGCCCGGCGAGCGCGGTGAGCGAGACGGTGATGAGCACGAGCGCCGTCGACGCGAAGACCCACACGCGCGGGAGCACGCGCAGCGAGTGCACGCGGTCGTCGTCCTCGCCGCGGTCCTGCCAGAACGCGCGCTGCCACACCCGCACGACCGCCAGCAGCGTGAGCAGGCTCGTCGCGACGCCCGCGACCACGGCCGCGACCGCGAGCGGCGTCGGCACCTCGAGCGCCGCATCCATGAGCGCCACCTTGCCGAGGAAGCCGGAGAACGGCGGGATGCCGCCCAGGTTCAGCGCCGGGATCAGGTAGAGCGCCGCGAGCAGCGGCACCGAGGCGAGCCCGCCGAGGCGAGCGAGGCTCGTCGAGCCGCCCACGCGCTCGATGAGCCCGACGACGATGAAGAGCGCCGTCTGCACGAGGATGTGGTGCACGATGTAGAAGATCGCGCCTGCGAGCCCCGCCTCGGTGCCGAGCGCGACGCCCAGCAGCATGTACCCGATGTGGCTCACGAGCGTGAACGACAGCAGTCGCTTGATCTCGCCCTGCGCGAGCGCGCCGAGGATGCCGAGCACGAGCGTGAGGATGGCGACCGCGAGCAGCAGCTCGGTGAGCGGGCTGTGCGGGAACAGCAGCGTCTGCAGCCGGATGATCGCGAAGACGCCGACCTTGGTGAGCAGGCCCGCGAAGACCGCGGTGACGCTCGCGGGTGCCGTCGGGTAGGAGTCGGGCAGCCACGACTGCAGCGGGAAGATGGCGGCCTTGATGCCGAAGACGACGAGCAGCAGCAGCTGGATGACGAGCTGCAGGCCCGGGTCGAGGGCCGCGAGCCGCTCGGGCAGCTGCGCGAACGACACGGTGCCGGTGGCCGCGTAGACGATCGCGATCGCCAGCAGGAAGAGCGTCGACGACAGCAGGCTCACCGTCACGTACGTCGACCCTGCGCGCACGCGCTCCTTCGTCGCGCCGAGCATGATCAGCACGTACGAGGAGAACAGCAGCATCTCGAAGCCGACGAAGAGGTTGAACAGGTCGCCGGCCAGGAACGCGTGCGAGACGCCCGCCGTGAGCACGAGGAAGGTCGGGTGGAAGACCGAGACCGGCGCCCCGTCGGCGCTGTCGGCGATGTCGCGGCGGGACGGGAAGATCACGACGATCGCGGTGACGATGCTCGACACGAGCACGAGCAGCGACGACAGCCGGTCGGCGACGAGCACGATGCCGAGCCCTTCCGGCCAGGCCCCGACCCACAGCACGATCGGCCCCTGCGCATCCGCCCCGAGGCACAGGATGAGCGCGAGCACCGCGACGAGGCCGAGCGTCGTGCCCGAGACGATGCGCTGCAGCGCGGGCCGCCGCGCGAGCGTCAGCGTGATGCCGGCCGCGAGCAGCGGCAGCAGCACGGGGATGGGGACGAGGTTCGCGAGATCCATCAGCGCGCGTCCCCCGCCCGGCCGCCGGACTCGGTGTCGGGCTGCGCCTCGGGCGTGAGCTCGGCGTAGGCCTCGCTCGAGAGGTCGGCCTCGGCGCGGCGGCGCACGATGGCGTCCTCGACGTCGTCGGCGACCTCGTCGTGGCCCTCGAGCTGGAACGAGCGGTACGACATCGCGAGCAGCAGCGCGCTCGCCGCGAGCGTGATCACGATCGCCGTGAGCACCATCGCCTGGGGCAGCGGGTCGGCGATCTGCTCCGGGTCCTGGCCGACGATCGGGGCGAGGCCCGCGGGGCCCGCGGCCACGAGGAAGAGCAGGTTGACGCCGTTGGAGGCGAGCATGAGGCCGGCGAGGATGCGCATGAGGCTGCGCTCGAGCAGCAGGTAGACGCCCGCGGCGATGAGCGCGCCGCCCGCGACGGCGAGGATGAGCGTGGGGGTCATCGTGCGACCTCCCGGCCGGGCAGGGAGCGGTCGGAGCGCCAGGCTGGGCGGGGCGCGAGGTCCTGCTCGCCGTGCAGGTCGATGCCGGCGCCGAGGGAGCGGACGAAGTCGAGCATCGCGCCGATCACGATGAGCCACACGCCGATGTCGAAGAAGAGCGTCGTGACGAGCTTCTGGTCGCCGAGCAGCGGCAGCGTCGCCTCGATCGCGTACGACTCGCCGATCCGGCCGCCGATGAGGATGGGCCAGACCACGCTCGCGATCACGACCGCCATGCCGCCGCCGAGCAGCTTGCCCGCGTCGAACGGCACAGCCTCGGTGAGCTCCTCGCGTCCGCCGGCGAGGTAGCGCACCGCGAGCGCGATGCCCGCGACGAGCCCGCCCGCGAAGCCGCCGCCGGGCTCGTTGTGGCCCACCGCCAGCAGGTAGATGGAGACGAGCATCATGATCGGGAACAGCAGGCGCGTGATCATCTCGAGCACCGGCGAGTCCATGGACGCGTCGCCGAAGGAGCCCGCGAGGAAGCCGCGGCTGCGCGACGCCTTCGACGGCTGCCGCAGCACGCCCGAGCCGCCCGCGACCGGGCGCCGCACGAAGATGAGGCTCGCGACGCCCGTCGCGGCGGCCAGCAGCACCGACACCTCGCCGAGCGTGTCCCACGCGCGGATGTCGACGAGCGTGACGTTGACGATGTTGGAGCCGTGCCCGAAGTCGTACGCCCACTCGTAGAACGCGGCGGAGCTGGGCGTCGCCGTGCGCGCCTGCAGGGCCGCGAGCGCCGCGAGCGCCGCGAACGTGCCGACCGCGATGCCGAGCAGCGCCCGCAGGTAGCGGGCGGCGCGCAGCGGCCGGTCGGTGAAGTACTTCGGCAGGCGCCGGAGGACCAGCACCAGGATGACGAGGAACACCGTCTCGCTGAGCGCCTGCGTGAGCGCGAGGTCGGGCGCGCCGTGCAGGAGGAACATGAACGCGACGCCGTAGCCGACGACCGACAGCAGCATGAAGGCCTTGAGGCGCCCGCGTGTCGTGGTGGCGAAGACGGCGGCGACGACGATCACGATCGCGGTGCCGACCTGCCCGAGCGTGTCGTAGGCGCGCAGGTCGGCGGTGAGGGCGCCCGCGAGCAGCAGCGCGACGCCGGGACCCGCGACGACGACGAGCAGGATGGTCGTCAGGTGCAGCGGCAGCGAGCCCGACTGCAGGCGGCCGGTGACCTCGACCGCGAGGCGGTCGAGCCCGCGCATGCTCGCGTGGTAGCCGCGCTCGAACGGGTCCTGGCCGTGGGGCGCGCGGCGCCGGCCGCCGAGCGCGACGTGCAGCCCGGCGCCCGCGAGCCACGCGAGCGCCGACGCGCCGAGCGCCGGGGTGAGGCCGTGCCAGAGCGCGAGATGGGGTGCATCCTCCCCCGCGGGCACCGTCGCGGCGTGCGGCAGCAGCGCCGCGGAGATCGCGTCGCCGGCGAAGCCGAGCGCGAGCCCCAGGAGCGCGAGCGCCACGGGCGCCGCGACGAGCATCGGCGAGCGCTTCGCGACCTCGGCGCCGGGGCGGCCGAAGAAGACGCCGACGATGAGGCGCAGCGAGTAGGCGACGGTGAGCGCCGCACCGGCCGCGATGCCGACGAAGGCGACCCAGCCGATCGCGACGAGGGAGCCCTCGGCGTCGGCGAGCGCGGCGTCGAGCGCGGCCTCCTTGCCGAGGAAGCCGATCATCGGCGGGATGCCTGCCATCGACGCAGCCGCGAGGATCGCGGCCCCGGCCGCCACGGGCATCCGCCTCCCCAGCCCGCCGAGCTCGCGCAGGTCGCGCGTGCCGGTGCCGCGGTCGACGACGCCGACGACCATGAACAGCGCCGCCTTGAAGACGGCGTGGGCGGCGAGCAGCGCGAGGCCCGCCTGCATCGACGCCTGCGTGCCGATGCCGAGCACGGTCACGAGCAGGCCGAGCTGGCTGACAGTGCCGTGCGCGAGCAGCACCTTGATGTCGAGCTGCCGCATCGCCCGCACCGCCCCGAGCAGCATCGTCGCGATGCCGAGCGTCACGAGCCCCCAGCGCCACCAGGGCAGCTCGACGAACGCGGGGGTGAGCGCCGCGATGAGGAAGATGCCCGCCTTGACCATCGCCGCGGCGTGGAGGAACGCCGACACGGGGGTGGGCGCCGCCATCGCGCCCGGCAGCCAGTACTGGAAGGGCACGATCGCCGACTTCGACAGCGCGCCGACGAGCATGAGCGCGGCCGCCCACGCCGCGGCGGCGGTGCGCGGCGGGTCGGCGAGGGTCGCCGCGAGCGAGAACGTGCCGGTCTCCGCCTCGAGCAGCATGATGCCCGTGAGCATCGTGAGGCCGCCGACGGTCGTGACGATGAGCGCCGTCTGCGCGGCCCGGCGGTTGCTCGACGAGCGGTGGTTGAGGCCGACGAGCAGGTAGCTGAAGATCGTCGTGAGCTCCCACCCGATCGTCAGCACGATGAGGTCGTCGGCGAGCACGAGGAGCAGCATCGAGGCGGCGAAGCCGGTGAGCAGGCCCACGGTGCGCGCCGCGAGCGTGCGCGACTCGAAGTACCACGCGCAGTAGACGAAGATGAGGCCGCCGACGCCGAGCACGACCATCGCGAGCAGCCACTGGAGCGCGCCGAGCCGCAGGTCGATCGCGATGCCGAGCGAGGGCATCCACTCCACCCGCTCCTGCAGCACCGCACCGGCCGCGACGGCCGGGCCCTGCAGGCCGAACCAGACGGCGGCGGCGACGCTCGCGGCGGCGGGCAGCAGGAACACCCAGCGGCCCATGCGGCTGCTGAGGGCGCTCGCGACGACGCCGAGAACGGCGAGTGTCGTCACAGTGAGCAGCACGTGGTGCAGTCCCTCTCGAGCGCGCGGGCAGGGGCTTGGATCCAGCCTATCGGCGCGCGCCTGTGCGACGCGACGTCGGCGGCCGCACGTAGCGTGGGTGCATGCGGCTGCTCCACACCTCCGACTGGCACGTCGGGCGCACGTTCCACGGGGCCGACACGCTCGACGCGCTCGCGGATGCGCTGGGCGCGATCGCGGGCATCGTCCGCGACCGCGGGGTCGACGCCGTGCTCGTCGCGGGCGACGTCTACGACTCGGCGATGCCCGCCGGCCGGCACGTCGAGGCGCTGACGCGCGCGCTCGGCGAGATCCGCGCCGCGGGGGCCGAGATCGTGCTCGCGAGCGGCAACCACGACTCCGCCGCGCGGCTGGGCGCCAACGCCGGCTTCGCCCGAGCGGGCGGCCTGCACCTGAGCACCCTCGCGCTCGACCCCGAGTCGTGGCGCGTCGAGCTCGCCGACGAGCACGGGCCGGTGCACGTCTTCGCGGTGCCGTACCTCGAGCCGGTGGCGCTGCGCTCGTCGCTGCCCGAGGCCGGGATCGCGAGCCAGGACGACGCGATCGCGTGGGCGATGGCGGCCGTGCGCGCGTCGCTCGCCGAGTCGCCCGCGCGCTCGGTCGTGCTCGCCCACTGCTTCGCCGCGGGCGTCGCCGAGCCGGAGGACGACGCCCCGCGCGACATCACCGCGGGCGGCCTCGACGTCGTGCCCGCCTCGCGCTTCGAGGGCGTCGACTACGTCGCGCTCGGCCACCTGCACTCGCGGCAGGAGCTCTCCCGCTCGGTGCGCTACTCCGGCGCCCCGCTCCACTACTCCTTCAAGGAGCGCTCGCCGCTGCGCGGCGGCTGGCTCGTCGACCTCGACGCCGACGGCCTCGCCGAGGTCGAGTGGGTCGACCTGCCGGTGCCGCGGCAGCTCACGACGATCGAGGGCGAGCTCGACGCGCTGCTCTCGGATGCGCGCCTCGAGGGCACCGAGGAGCACTGGATCCGGGCCCGGCTCACCGATCGCGTGCGGCCGATGGACGCGATGCGCCGCCTCCGCGCCCGCTGGCCGCACGCGGCCGAGGTCCAGTGGCTCGGCGGCGACGACCTGCCCGCGATCGAGGTGCGCGCGCGGCTCGCGCGCCGCTCCGAGGCGGAGGTCGTCGGCGACTTCCTCGAGCACGTGCGCGCCGGGGCGGGCGCGACCGACGCCGAGGCCGAGCTCGTGCGCGACGGCCTCGCGCGCGCGGTCGCCGCGGAGTCCGCGCAGTGAGGCTCCTGCGGCTGGAGCTCGCCGGGTTCGGCCCGTACCGCGACCGGTTCGAGATCGACTTCGCGTCGTTCGACGCCGACGGCCTCTACCTCATCGCGGGCCCGACGGGCGCGGGCAAGTCGACGATCCTCGACGCCATCACGTACGCGCTCTACGGCGGCGCCCCGCGCTACGCGAAGGGCGCCGCGCACCTGCGGAGCGACCTCGCCGGCCCCGCCGACCTCACCTGGGTCGAGCTCGAGGTCGCGGTCGGCGACCGCATCCTGCGAGTGCGTCGCACGCCCGAGTACGAGCGGCCCAAGCTGCGGGGCACGGGGCTCACGAAGGAGCGGGCGACGGCGACGCTGTGGGAGCGCGACGGCGACGGCTGGCGCACCCTCGCGACGAGCGTCGACGACGCGAGCGCCGAGGTCGTGCGGAGCCTGGGCCTGCGCAAGGACGAGTTCCTCAAGGTCATCCTGCTCGCGCAGGGCGGGTTCGCCGAGTTCCTCGCGGCCTCGAGCGACGAGCGCAAGGCGCTGCTCGAGCGGCTCTTCGGCACCGGCAGCATGCGTCGGCTCCGCGAGCTGCTCGTGGCCGACGCGAAGGCGATCACGGCCGAGCGCGAGGCGCTCGAGCGCGAGCGCGACGAGCGCGCCGCCCGCGTGCGCGACGCGGCTGCGTCGCTGCTGGCCGACGACGAGGAGGCGCTGCCCGACGGCGCCGACCAGGCGGCGCTCGCCGCGCTCGAGGCGGCGATCGACGAGCGCGTCGCGCAGTCGGCCGAGGTCGCGGCGGGCGCCGGAGCGGCCGAGCGCGAGGCGCGGGCGGCGCGCGACGAGGCGAAGGCGCTCCTCGAGCGCATCGCACGGCGCGACTCGGCGCTGACGGCGCTCGCCGGGCTCGCCGAGGCCGCCGCGGCGATCGACGACGACCGCGAGCGGCTCGCCGACGCCGATCGCGCCGCCGGGGTCGCCGCGGAGCTCGACCGCTGGGCGCGCGCCGACGCCGGCGTCGAGCGCTCGATCGCCGAGCTCGATGCAGCGACCGCCGCGCTCCCCGCCGGCGTCGCGGGCGAGCGCCCGATCGTCGAGGCCGAGCACGAGGCCGCGGTGCGCGTCGCGTCCCGCGCGACCGAGACGCGAGCGCTCGAGGCGTCGCTGCCGGGGCTCGACCGCCAGGCGACGGCGGCCGAGGAAGCGGCTGCGCAGGCACAGGCGGCGGTCGACGCGGCGAAGCGGCGCCGCGCCGACGCGCCGGCCGCGCGCCGGCTGCTGAGCGACGCGCGCGAGGCCGCGACCGCCCTCGCCGCGGGCGCCGACGCGGCAGCCCGGCAGGTCGACGCCGCCCTCGAGCGGCTCGAGGCGCGCGACGCCGCCGACGCGCTCGCCGAGCCGCTCGCCGCCGCTCGGGCGGAGGCGGTGCGGAGCGCCGCAGCGCAGCACACCGCGGCCGACGAGCTGCACCGGCTGCAGGCCGCGCGCATCGACGGCATGGCGGGCGAGCTCGCGAGCGAGCTCGCAGACGGCGCGCCGTGCCCCGTGTGCGGCTCGACCGAGCACCCCGCGCCGCACGCGCCGGCGAGCGAGGCGGTCACGGCCGACGACGTCGCCGCCGCGATCGAGCGGAGCCAGCGCGCGCTCGCCGGCGCGAGCGCGGCGCACGAGGCGCTCGCCGCGCTCGAGCAGCGGCTCGCGGCCGCCGAGGCCCGCGCGGGGGACGACGATCGGGCGTCGCTCGAGCGCGCGCTCGAGGAGGCGCGGGCCGCGGTGCGCGTCGCCGCCGACGCCGCGCTCGAGCGCGACGAGGCCGAGCGGCAGCTCGCCGAGCACGATGCGGCCGCCGAGCGCCTCGACGCCGAGGTCGCCGAGGTCGAGCTGGCTGCTGCCGCGAGCGCCGCCGAGGCGGCGACCGCGTGCGCCCGACGGGACGACGCGCGCGACCGACTCGCGGAGGAGCTCGGAGAGCATCCCGACGCCCGCGCGCTGCTCGCCGCCGCGACCGGTCGGCGCGATGCGCTGCGCCGCTGGCTCGACGCCGACGCGCACGCCGGCGCGGCCCGCGCCGAGCAGCACGCGGCCGCGAGCGCGGGGGCAGCGGCGCTCGCCGAGCACGCGCTGCCCGATCGCGAGGCGACGGCCGGGATGCGGCTCGAGCCCGCCGCGAGGAAGGCGCTGCTCGCGCGCATCACGACCCACGACGCGGCCGTCGCGAGCGCGCGCGGCGTGCTCGCGCAGCCCGACCTCGACGGCCTCGGCGAGCCGCCGGAGCTCGAGCCGCTCGAGGCGGCGCTCGGTGAGGCGAGCGCGGTCGCCGCGCGCGCGAACCGGGCGGCAGCGGCCGCCGAGACGACCCGCGACCTCGCCGCCGCCGACCTCGCCGCCGCGAGGGAAGCCATCCGCTCCCTCGCCGAGGGTGCCGAACACGCCGACGCCGTGCGCGGGCTCGCCCGTGCCCTCGACGGCAGGAACGAGCGCGCGCAGGACATCGAGACCTACGTGCTCGCGACGCGCCTCGCGACCATCATCGACGCGGCGAACCTGCGCCTCGCGGCGATGACGGACGGCCGGTTCACGCTCGTGCTCGACGAGGCGCGCGCCTCGCACGGCCGCGCGAGCGGGCTCGGCATCGCGGTGCTCGACGCGCACACGGGCCTCGCCCGCCCCACCCGGTCGCTCTCCGGCGGCGAGACCTTCCTCGCCTCGCTCTCCCTCGCGCTCGGCCTCGCCGACGTCGTGCAGGCGGAAGCCGGCGGGGTGTCGCTCGAGACCCTCTTCGTCGACGAGGGCTTCGGGTCGCTCGACCAGGACACGCTCGAGGCGGCGATGGCGACCCTCGACGAGCTGCGCGCGGGCGGTCGCACCGTGGGCGTCATCAGCCACGTGCAGCAGATGCAGGAGCGCATCCCGTCGCGCATCCGAGTGGTGCCGCTGCCCGGCGGCGGCAGCCGCATCGAGGTGTCGCCGCCGAGCGCTCAGGGCATCGCGGAGCCCGCTCGGTAGGCTCCCCGGCATGCACGACTCCGACGAGCGACCGCAGCACGGCCGACTGCTCGACATCGGCACCCTCGAGGCGTTCGACCGCTTCGCCGCCCGGGCGCACAGCATGTACGGCTGGCGCATCCAGGACGTCGACCTGCGCGAGCGCGGCGACGTGCTCGCGCGGCTCGACGGCTACGGCGCGCTCGTGCTCGGCTCCGACCTCCCCGAGGGCGCGCAGGAGCGCCTCACCGGGCAGGGGGCGCTCGTCTTCGACGACGTGCCCGAGGTGCCGTTCAACGCCTACCGGTCGACGCTCTACTCCCCCGACGACCTCGTCGACGGCCTTGAGCACGGCTACGCCGAGAGCTTCGACGCCCGCGTCTACGCGTGGTCGCGCACGCGCCACCACGACATCGCGCACACCCTCGCCGCGGCGCTCCACGACCACTCCATCGACGACGCGCTCACAGAGTGGGTGCAGGGCAGGGCGATCGTCGGCATCATGGGCGGCCACGCCCTGGCGCGCGACTCCGAGGCCTACCGGCAGGCCGCGCACCTCGCGCACGGGCTCGCCCGCGCCGGCCGCATCGTCGCCACCGGTGGCGGGCCGGGTGCGATGGAGGCCGGCAACCTCGGCGCCCGCGCGGTCGCCCTCTCGCCCGCCGAGCTCGACGAGGCGATCGACGAGCTCGCGGCCGTGCCGTCGTTCCACGGCTCCATCCCCGAGTGGATCGCCTCCGCCCGTCGCGTGGCCGAGCGCGTCGGCGACGGCGTCTCGCTCGGCATCCCGACCTGGCACTACGGCCACGAGCCGCCCAACTCGTTCGCCACCTCCATCGCGAAGTACTTCCAGAACTCCGTGCGCGAGGACATCCTGCTGCGCGTCGCGAACGCCGGCATCGTGGTGCTGCCCGGCAGCGGCGGCACGGTGCAGGAGATCTTCCAGGACGCGTGCGAGAACTCCTACGCCGAGGAGGGCGCGTGGGCGCCGCTCGTGCTGCTGGGCGAGCGCTACTGGACCGAGCAGCTGCCCGCCTGGCCGCTGCTGCAGGCGGTCATGCGCGGCAAGCCGGGCGAGGCCGGCATCGCGCTCGTCGACGACGTGGCGGATGCCGTGGCCGCGATCGCGGCGTTCGATCCGGCCCCGGGGTCGGCGGCCATGCACCGCCCGGCACCCGAGGACCGGCGGTAGGCCCCAGCCGCCCGAATCGCTCCGGGCGCGCACTCAGCAACGGGTGCGAGGATGCACGGAGAGGCCCGGAGTGGCCGCGAGGAGGCATCATGACCGACATCCAGGACCCGCTGCGGGGCCGCACCGAGCCGACGCCGCCGTCGACCACGATCGCCGAGTTCGACACGTACGAGGAGGCGCAGGCCCTCGTCGACCGCTTGAGCGACGCGCAGTTCCCCGTGCAGCACGTGCGCATCGTCGGCACCGGGCTCACCACGGTCGAGCAGGTGCTCGGCCGCATGACCTACGGCCGCGCCGCGCTCTCGGGCGCGCTCGGCGGCGCCTGGTTCGGCCTCTTCATCGGCCTGCTCTTCGGCCTGATCATCGCCGACTCGTGGGCGTGGGTGATCTGGGCCGTGCTCATGGGCGCCGCGTTCGGCATGATCGCGGCCGTCGTGCAGCACGCCATGACCGGCGGCAAGCGCGACTTCACGAGCATCCGCGGCCTGCAGGCCGAGCGCTACGGGGTGCAGGTCACGAACGAGCACGCCGCCGAGGCGGTGCGCGTCATGGGGCGGGCTCCGCAGGCACCGACCGCGCCGCCGGCTCCGCAGGCGTAGCCGCCGCAGGCTCGGGCCCCGCGGGCAGCGGACCCGTCGCCGGGTCGCGGTGGTCGGGCTCGGCGGGCACCGCGTCGGCGGGCTTCCGCAGCCAGAGCGTGGCGATCACGCCCAACACCCACAGCGCCGCGGCGCCCGTGAACGCGATGCGCGCGCCCTCGAGCAGCGCGTCGCCGCGCGCGACGCCCTCGGCGACGAGCTGCGCCTGCCGGGTCGCCATGATCGTCACGAACGCGGCCGTGCCCGCGGCGCCCGCGACCTGCTGCACGGTGCCGACCACCGCCGAGCCGTGCCCGTACAGGTGGTGCGGCAGCGAGCCGAGCGACACGGTGAATAGCGGCGGGAACGTGAACGCGAAGCCGAGGCTCAGCACCATCTGCATGAGCAGCACGACCCACCACGGCGTCGTCACCTGCAGCTGCGAGTAGAGCACGAGCGCGGTGAGCACGACGAGCGCGCCGGGGATCACGAGCGGGCGCGGCCCCCACCGGTCGTAGAGGTTGCCCACGACGGGGCCGAGCAGGCCCGTGAGCAGCGCGCCCGGCAGCGTGATGAGGCCGACCTGCAGCGGCTCGAGCCCGAGCGCGTCCTGCAGGATGAGCGGCAGCAGGATGAGCGTGCCGAACATCGCCGCCATCGCGATCATCATGACGACGACGGATGCGGTGAAGAGCGGGTGGCGGAACGTGCGCAGGTCGAGCAGGGCCGCGTCGCTGCGCTGCAGGCGCACCTGGCGGAGCACGAACGCCACGAGGCCGACGACCCCGACGCCGAGCGCCACCGGCAGCTGCCAGGCAGGCAGGCCCTCCGCGCCCATGAGCGAGAGCCCGTAGACGAGGCCGCCGAAGCCCAGCGCCGCGAGCGGGATGGAGAGCACGTCGAGGCGCGGGGGCGTCTGCGCGTCGCCGCGGCGCAGGGTGCGCCAGCCGACGAGCAGCATGACGACGGCGAGCGGCGCGACGCCGAGGAAGATCCAGCGCCACGAGGCGATCTGCAGGATCGCGCCTGAGAGCGTCGGGCCGAGCGCGGGCGCGACCGACATGACGAGCGAGATGGTGCCCATGAACGCGCCGCGGCGGGCGGGCGGCACGAGCTGCATCACGGTGGTCATGAGGAGCGGGAAGACGATCGCGGTGCCGGAGGCCTGCACGACGCGGCCGAGCAGCAGCAGCGCGAACGACGGCGCGATGCCGGCGATGAGCGTGCCGAGCACGAACGAGCCCATCGCCGCGATGTAGAGCGTGCGGGTCGAGAAGCGGGCCATGAGCCAGCCGGTCGTGGGGATGACGACGGCCATCGTGAGCATGAACGCGGTGGTGAGCCACTGCGCGGCGCGCTCGTCGATGCCGAGCTGGGGATCCTCGACGAGGGCCGAGATGGCGACGTTCATCGCCGTCTCGTTGAGGATCACGACGAAGGCCGAGACGAGGAGGGTGGCGATGATGATCGCCCCGCCGGGGGCGAGGCGATCGGATGCGGCGCGTGCCGGGCGCGTGTCGCTGCTGCCGGCGGGTTCGGTGTGGGTCTGCATGGTGCTCCGTCATGGCAACGCGAACCCGGCCGGAGCATTCCCGCGGGGTTCGCGTCGCTGCGTGGGAAGTCGGAGGGCCGGTCAGGCCGGTGGGCCCTCCATGTGGAAGAAGTCGATGATGTGGCCGTCGGGATCCGTGAGCTGGCCGCCGTACATGCCCCACTCGTTCTCCTCGACCGGCTTGGAGAGCGTACCGCCCGCCGCCGCGCCGGCGGCGCCGAACGCGTCGACCTCCTCGCGGCTGCCGAGCAGCATCGCGAGCAGGTTCTCGAGGGAGCCGCGCGGGGCGCGCTGCTGGTCGCCGACGAGGAACCCGTCGAAGCGGTCGCGCTCGAGCAGCATGATCGCGACCTCGTCGCTGACCGTCATGCAGCTCGTCGTCTCGTCGCTGAAGTCGGGGTTGCGCGTGAAGCCGAGCGCCTCGTAGAACGCCGTCGACCGCGCGATCTCCTCGACCGCGTAGTTGGGGAACACCATCCGGACCGCCATGGTCGCTCCTGACACCTCGCCCATCGTGTGAACGGCGTTCACATTAGGCCCGGCGGCCGGGTAGCGTCAAGGGGTGGCACGATCCGGCTACTTCCACGGCGACCTGCGCCGCGCCCTCCTCGACGCGGGCCTCGATGCCGCGCGCGCGGGCGGCCCGGAGGCGGTGAGCCTGCGGGAGCTCGCGCGCACCGTGGGCGTCGCGCCCTCGGCGGTGTACCGGCACTTCGCGAGCCACGAGCAGCTCATCGGCGCGATCGCGCGCCGCTCGCTCGCGATGGTCGCGGATGCGATGGAGGACGAGCTCGCGCGCGTGCCGACCGGCGACGCGACCGCGTGGGCCGACGGCGCGATCGCCGCGGTCGGGCTCGGGTACGTGCGGTTCGCGTGGCGGGAGCCCGGGCTCTTCCGCCTCGCCTTCCGCGCGCACGGCGACCTCGAGGCGGCGCACGACGAGGCGGCGCGCGGCGCGAGCGGGCGCACGCCCTACGAGCAGCTCGAGCGCGCGCTCGATGCGCTCGAGGCCGTCGGCGAGCTGCCCCGCGAGCAGCGGCCCGGCGCCGAGGCGCTCGCGTGGTCGGCCGTGCACGGCTTCGCGACGCTGACCGTGGAGGGCCCGCTGCGCTCGCTCGACGAGCGCACGCGCGAGGCGCTGTCGTGGCGGATCGTCGAGATGGTGCGGCTCGGCCTCTCGGCCACGGCGCCGGAGCCGGGGCCGGCGTGAGCGGAGCCGGCTCCCCCGCCGCCTCCTGACTGCGCCCGCGCGCTGTGCTATCAAGAGGGCATGGCCCCCGCCCCGGCACGTGAGCGCGACCCGGACGACCCGTACTTCACGCGGGTCCTCACGCTGCCGAACGTCATCACGCTCGCGCGGCTGCTCCTGCTGGCCCCCGTCTGCTGGCTGATCGTCGCGGGTGCGGATGGGTCGTGGCTGCCGGTCGTGCTGCTGGCGCTCTGGGCGTCGACCGACTGGATCGACGGGGTGCTCGCGCGCGCCATGGACCAGACGTCGCGCGTCGGCGAGGTGATGGACCCGGTCGCCGACCGCATCGGCATCATCGGCGTGACGCTGTCGCTCGCGATCGCGGGCGCCGTCGACTGGTGGATCCTCGCCGTCATCGCGGGCGTCGACGTCATCGCGGTCGCCTTCGCCGGGCGCGCGGCGCGCGACGGCAGCATCCACGTGTCGTGGCTCGGGAAGGTGCGCACCGCGCTCATGCTCACGGCCGTCGTGCTGCTGCTGGTCGGCCACACGGTGCTGCCATGGGTGACGCCGATCGCGATGACGCTCATGCTGCTCGGGCTCGGCCTGCACGTGATCGCGTGCGTCGACTACATCCTGCAGGCGCGTCGCCTGCGACGGGTGCAGACTGGTGCACTGGCGCGGCCCGCTGCGGGCGACGCGCACGCGCAGGACGACACCGAGGAGGCGCGATGACCGAGTGGCACGAGGACCGCGAGCGGCTCGCGGCGCAGGTCGAGGACCTGCTGGCGGGCTGGCACGAGTCGGTCGAGCGCGTGCCGGGCGAGGACGGCGAGCCCGACACGCTCGTCGCCCGCGACGGCGACCGGGTGGCGGCGATCCTGCCGCTCGACGAGGAGAGCGTCGAGGAGATGGTCGACGCGGAGGCCGAGGGCGAGCTCGCGCAGTGGCTGCGCGACGAGCTGGCCGAGGACGCCGACCGCGACGACGACGACCTCGACGACGACGAGGACGACGACCTCGAGGCCGCCGCCGACGCGTGGCTCGGCGACGACGCCGACGGCGACGGCGACGCGGCCGTCGACACCTCCGCAGCGGCGGACGACGACGACGATGACGACGACTTCGACCTCGACGACTGGGACGACCCCGAGGCCGACGCGCTCATCGACGAGCTGCCCGCCTGAGCGGGCGCCGCGCGATCCGGCCCTGGCCGTCGCGCCGCTTCGGTGCGACGCTGGCCGCATGACCGAGAGCACCGACCCCCGGCTCGTGACGCTGCAGCCGACGACGATCGCGGCGATCCGCGAGACCGTCCCGATGGCGGGCATCACCGACTTCTTCGACCGCGCCTACCGCACGGTCGTGCGCGTGATGGCGAGCCAGGACATCCACCCCACCGGCGCGCCCGTCGGCGTCTACTGGTCGGCGCCGACCGACACGATCGAGATGAGCGCCGGCTTCCCCGCCGACGCGGCCGACGCGGCCGTCGCGGCCGAGGAGGGCGTCGCGGCGGAGCGGCTGCCCGCCGGCCGCGCCGTGCAGCTGACGCATGCCGGCGCCTACGGCACGATGCGGGCGTCGTACGACCGGCTCGCGGCCTGGGCCGAGGAGCAGGGGCTGCCGCTCGGGCCGGTGATGTGGGAGACGTACCTCACGGAGCCGCGGCCCGACGTCGACCCCGCCTCGATGCGCACGCTGATCACGTGGCCGCTGCAGGAGCCCGCCGGATCCTGATCCGGACGGATGCGGAATCCGGGCGGCCCGCCGCGCGTTGGCCGTCAGCATGCAGATCGACATCTGGTCAGACGTGGCGTGCCCGTGGTGCTTCATCGGCAAGCGGAGGTTCGAGACGGCGCTCGCCGCCTGGGAGCACCGCGACGAGGTGGAGGTGACGTGGCACTCGTTCCAGCTCGACCCGAGCCTCCCCGAGCGCTACGACGGCACCGAGGTCGAGTACCTCTCGACCCGCAAGGGCATGCCCGTCGAGCAGGTGCGTCAGATGATCGAGCACGTCGCCGGGCAGGCGGCCGGCGAGGGCCTGCGCTACGACTTCGACCGGCTCGTGGTCGCCAACAGCCTGCGCGCGCACCAGCTGCTGCACCTCGCGAAGGCGCACGGGCGCGGCGACGCCGTGAAGGAGGCGCTGCTCTCGGCGCACTTCGAGCGCGGCATCGACATCGGCGACGTCGACGCCCTCGCGGCGCTGGGCGCGGAGGCGGGCCTCGACGAGCACGAGGTGCGCGAGGCGCTCGGCGACGAGCGCTTCCTGCCCGCGGTGCGTGCCGACATCGCGCAGGCGCGGGAGCTCGGCGTGAACGGCGTGCCGTTCTTCGTCTTCGACATGCGGCTCGGGCTCTCGGGCGCGCAGCCGGTGCAGGTCTTCACGCAGGCGCTCGAGCAGGCTCGCGCGCTCGAGCTCGAGGGCGCGACCGCCGAGCGCTGAGCGGCGGTCGCCGCGCTCAGCCCGGGCGCCTCGCGAGGTAGACCCACTCGCGCCCCGGGCGGTCGGGCGCGTCGCGCACATCGACCACCTCGAGCCCGGCGCGCGCGAGCGACGCCTCGATCGCGGCGCGCGGCCGGAAGCGCAGCGTCGTGGTGGAGTCGATGCGCGTGCCGTCCCGGTGGAAGACCGTCGGCGACGAGAAGGTGACGAGCTCGCCGTCGACGCCCGTGACCTCGATCCACTCCTCCACCTGCCCCTCGTGCGGCACGTCGACGACCTGCCGCGTCGCATCCGGCGTCCACTCGAGCCACGCCTTCCGCTCGGGCCTGCGCGACTCGAGCACGAGCGTGCCGCCGGGCCGGAGCGCCCGCCGCGCCGCGACGAGCACGCGGAGCCAGTCGAGGTCGTCGAGGAAGACCTGCGCGACGTTGGCCGTCATGGTGACGACGTCGACGCCCGAGCGACCCCGCGCATCCGCCCGCGTCGCCGCGTCGGCGAGGCCGACGACCCAGCGCACGGCATCGGCGCCGGGCTTCGCCTGGGCGACGGCGACGGATGCGGCGGCCGGGTCGACGCCGGTGACGTCGAGCCCGCGGGCGGCGAGCATGAGCGCGAAGGTGCCGGTGCCGCAGCCGATGTCGAGCGCCGAGCGGGCGCCCAGCTCGTCGACGACGATCCGCTCGTAGACCTCGAGGTCGGAGCGGTCGGCGTCGAGCGCGTCGTAGACCGCCGCGAGCCTCGGATCGCCGAAGATCGCGTCGACCACGGCCGCCTCAGCCCGTCGCGCCGTCAGCGCCGCGCGATGCGGGCGGCGACGGCGTCGCGGAGCATGCCCTCGACGGCCGCCTGCCGCAGGTCGCCCGTGGTCGGCTCGTCGCCGGTGGTGCCGTCGATCGCGCGGCCGACCATGCCGGCCTTCGCGTCGAGCAGCTCGGCGATGCGCGTGTCGATCGTCTGCGCGGCGAGGATGCGCCACACGGTGACCGGCATCGACTGGCCGATGCGGTGGATGCGGTCGATCGCCTGCGTCTGCTCGGCGTCGGTCCAGGAGAGCTCGGCGAGCACCATGTCGGCGGCTGCCTGCAGGTTGACGCCCACGCCCGCCGCCATGAGCGAGCAGACGATGACCTGCACCGAGTCGTCGTTCGTGAACGCGTCGATGGCGCTCTGGCGCTGCGTCGGTGTCTGGTCGCCGCGGATCGAGACGGTCTTGATGCCGGCCTTCGCGAGCGTCTGCTCGGCGGCGTCGAGGACGTCGATGTGCTTCGCGAAGAAGACCACCTTGCCCACCGAGTGCGCGAGCTGGCCCGCGTAGTCGGCGGCGAGCTCGGCCTTCGCGCGGCCGATGCGGCGGGCGAGCGCGAAGACGTTCTCGCCCGTGCTGCCCTCCTGCGTCTCGACCTCGCTGCGCGCGATGCGGTGCACGAGCTCGTCGTCGACGCGGCTGTCGTCGCGCGCGTCGGCGGAGCGCTGCTCCATCGCGGCGTCGTAGCGGCGCAGCATGCGGTCGACGAGCTCGCGCTCGGCGGCGCGGATGGAGCGGCCGGATGCCTCGTCGAGCTCGACGGGGATGTCGGCGATGCGGCGGGCCGGGATGTCGGCGGCGACGTCGATCTTGCGGCGGCGCACGATGCCCATGTCGATCACGGCGCGGCGCGCGGCCGGGTAGAAGCCGCGGTCCATCGGCGTCAGGCCGATCTGCTCGAGGTCGTCGGTGAGCTCGGCGTTCGGCTCCTTCTGGTCGATCCAGCCGAGGAACCGCCAGATCGCCCCGAAGTCCTCGATGTCGTTGATGAGCGGGGTGCCCGTCAGCGCCATGAGCAGCGGGTTGCCGACGCGCTCGCGCAGCGCCGCGGCGATCTGCAGCACGTGGCGCGACCGCTTCGAGCGGGTGTTCTTGATGAAGTGGGCCTCGTCGACGACCATGCCGCGGAAGCCGAAGCGCTCGAGCCAGCCGATGTGCCGGTCGAGCACCTCGTAGTTGACGACCACGACGTCGGCGAACGCGTCGAGCTGGTCGCCGTCGCCCTGCAGCACGGCGGCGCGGCGGCCGGGCACCCAGCGCTCGGTCTCGCGCGCCCAGTTGATCTTCACGACGCTCGGCGCGACGACGAGCAGCGGGAACGCATCCGCCGCCTGCGCGGCGAGCAGCGCCTGCGCGGTCTTGCCGAGGCCCGGCTCGTCGGCGAGCAGGAACGTGCGGTGCCCCTCGCGGGCGGCCTGCACGAGCTCGGCCTGGTGGTGCATGAGCTGCTTGCCGCCGGGCGCGATGCGCTGCTTGGGCTGCGGCAGCGGCATGCACGCGGGTCGGCCGTCGGCCGCGACCTCGAACGAGAGGAACAGCGGCGAGAGCAGGTCGAAGCCCGCGAGGCGGTCGCGCTCGGGCTTGCGGCGCACGTGCGACAGGTCGGGCTCGAGGAACGGGTTGGCGAGCTGCACGCGCCGCACCGAGGGCGGCACGACCTGCGGCGCCTGCGGCTCGGTCTGCTCGGGCTCGGGCGCCGAGGAGACCTCGGGCTCGGGCTCGATGCCCGCGGCGAGCAGCATCTCGCGCTTGCGCTCGCGCACGGCGTCGGTGAGGGGCGCGCCCTCGCCGAGCAAGGGCAGCAGCGTGGGCTCGCGGCTCGCGGCCTTCGCGAGGATGACGGCGATGCCGTCGAGGCGCTTGAGCTCCTCGGCGCGCTGCGCGTCGGTGAGCTCCTTGTCGGCGCGCACGCGGGCGCGCTCCTCGCGGGCGAGGATCGCGACGACCTGCAGCTTGGTGCGGGTCGAGCGCGATGCCGCGCCGCGCTTCACGCCGGCTTCGACCTGCCGGACGGCGCGGGCGAGCTGCGGGATGAGCGCGTCGCGCTCGCGCGACGGGGCGTCGGGGGATGCGTCCGTCTCGGGAGCATCGATGGTTGCGGCGTCGGCCACATGTCCTCCGTTCGAGGCGGGGCCGGCGATGCGGGCCCCAGGCGTTCAGGCTGCGACGTCGCCCGCGGAGCGCGGGCGGCTGATCGAGCCGGCGACGGCGGCTGCGGTGCACGGGCGGGGCCGCGATGCGGCTCCGGCGGTGACCGGCGGGCTGTCGCCTGCCACCATGCTACCCGCTCCGCGCCGGCGCGCGCTCCTGAGCCCCACCGGGCGCGCTGACCGGCCGCGCAGGGCGCTCCCCCGCCCCGACGCTCTCCCCCGCGGTCTCAGCCGCCGACGACGCCCGCGAGCCGGTCGATCGAGGCGAGCAGGTTGGCCGGCTGCGTGCGCTGCGCGCGCGGGATGCGCTGCTCGTCGTGCAGGTCGGTCCAGTCGTAGGTGTGCGTCACGCGGGTGCCCGTGCCCTCGGGCTCGAGCTCCCAGCGCCACACGTGGCCGATGGGCGGCGAGCCGGGCTCGGCGGGCTTCCACGCGATCGTGCGGCCCTCCTCGAACTCCACGACGTGGTTCTCGCGCACCGCGCCCTGCGTCAGCGTCATCGAGAAGACGTCGCCGACGCCCCGCACGCGCTGGCCGTCGGGCGCCTCGGCGAGGTTGTCGTTGCCGTCCCACGCCGGCTGCCTGGCCGGGTCGGCGATGTGCTCGAAGATGACGTCGGCGGGAGCCTCGATGATGCGGCTCGCCTGCACGACTCGGGAGACCTCGGTGTCGCTCATGGATCGATCGAACCATGCGCGCGGCCGAGCGCGCCATCGCGGCCCGGCCCGGCGCATCCGCTTCCTGACCGCCCGGCCATTGAAGCGACGGTCGAAGCGGAGTAGACACGAGGCAACGACGACGGAGGGAGCGGCCATGACCGCGGAGGCCTCGCGCAGGTACCCGATCTTCCCGCCGTTCACCGAGTGGGTGGATGCGTTCGCGCTGCTCGGCGGCTGGGACGGCAGGGGCCCGCTGCCCGGCATCCGGGTGGAGGAGCTCATGGAGGACGGCGCCTTCGTCGTGCACGCCGAGCTGCCGGGGCTGAACCCGGCGCGCGACATCGACGTGACGGTCGAGCACGGCGTGCTCACGATCCACGCCGAGCGGCACCCCGACAAGCGCGAGAAGCAGCGCTCGGAGTTCCGCTACGGCGCGCTCGCCCGCGCGGTGCGGCTGCCGCAGGGCACGAAGGACGACGAGATCACCGCCTCCTACGAGGACGGCGTGCTCACCGTGCGCGTCGGCCTCGACCGCGTGCCCGCGAAGACCCGCCACATCCCGGTCGAGCGGCGCTGAGCGGCGTGCCGGCCGAGCGCACCGACGACGGGCGGTGGATCGTCGTCGACGGGCGCCGCTGGCGCGCGGAGGATCCGTCGTTGGCGGCGGATGCGTCGGCGCGGCTGCGCTCGCACCTCGGCCGGGCGCGCTCGGCCGTGCGGCTCGCGGGCGACGACGCCTCGAGGCGGGCGGCGCGCGACCGCGTGCAGCTGGCGAAGGAGGGCCTCGGCGAACGCGGGGACGCCTGGTGGGAGCTCGGCGAGGCGGAGCGCGCCGAGCGGGCGCGCGAGCGGCTCGCGCGCCTCGACGAGCTCGCGCCGCCGGAGGCCTGAGGGCACCGCCGCCTCAGAGCAGCGAGAGGCTCGCGGCAACCGCGAAGCCGACGACGGTCGCGAGGCCCGCGCCCGTGCCGCCCTTCGCGCGGGCCTCGGGGATCATCGCGTCGACGAGCATCACGAGCAGCGCACCCGCGGCGAAGCCGTCGACGACCCCCGTGAGCGCCGGCGGCGCGCCCTCGGCGATCGCGCGCCCGCCGACGGCGGCGAGCGTGCAGACGACGGCGACGCCCAGCCACAGCAGCAGCACGAAGCGGCGCGAGCGGCCGGCGCGGAGCATGTCGGCCGAGGAGCCGACCGACTCCGGCAGGTTGGAGATGAAGACCGCCGCCAGCAGCGCCGCGCTCACGCCGTCGCCTGCGGCGAGCCCGATGCCGAGCACCGCCTGCTCGGGCACGCCGTCGAGCAGCGCGCCGAGGGCGAGCGGCACGCCCGCCGTGCCGTGGCCGCGGTTGCTGCGGCGGCCGGAGCCCGCCTCGAGGGCGCGGTCGGCGAAGAAGAAGGTGAGCGCTCCGGCCGCGAGGCCCGCGCCGACCGCGAGCGGCCCGCCCTCGGCGAGGCCGCCCTCCGCGAGCTCGAAGGCGACGGCCGCGATGAGCGCGCCCGCCCCGAACGCGAGCACGATGCCGACCACGCCATCCGACCAGCGGCGCAGCATCGCGAGCGCGGCGCCGAGCACGAGCGACGACGTCGCGACCGCACCCCAGAGCAGCGCGTCGAGCACGGTCGGCGTCCCGCGGCTCAGCTCGCGGTCGTCGCGCGCAGCTGGTCGAGCGCGCGCTCGAGGCGGCGCTGCCGGGTGGCGTCGGCCTTGGCGTCGGCGATGCCCCGAGCGAGCTCCTTGCGGCGCGACGGCGCGAGCCCCGCGAAGGCGGCGGCCGCGGTCGGATCGGCGTCGAGCGCCGCCGCGAGCTCCTGCGGCAGCTCGACCTCGCGCTCGGCCCGGTCGAGCGCGACGACCGCCTCGACCTCATCGCCCTCGTCGACGCCGAGCGCCGCGCGCCGCTCCTTCGACAGGCCGAGCAGGTTCTCGCCGCCCATCTGCCCGATGCGCGTGCGCACGGTGGCGTCGCCGATGCTCAGCGTGACGGGCGCGTTCTTCGCGCCGCCGAGCGAGGCGACCTGCTCGTCGGTGAGGATGATCGCCGCGGCCGGCCCGCGGCGCTCGACGGTGGTGCGGATGCGGAGCTCGCTCATGCGCGCCAGCGTAGGCCGCGCCGACGGCCGTGCACCAGCGTCACGAGCGCTTCCGGAGCGCCGACTCCTTGTGGGCCGCCCTCGCCCCCGTCTTCGCCGACTCGACGACGTAGTACGGCTCCTCCTCGGAGGCGCGGAACTGCTGCCCGTCGAGCTGGAAGTCGCTCGTGCGGCGCTCCACCACGCTGCCGTGCGTCTCGCCCTGGCTCGTGCTCCAGCGCACCTCGTCGCCCTTCCGGAACCCCATGGCCGCTCCCCTCGCTCGTGTGCCGCACGCTACGCCCGGCTCCCGAGCGGCGCCTGGGCGGCGCGGCTAGGGTCGGCCCATGGGGCGACGGATGTTCGCGGCCGTGGTGCCGCCGGAGGACGTGCGGGAGGATCTCGCCGCGTTCCTCGAGCCCCGCGAGGGCCTGCGCTGGACGCCCTCGGATCGCCTGCACCTCACCCTCGCGTTCCTGCCCGGCGTGCCGGAGCGCATCCTCGAGCCCCTGGAGGAGCGCTTGCGCGCCGCCGTGCTCGACGTGCCGCCGTTCGCGTGCCGGCTGGCCGGGGCGGGGGCATTCCCCGACCCGGATCGCCCGGCCGTGCTCTGGCTCGGCGTCGACCGCGGCCATGCCGAGCTCGAGCACCTCGCGCAGCGCGTGCGCACCGCCGCGAGTGTCGCGGGCGCCGCGCCAGACGGCCGGCGGTTCGTGCCGCACGTGACGCTCGCGCGGCCGCCGCGCCACCGCAGCGCGCTCCGCTGGCTGCGCGTGCTCGACACCTACGCCTCGCGCACCTGGACGGTCGACGAGGTCGAGCTCATCGAGTCGCAGCTGCTCGGCCGCCCGCACCAGCCGCGGCACCTCGGCGTCGCGACGCTGCCGCTCGGCGGCTGACGCTCGCGCACCGCCCTACCGCCGGTGCGCCCGGTGCGGTAGGAACGCAGCATGACGGCTGCACAGCGATGGCTCGACGGCTACATCCGCGCGTGGGAGACGAAGGACCCGGCCGACGTGCGGGCGATCTTCGCCGACGACGCCGAGTACTGGTTCCGGCCCGACGACCCCTCGCCGCTGCGCGGCATCGACGCGATCGTCGAGATGTGGCGCACGGAGCGCGAGCCGACGGCGCCGCAGCACGACCTGCGCGTGCTGATCGAGGACGCGCGGCTCGCGATCGTCACCGGCAGCCCCGGCGCCGACTGACCTCCCGCACGCCGTCGCTCGACCGGCTCCGTGCGAGTCCGGCCGGATAGTCCGGTCGGCGACGCACCTGGCCGGTCGACGAACGGGCGGCCGCCCGCAGCACGCGACCCCGCGGCCGCCTCATGCGGCCAGCGCGACCTCCATCAGCCCCCACGGGCTGCCGTACTCCTCGAGCTTGTCGAGGAACGGCTTCGGCGGCATCGCCTCCGGCCCGAGCACGCCCGAGCCCGACCAGACGCCGGTCGCGAGCAGCTCAAGCGCGATCACGGGGTTGATCGCCGTCTGCCAGACGACGCACTGGTGCCCGTACTCGGCCATCGACCACGCGTTGTCGACCACGTGGTACAGGTAGGTCGAGCGCGGCTCGCCGTCCTTCCCGGTGCCGCGCACCCACACGCCGGCGCACGTCTTGCCCGTCATCACCGGGCCGATGGATGCGGGATCCGGCAGGCAGGCGGCCACGACGTCTCGCGGCGAGACCTCGACGCCGCCGACCCGCACCTTCTCGGTGCGGTCGAGCCCGAGCGTGTGGAGCGTCTGCAGCACGCCGATGAACTCGGCACCGAGCCCGTACTTGAAGGTGACGCGCTCGCAGTCGAGCCAGCGCGGCATGAGCAGCACCTCCTCGTGCTCGACGTTGACGCACTCGACCGGGCCGATGCCCTCGGGGAAGTCGAAGACCTCGGGCTCGCTGAAGGGCGGCGTCGTGTACCAGCCGCCGTCGACGCCGGTGCGCGAGCGCTCCCAGATGACGGGCGGGTTGAGGCACTCCTCGATGGTCGTCCAGATGGAGAACGAGGGCGCGAAGATCTCGTTGCCGTCGTCGTCGTGCACGGCGAGGTTCGCGCCGTCGCGCGTGCCGAGCTCGGTGATCGACGAGAAGAGCTCGTCGGCGGCGTAGCGCGCGAGCACGTCCGACAGGCCCGGCTCCACGCCCATGCCCACGAGCGCGAGCCGGCCCGCAGACTCCCAGGCCCCTGCCTTCGCGAACTGCGCGTCGCCGAGCTTCACGCCGACCTTCGCGTAGGGCTCGTCGGGGTGCCGCGTCGACAGGCTCATCGCCATGTCGAGGTAGTCGGCGCCGGCTGCGAGCGCGCCGTCGAAGATGGGCATCACGAAGCGCGGGTCGACCGCGTTCATGACGTGCGTGATGCCGTGCTCGCGGCACAGCGCCGCGACCGAGCCGGGGTCGGATGCGTCGACCTGCGCCGCGCTGAAGCGCGCGTCGACGGCCGCGGCGCGCTCGGCGCGCGCCGCGTCGTAGTCGGCGATCACGATCGCCTCGAAGAAGTCGCGACGGGCCGCGATCGCGGCGAACGCGCCGCCGACGCCTCCGGCTCCCACCAGCAGGATCCGCATGGACGATGCTCCCTCCGCCGGCTCCGGCCGCGCGGCCGCGCGACACGAGAAGCCGGATTCAGCGCGACTCTAGCGCCAGAACGACGGAATCAGTAGTCTCACCCAGCAAGAAGCGCGGATACGGCACCGACACCGGGACGCACGCACGGCATCCGCCGCATTGCCCAGAGGGAGCCGTCGTGACCCGCAGCACCATCCCCGTCGCCGACGGCAGAGCGCAGCTGAAGCCGAACGCCATCGGCTTCTTCGACGCGCTCGTCATCGGCCTCGCCTCCACCTCCCCCGCCTACACGATCGCCGCGATCATCGGCGGGCTCGTGCTCTACACGGGCGTGCACGCCCCCGGCATCATGCTGGCGAGCTTCCTGCCGATGCTGCTCATCGCCTCCGCCTTCTACTACCTCAACACCGTCGACCAGGACTGCGGCACCACCTTCTCCTGGGTGACGCGCGCCATGGGCCCCTGGTTCGGCTGGATCGGCGGCTGGGCGATCGCGATGACCGGCGTGCTCATCGTCGGATCGCTCGCCGAGGTCGCCGCGCGCTACGCGCTGCTGACCTTCGGCCTCGAGGATCTCGCCTACGACCCCGTGCTCATCCGCGTGCTCACGGTGATCGTCATCCTCGTCATGACCGCCATCTGCGTCTGGGGCACCGAGATCTCGGCCCGGCTGCAGAACGTGCTCATCATCTTCCAGGTGCTGTCGCTGCTCACCTTCGCCGTCGTGGCGCTCGTGCAGGTCTTCACCAACACGTCGGCGTACGAGTCGATCACCCCCTCGTGGGAGTGGCTGAACCCGTTCGGCGGCGGCTGGGAGGGCGTGACGGCGGGCCTGCTGCTGGGCGTCTTCGCCTACTGGGGCTGGGAGTCGGCGGTCAACCTCACCGAGGAGACCACCAACTCCTCGCAGTCGCCCGGCAAGGCCGCGATCTGGTCGACAGTCGTGCTCGTCATCACGTACCTCTCGGTCACGATCGCCGTGGTCGCGCTCGCCGGCGAGGCGTTCCTCGCCGAGACCGCCGACGAGGAGGACGCGATCTTCCAGGTGCTCGCCTCCGACACGATGGGCCCGTTCGCGTGGATCGTGATGCTGTCGGTCTCGACCTCGGCCCTCGCGTCGACGCAGACGACGATCATCCCCGCGTCCCGCACGGGCCTCAGCATGGCCCGCCGCCGCGCGCTGCCCGCGATGTTCGGGCACATCCACCCCCGCTTCCGGACGCCGGATGTGTCGACCTGGTGGGTCGCGGGCATCGCGATCGCGTACTACCTGGTCGTGGGCCTGCTGAGCGAGACGGCGCTCTGGGACACGCTCACCGCGCTCGGCCTGCTGATCGCGTTCTACTACGCGCTCACCGGCATCGCGTGCGCGATCTACTTCCGCAAGCGCCTCATGTCGAGCGCGAAGAGCTTCCTGCTCATCGGCGTGGGCCCCGTGATCGGCTCGCTGCTGCTCATCTGGCTGCTCGTCTCGGCGATCATCGACTACGGCAACCCCGAGAACGCCTACACCGAGACCCCCTGGTTCGGCCTCGGCCCGCCCCTCGTGATCGGCATCGGCATCTTCGCCACCGGCGTCGTGCTGATGATCATCTGGTACTTCCGCGACCGGCGCTTCTGGGAGGAGCGGCCGAGCACCGCCGAGCAGACCATCGTGCGGGTCGACGCCACCCGCGACGGAGAGGGGACGCGCGCATGAGCATCGTGCTCGGCTACGACGAGTCGCCCGGCGCCCGGGCGGCGCTCACCACCGCGATCGACGTCGCCCGCCGCTTCGGCGAGCAGCTCGTGATCGTCTACGGCACCGCGCCGCCCGGGGCTCCCGGCGACGAGCTGCGCACGCACGAGGCGGCGCTCGCGCAGCTCGGCGGCGAGGCGATCAGCCACGCGCTCGCCGCGGCCGAGGAGGCCGGCGTCGACGCGATCACCCAGCTCGTCTCGGCGAAGCCGGTGGATGCGCTGCTCGAGCAGGCGGACGCCCACGACGCGAGCGTGATCGTCGTCGGCACGTGGGGCGAGAGCCCGCTGCAGGGCGCCATCCTCGGCTCGACGCCGCACAAGCTGCTGCACCGCAGCCGGCGCCCGGTGCTCTGCGTGCCGATCCCCGACTGACCGCCCGACGCGCGGCGGCGCGGCCGTGCGCCGCCGCGCGCATCCGGCACGCCGCCCCAGGCACCCCGACGACACGAACGAGGAGACGAGACGCATGAGCACGCCCGCCGACCACCTGTGGATGCACTTCACCCGGATGGCAGGCGCCGACGCGGCGCCGGTCATCGTGCGCGGCGAGGGCGCCTACATCTGGGACGACCGGGGGAAGCGCTACCTCGACGGGCTCGCCGGGCTGTTCGTCAACCAGCTCGGGCACGGCCGCGCCGACCTCGCCGCTGTCGCGGCCGACCAGGCGTCGACGCTTGCGTACTTCCCGCTCTGGTCGTACGCGCATCCGACCGCCGTCGAGCTCGCCGACCGCATCGCGGCGCTCGCGCCCGGCGACCTCGACCGCGTCTTCTTCACGAGCGGCGGCGGCGAGGCCGTCGAGAGCGCGTGGAAGCTCGCGAAGAACTACTACCGGCTCACCGGCAGGCCGCAGAAGCACAAGGTCATCAGCCGCGCGATCGCCTACCACGGCACCACGCACGGGGCGCTGTCGATCACGGGCCTGCCGTCGCTCAAGCAGATGTTCGAGCCGCTCGTGCCGTCGACCTTCCGGGTGCCGAACACCAACCTGTACCGGGCGCCGATCCACCGCGACGACCCCGAGGCGTTCGGCCGCTGGGCGGCCGACCAGATCGCGGTGGCGATCGAGCAGGAGGGGCCCGAGACGGTCGCGGCGGTCTTCCTCGAGCCGGTGCAGAACGCCGGCGGGTGCTTCCCGCCGCCGCCGGGCTACTTCGAGCGGGTGCGAGAGATCTGCGACGAGCACGACGTGCTGCTCGTCTCGGACGAGGTGATCTGCGCCTTCGGGCGGCTCGGCACGATGTTCGGCGCGGAGCGCTACGGCTACCAGCCCGACATCATCACGTGCGCGAAGGGGCTCACCTCCGGCTACGCGCCGCTCGGGGCGATGATCGCGAGCGCGAGGCTCTTCGAGCCGTTCGCGCAGCCGGGCGCGATGTTCGCGCACGGCTACACCTTCGGCGGTCACCCGGTCGCGACGGCCGTGGGCCTGCGCAACCTGCAGATCTTCGAGGAGGAGGGCGTGCTCGAGCACGTGCGCGCCAACGAGGGCGCCTTCCGGGCGACGCTCGAGCGCCTCACCGACCTGCCGATCGTCGGCGACGTGCGCGGCGACGGCTACTTCTACGGGATCGAGATGGTGAAGGACAAGGCCACCCGCGAGACGTTCGACGAGGCCGAGAGCGAGCGGCTGCTGCGCGGCTTCCTGTCGACCGCGCTGTTCGACGCAGGCCTCTACTGCCGCGCCGACGACCGCGGCGACCCGGTCATCCAGCTCTCCCCGCCGCTCATCTGCGACCAGTCGCACTTCGACGAGATCGAGCAGATCCTGCGCGGTGTGCTGACCGAGGCATGGGCGCGGCTGTGAGCCTCCCCGACGCCCAGGACAAGGCGATCATCGCCGAGCTGCAGCGCGACGGCCGCGCGCCCTACTCGGCGATCGCCGACGCCGTCGGGCTGAGCGAGACGGCGGTGCGCAACCGGGTGAAGCGCCTCACCGACTCGGGCGTGATGCAGATCGTCGCCGTCACCGACCCGACCCAGCTCGGGTTCGCGCGCCAGGCGATGATCGGCATCCGCGCATCCGGTGCCCTCGAGCCGCTCGCCGAGTCGCTCGCGGCGCTGCCCGAGGTCGACTACGTCGTCATCACCGCCGGCAGCTACGACGTGCTCGTCGAGGTCGTCTGCGAGAGCGACGCGCACCTGCTCGAGCTCGTCTCGCAGCGCATCCGCTCGATCGAGGGCGTGCGCGAGACCGACACCCTGATGTACCTGAAGCTGCAGAAGCAGAACTACGCGTGGGGCGTGCGGTAGCGCGTCGCGTCACTCGCGCGTCAGCAGGTCTGGTCGGACAGGCCCGACCGGTGCATGATGGCCGGCATGGACCACTACCTGATCTCGTTCCCGAGCGCCTCGATGGTGCTGACCGACGAGGAGTTCCCGGATGTCGTGCGCGACTCGCACGCGGTGATCGAGGAGGCGAAGGCGGCCGGCGTCTACGTCTTCGGCGGCGGCATCGACGAGAGCGTCGACCCCGTGCTCGTGCACGCCGACGGCGCGACGTCGCCGGCGACGACGCACCTCGACGGCGGCTTCTGCGTGCTGAGGCTCGGCTCGCGCGAGGAGGCCGAGTCGTGGGCTGCGCGCATCGCCCAGGGATGCCGCACGCCGCAGGAGCTGCGGGCGTTCCAGTACGACCCGGCCAGCTGAGGCGAGCGGCGGCCGGCCCGGGTCTGCCGACTAGCTGGCGCCGAGCACCACGTGGGCGATGAGGTGGTCGAGCTTGCGGACGTCGACGCCCTTGCCGACCTTGATCTTGATGTGCCCTGCCCGCGTCCAGAGCTCGAGCTCAGCGTTGAAGTCGAGCGTGCCGGCGTTCTCCGACGACCACATGTTCACCGAGGAGTACGGCAGCGAGTACATCTCGACCTTCTTGCCGGTCATCCCCTGCGCGTCGCGGACGATCAGACGCTTGGTCGTGAAGACCGCGGAGTCGCGGAAGGTCTTATAGGCGGCGATCGGCTGCTCGCCCTGCACGAGCATCGGCATCACGTCGTCGGGGATGGGGCATTCGGCGACGAACGTCCAAGCGGTGATGGCGGCGGTGGTCTCGATGGACATGAGGACTCCTCGGTGCAGTCGTGGGGACCCCTCAGACGCTAGAGCAACCCTCAGACATCGCGCGCATGGTGCTTGCGCGACCACCGCCGACGCTGGCGCTCAGCGCTCCGCGACCCTGCCGGCCTCGACGTGCCAGCGACGGTCCGTGCGCACCGTCTCGAGCATCCGCCGGTCGTGCGTGACGAGCAGCAGCGTGCCGTCGTAGGTGTCGAGCGCCTGCTCGAGCTGCTCGATCGCCGCGAGGTCGAGGTGGTTCGTGGGCTCGTCGAGCACGAGCAGGTTGACGCCGCGCGCCTGCAGGAGCGCCATCGCCGCGCGGGTGCGCTCGCCGGGCGAGAGCTCGTCGACGGGGCGGCCGACGTGGTCGGCGCGCAGGCCGAACTTCGCCAGCAGCGTGCGCACCTCGCCCGACGCCATCTCGGGCACGAGCCCCTCGAAGGCGGCCGCGAGCGGCGTCGCGCCGGCGAGCAGCGAGCGCGCCTGGTCGATCTCGCCGATCTGCACGCTCGCGCCGAGGCTCGCGGAGCCCTCGTCGGGCTCGCGCCGGCCGAGCAGGGCGCGCAGCAGCGTCGACTTGCCGGCGCCGTTGGGGCCGGTGATGCCGATCCGCTCCCCCGCATTGACCTGCAGCGACACCGGACCGAGCGTGAAGTCGCCCTGCCGGATCACCGCGCCGCTCAGCGTCGAGACGACGGTGCTCGAGCGGGGCGCGGCCGCGATCGCGAACTGCAGCTCCCACTCCTTGCGCGGCTCCTCGACCTCCTCGAGGCGCGCGATGCGGCTCTCCATCTGCCGCACCTTCTGCGCCTGCTTCTCGCTCGACTCGGTCATCGCGCGGCGGCGGTTCTTGTCGTTGTCGGGCGCCTTCTTCATGGCGTTCCGCACGCCCTGGCTCGACCACTCGCGCTGCGTGCGGGCGCGGCTGACGAGGTCGGCCTTCTTGCCGGCGAACTCGTCGTACTGCTCGCGCGCGTGCCGGCGGAGCGTCGCGCGCTCCTCGAGGTAGGCGTCGTAGCCGCCGCCGTAGACCCGGTTGGTCGACTGCGCGAGGTCGAGCTCGAGCACGCGCGTCACGCAGCGCGCGAGGAACTCGCGGTCGTGGCTGACGAGCACGACCCCGCCCCGCAGCCCCTGCACGAAGGCCTCGAGCCGCTCGAGCCCGTCGAGGTCGAGGTCGTTCGTGGGCTCGTCGAGCAGCACGATGTCGAAGCGGCTGAGCAGCAGCGCCGCGAGGCCGACGCGCGCGGCCTGCCCGCCCGAGAGCGAGGTCATGAGCGCCTGCTCGGGGTCGCCATCGAGCTCGAGGCCGAGATCGGCGAGCACGATCGGGATCCGCTCGTCGAGGTCGGCGGCGCCGCTCGCGAGCCAGCGGTCGAGCGCTGCGGAATAGGCGTCGGATGGGTCGACGCCGGCGGGTGCGAGGGCCGGGTCGCCGAGAGCGAGGGCCGCGGCATCCATGGCAGCCGTCGCCTGCGCGCACCCCGTGCGCCGGGCGATGTAGCCCACGACCGTCTCGCCCTCGACGCGCTCGTGCTCCTGCGGCAGCCAGCCGACGAACGCGTCGGCCGGCGCCAGCTGCACGGTGCCCGCCTGCGGCTCGGCCTCGCCGCCGAGGATGCGCAGCAGCGTCGACTTGCCGGCGCCGTTCGCGCCGACCACGCCGACGACGTCGCCGGGCGCGACGGTGAGGTCGAGCGAGTCGAAGAGCGTGCGGTGGCCGTGCCCGCCGGCGAGGCCCTGCGCGACGAGCGTTGCGGTCATCCCTCGATTCTCGCAGGCGCCGGTCGCCGACGCGGCCGCTCCCCCGTGGTTCTCCACAGCGGCCGCCGCGCTGCGCCCCGCGCCCGCGGGGCAGGTCCCAGAGTGTGGGCATGAGCGACGACCGACGAGATGAGCATCCCCTGCTGGCCGCGTTCCGCGACGACCCGGCGCCCCGCAGCCGCAAGCCGTGGACCGAGGAGGACTTCGCAGCTGTGATGGAGGCGTGTCGAGACGGCGCCTCGATCGAGCAGATCGCCCGGCGCCTCGGCCGCACGCCCACGAGCCTCCCGATGCACGTGCGCCGGATGCTGCCGCTCGAGGAGCGCCACCTGCCCATTGACCTCGCGCTGCCACGACTGCGGCAGCTCGACGCGGACGGCGGCTACGACTGGCTCGGCGCGCTCGCCCAGCGCGAGCCATCGCCGTGGGAGCGCGACCAGGAGCGGCGGGTGGAGCAGCGCGCCCTGGGCCTCGGCGGGCTCTCCGACGAGCTGCTGCTCGACATCGGGCTGGCGCTGGTGACGTGCACGGCGACGGCGCAGGATGCGCTCCGACAGCAGTGCGCAGCGGAGCTGCGCCGCAGAGGGCTCGTCGCGCACCTCGAGCAGCAGTCCGCCGCAGCCGCGGACGCAGCGGTGGCGCGGCTGAGCGCGCTCCCGACGGACGGCTACCGCGACTGGGACGCAGCCGTCTTCTGACGGCGGTCTCCCCAGCCGCGCCATCCGTCTCAGCGGGTCCGTTCAGCGGACCGGCGCGATGCCGAGCGCCTCGGCCTGCTCGCTGATCACGCGCGCGAGCCGCACGTCGCGGATCGTCACTGCACCGACGGCGTGGCTGCTGAGCGTCACGTCGACGGTGCCGTAGCTGAGCGTGACGTCAGGGTGGTGGTCCACCGCCTCCGCGGCATCACCGATGCGGTTCACCAGCTCCAGGCCTGCCGCGAACGTCTTCGAGCGGAACCGCGCGACGAGCGCATCGCCGCTGCGCCGCCAGGCGTCGAGGCCGGCCGCCTCGACGTCGGAGTCGGACAGCGGCGCCTTCGGATCGCTCATGCGCCCATCCTGCGCGCTGCGCGCGTCGGCTGCCACCCTCGTCGGGGTCCATGGTGCGCCACACTCGAGGCATGGACGACCTGCACGTGGCCCCGGTGCCCGGCGCTCCCCGCGGGCTCGTGGTGCCGGCGAGCGAGCTCGTCGAGCAGTTCTCGCGCTCGTCGGGCCCGGGCGGCCAGGGCGTCAACACCGCCGACTCGCGCGTGCAGCTGAGCCTCGACCTCGCGACGACGACCGCACTCGACGACGTGCAGCGCCGGCGCATCCTGCAGCGGTTGGCTCCGCGGCTCACCGGTTCGGTGCTGACGATCGCCGCCTCGGAGCACCGCGCGCAGCTCGACAACCGCCTCGCGGCCAGGCGGCGGATGGCCGACCTGCTGCGGGAGGCCGTGGTGCCGGTGGCCCCGCGCCGACCCACCCGCCCGACGCGGGGCTCGCAGCGACGGCGGCTCGACGCCAAGGCGCAGCGCTCCGAGACCAAGCGCGCCCGTCGGCGGCCCTCAAGCGACTGACCGCGGGCCTCCCGCTCACGCGGTCGGCGCGATGCGCGCCATCAGCTGCTCGGGGTTCGGCGCCACGACGAAGCCCGCCGTCGCGTAGACCTCGTGCGCGTCGGCGGTGATGAGCATGAGGCGCTTGAGCTCCATGGGCTCCACGGCGTCGACGATCGCGTTCGCGAGCGCCGTGCCGAGCCCGAGACCGCGGGCGGCGCGGTCGATGTAGACGTCGCACAGCCATCCGAAGGTCGCCCCGTCGGTGATGAGGCGCGCGAAGCCGACCTGCGCGCCGTCGGGCGCGTAGACGCCGAAGCTCGCCGAGCCCTCGACCGCGCGCCGCAGCACGTCCATCGACCTGCCCATCGCCCAGTACGCATCCGTCGACAGCCATCGGTGCACGCGCTCGAGGTCGAGGCGCGAGCGGTCGGTGTCGAGCTCGTAGCCCGCGAGCAGCTCGCGCCGCAGCGCCAGGTCGGTGACCGCCGGTGCTCCGTGCTCGCCGCCCATCGCGCCTCCTTCTGCCGCTCGTCCGCCCAGCGTAGGACGGCCGGGCCGGTCCACTTCACGCCCGGTGGCAGTCAGCCGGCGAGCCGCGCCGCCACCGCCGCGCCGGCGTGCTCGCCGGCGACGAGCGCACCCTGGATCGACGCGGTCTCGCGGTGGTCGCCGGTGACGAGCACCCGCTCCCCCGTCCAGATCGGGCCGCGGCGGATGGGCCCGGGCGCCTGCGCGGGCAGGGTGTGGTGCACGACGTGGTGCGCGAGCACCTCCCACCGCGCGGTCGCGGTGCCGTAGAGGCGGGCGAGATCCCGGCGCACCTCCTGCTCGCCCGCGCGCCCGTCGGGCTCGCCGAGCAGGGTCGTCGCCTGCACGAGGTGCTGCCCGGGCGGCGCGTACGACGGCGCGGCCTCCGAGATGACCGCCGTGTTCCAGACCGGACCGGCCGGGCCGCCGCCGGGCCGCGATGCGTCGAGCAGCAGGAACGGCCCCGTGCGAGGCTCACCCGTCGCGCGGAACCACCACGTCGTCAGCCCATGCGTCTCGGGTGCGCCCAGCGGCGTGAGGTCGGCGACGTGCTGCGGCCCGACCGCGACGACCGCGGCACGCGCGCGCAGCGCTCCTCCGTCGGTCGTCACCTCGACGCCGTCGGCCACGTCGCGCACCTCGCGCGCGGCAGTGCCGAGCCGCACGGGCTCGCGCAGCCCCGCCGCCAGCTGCTCGGGCATCGCCTGCATGCCCTCCCGCGGCAGTCCGGGCGCACCGAGGGCGAAGGAGCGCAGCAGCAGCCGCACGTAGTTGGCGGATGCGTCGCCGCTGCTGTCGGCGAGCACGCCGGCCAGGAAGGTGTCGAGCACGTCGCGCCGCAGGCGCCCCGTGAGCCCCGCGGCGTCGAGCGAGGCGCGCAGCGTCTCGTCGCTCGTCGCGCGGGTTGCGGCGCGGGCGTCGAGCAGCGTGGGCCCGAGCCACCGCGCGAGCGCCAGCAGGTCGGTCAGCGGCAGCAGGCCGCTCGTGATCGTGCGGAGCGCGTGCTGGGGATGCCGCAGCGGGTGGGCGACGGTCGTGGTCGTCGCGCCCGTGCGGACGATCGCGCCCACGCCGAAGTCCTGCAGCTGCAGCGCGGCCACGTCGATCCAGCGCGCGACCGCCGGGTAGGCGGGGTTCAGCACCTGGAAGCCGCGGTCGCACCGGAACCCGTCGACGACGTCGGTGCGCACCCGGCCGCCCACCGCATCCGCCGCCTCGACCACGACGACCGCGAGGCGTGCCTGCTCGAGGTGCCGGGCGCTGCGCAGCCCGGCCAGCCCTGCTCCGATCACGATGACGTCGGCGTCCATGCGGCTCCTCCCTGCGCGTGGCCGCCAGTCTGGCGCACCCGCCTGGCGCTACCGTGGCGGCATGAGCGACTCGAGGGCGGCGCGGATCGCGCAGCGGCGGGGCGAGGTGCTCGCGAACCTCGCCGAGCTCGACCAGCAGCTCGCCGACCTGCGGGCGCTGCGCGAGCGCCTGCACGACGACGACGAGCACGACCCCGATGGCGTCTCGCTCTCGTCGGAGTGGTCGCGGCTCGAGGGCCTGCGACAGGCGGAGGTCGCCGGGCTCGCGGCGATCGACGAGGCGGCCGAGCGGCTCGCGCGCGGCGAGGATGCGACGTGCAGCGTCTGCGGCCGGCCCATCGCGCCCGAGCGGCTCGAGGCGCGACCGCAGGCGACGACCTGCATCGACTGCGCTCGGTAGCGCAGGCACGCGCGACCACGCTCGGCCGTGTGGGCTACCGGCGCCCTTCCCTCACCCCAGGGCCGCCGCGAGGTACGGGGCGGTGCGGCTCGAGCGGTTCGCCGCCACCTGCTCGGGCGTGCCCTCCGCGACCACCTGGCCGCCCGCATCCCCCGACCCCGGGCCGAGGTCGATGACCCAGTCGGCCTCGGCGACGATGCGCATGTCGTGCTCGACCATGACGACGGTGCTGCCGCCGTCGACGAGGTGCTGGAGGTGGGCGAGCAGCCGGTCGGCGTCAGCCGCGTGCAGCCCGGAGGTCGGCTCGTCGAGCAGGTACAGCGTGTCGTCGCGCTGGCCGCGCTGCAGCTCGGCGGCGAGCTTGACGCGCTGCGCCTCCCCGCCGGAGAGCTGGGGCGCCGGCTGGCCGAGCGCGACGTAGCCGAGGCCGACGTCGAGCAGCGCGTCGAGGTGCCGGTTGACCTCGGCGTCGTCGGTGAAGGACGCGCGGGCGTCGCGCACGCTCATCGCGAGGACGTCGGCGATCGAGCGGCCGTCGAGCTCGATCTCGAGCGTCTCGGCGTTGTACCGGCGCCCGCCGCACGTCGTGCACGGCGCGTGCACGGTCGGCAGGAAGAGCAGCTCGACCTCCATCGTGCCCTCCCCCTTGCAGGTCGGGCAGCGCCCTGCGGGCAGGTTGAACGAGAACCGGCTCGGCGCGTAGCGGCGCCGCCTGGCCTCGGGCGTCGCGGCGAACAGCGCGCGCACGCGGTCGAAGAGGCCCGTGTAGGTTGCGACGTTCGAGCGCGAGGTGCGGCCGATGGGTCGCTGGCTCACCTGCACGACGCGCCGTAGGCGGCCGGCTGGGCCATGTGCCCGTCCGGCGGTCTCCGCCTCCGCGCGCTGCGCGAGCGGGTCGGCGCCGGGAGTGTCCTCATCGACAGCCGCGTCGTCGACCTCGCTCGCGAGGCTCGCGCGCAGCAGCTCGGGCAGCGCCTGCACCACGAGCGTCGACTTCCCCGAGCCGGAGACCCCGGTGACGGCGGTGAGCGCGCCGAGCGGGAACCGGACCGAGAGGTCGCGCACGTTGTGCCGGGAGACGCCCTGCAGCTCGAGCACGCCGTCGCCAGTCCGGCGCTCGCGCCGCTCGCGGCGCGGCGACGGCGCGTCGAATAGGTAGCGGCGTGTGACCGAGTCGCCCGCCTCCCGCAGCCCGTCGAGCGGCCCCGAGTAGACGACCGAGCCGCCCTCGGAGCCCGCGCCGGGACCGATGTCCACGACCCAGTCGGCCTCGCGGATGACGTCGAGCGAGTGCTCGACGAAGAACACGGAGTTGCCGGTGTCGCGCAGCCGCCGCAGGATGCGCAGCAGCGACTCCGTGTCGGCGGGGTGCAGCCCGGCCGAGGGCTCGTCGAGCACGAACACGACGCCGAAGAGCTGCGAGAGCACCTGGGTCGCGAGCCGCATGCGCTGCAGCTCGCCGGAGGAGAGGGATGCGGTGGTGCGGTCGAGCGAGAGCGAGCCGAGCCCGAGGTCGATGATGGGCGCGAGGCGCGCGAGCAGGTCGGTCACGAGGCGCCGTGCGGCGAGCAGCTGCTCGGGATGCTCGTCGCCGGCTCCGCCGCGCGGCCGCCAGTCGGGCTCGAGCACGTGCTGCAGGAGCGCCGCGACCTCGTCGAGCGGCATCGCGGCGAGCTCGGTGATGGCGAGCCCCTCGAACGTGACCGCGAGCGCCGCGCCCTTCAAGCGGCGGCCACCGCACTCCGGGCATGGGACGCTCACCATGAACGACGCCGCGCGCTCGCGCATCCGGGCGCTCTTCGAGCCGGCGAAGGTGCTCAGCACGTAGCGGCGCACGCCCAGGAACGTGCTCATGTAGCGCGGCTCGACGCCGGCCGCGATCGCCTTCCGCACCTCCGCCGGGCCGCGGTCGGTGTAGATCGGCACCTGCGGCGACTCGTCGGTGAAGAGCGCCCACTCGCGCTGCTCGCGCGGCAGCTCGCGCCACGGCACGTCGATGTCGTAGCCGAGCGAGATGAGGCTGTCGCGCAGCTGCTTGCCGTGCCACGCGGTGGGCCAGGCCGCGAGCGCCCCCTCGCGGATCGTCAGCGAGTCGTCCGGCACCATGAGCGACTCGGGCACGTCGTGCACCTGGCCGAGCCCGTGGCACGTCGGGCACGCGCCCTGCACCGTGTTGGTGGAGAAGTCCTCCGCGTAGAGCATCGGGGCGCCGGCCGGGTAGGTGCCGACCCGCGAGTAGAGCATGCGCACGACGTTGGCGATCGTCGTCGCGCTGCCCACCGTCGAGCGCGCCGAGCCGCCCGAGCGCTGCTGCGGGAGCGCGACGGCCGGCGGCAGCCCGTCGATCGCGTCGACGTCGGGCACCCCGACCTGGCTCATGAGCCGCCGCGCGTAGGGGGCGACCGACTCGAAGTAGCGCCGCTGCGACTCGGCGTAGATCGTGCCGAACGCGAGCGAGCTCTTGCCGGAGCCGGAGATCCCCGTGAACGCGACGAGCGCGTCGCGCGGGATGTCGAGGTCGACGCTCCGCAGGTTGTGCTCGCGAGCGCCTCGGACCCTCACGCGGTCCAGTCTCGACTCCCCCGTTGCATCCATGCGACCAGCCTCTCGCGAGGCGCCCGCAAGACCGCTGAGCAGTCCTTCAGTGCACTGCGATGACGCGCACGACGCTCATCCCACCGCGTCGTGGATGGCGCGCAGCCGCTCCATCGCCTCCCGCACGAGCGTCGGGTCGGTTCCTCGCACGACGATGTTCGTGCCGTGGACGCCGGCGTCGTCGAACGGGTAGGAGCCGATGCTGAGGGCGGGCATCTCGGCCGCGAGCTCGCGCAGCGGAGCGGCGATCCGGCCCTCGCCGACGTCGAAGCGCAGCTCGCTCGAGACCACCGGCGAGCCCGCCTCGAGGCCCGGCAGGAGGTCGTCGAGCATGGCGACGAAGATCGCCGGCACGCCGGCCATCACGTGCACGTTGCCGATGCTGAAGCCTGGCGCGCCGCTGATGCGATTGGCGATCAGCGCAGCGCCGTGCGGGATGCGCGCCATGCGCAGGTGCTCGGGCGTCAGCGTCCTCCCGGCGCCGACGGCCGCCTGCAGGTGCTCGCGAGCATCGTCGCGCACCTCGATGCCCACGCCGAAGGCATCGGCCACGGCATCCGCGGTGATGTCGTCATGGGTCGGGCCGATGCCGCCGGAGGTGAAGACGTGCGTGTGCGCCGTCCGCAGCTCGTCGAGCGCGTCGACGATGACGCGGTGGTCGTCGGGCACGACGCGGATCTCGCGCAGGTCGATGCCGACCTGCCCGAGCCGTCCGGCGAGGTGGTACGCGTTCGCCTCGCGAGTGCGCCCTGACAGGATCTCGTCGCCGATCACGAGCATCGCGGCGGTCGGGTTCGACATGGGTCAAGACTGGCGTGCCGGGCTGGAGGACGCCACACCGGAAGGGCCCGCTCGACGTGGAAGCCCCTCACGCCGAAGCGGAGGGGCTGTCACTGGGCCTTCGTCCAAGACGTTTCCCGCCCCAGGAGTACCGGGGTACACACTGCCAGTCCGCCGCTGAGTGCTCCCTGGGTGCGAGGTGCAGATGCGGTGCGGGTGTCCCGGGGGAGGATCGCGAGGGCATCACTTGAGGGTTCGAGATGGGAACTGAGTTTTCGATGCGGCGCTGCCGAGGGAGGGTGGCGTACCGGACGTAGGGAACTGACGCGGGGCGTCGTGCTCGTCTGTCTTGAGGTCCTCCCTCCGCTACGTGACGTTCGGGCGCCGGAGCGAGCAGTCCAGCACGCGCACAGCGACCACATTTCCCCAAGCGCGCTGCTTCTGAGCCTCGCGCTCCAAACGAGCACGTACGTCAGCCACACCGCCGCAAGACGCCGCCCTGCCGCGTCGACCGTCAGAGGTCGACCACGACTCTTGGTCGAACCATGCGACGACGTACACACCGTGATCGGTCTGAAAGTCGGCCATGTACCGTTGCACGAGTTGCGTCCCGAGGGATTCGACCACTTTGGGGTTCCAGATGCCTTTAATCTCGCCGGGGATGCGCAGAGTTCCCGTCGACTTTGCGACGTGGTCCGACTGCGCGGCCTCAATTCGAAGGTCGGTCCGTTCGGCCAGCCCGCTCGGCTGGCTTCGGCGCACCTGCACTTCACGGTTGACGACCACACCGCGCGCCGCCAGCCGCTGTTCCAACTCGATCGCAAGGTAGTCGGAGATCTCCTCCTCTGACTTTGGCCTCTTCCCATGGGTGTCCCATAGCAAATACGACGAGGGTGTATCGGCCTGCAGGCGCGCTTGAATCTCATCGAGCGCGCCTAAGGTAGCCGCGAGCAAATCGGAGTCCGACCGCACGACGCGAGCACGACGGCTCTCGGCCAACTGGTCGATCTCGTCGGGAGTGAGCGGCTCCCAGCTCTTTTCGCGCAGCGCGCGTTCGGCGTCGGCAAGGACCCGCGTCAACCAAGACTCGTTCGGGCGCGCCCGGGCGATCCGCTCGGTGGCAACCACCGCGTCACGAGTCCCAATCCCCGCCAGTGCAACGAGCAGTGCATCGCGCCACATTCCGACCGACTCACGAGAGCCGACCGCGTGAACGTCCTCGAACTTAGGGTCGCCCTCTGCGGGGAAGTGATCACATAGCCACAGGTACAGGTCGGCCAGGTCCTGGGGCATGAGTTCCGGAGCGCGGCGATCAAAGGCTTGTGCCCCCGCCAAGAGTGCGGATTCCATGAAGAGTGGGTCGTCTCTCATCAGCGCACTCAACTCCGACCATGAACCAGCCGCGTCATGCCGGAGCAATCGGTATGCGGCATCGTGGGCCCGCACCGGGTTCTCAGTTCGGGAGGAACTCCCCAGCCATGAGCGCAGCACCGGCTTGATTAGTGCCAGGTGCCGTTCGATGAGGAAGTCTAGGATGGGCCGCCGCGTATCGGGGGCCATGGGTCTCGAGAGTCGATCCACGAGTTCTCGCGCCAAGACGTCGGATGACAAGACCTCAAACTCAGTCCTCAGGAAAACGTGGGATTCGTCTGCGATCGCCTTGTCGACCAGTGTCAGCATCGTCTCGCGCAGCTGTTCATCAGCGTGAGGACGAGCTAAGCCGAGCAGCCGCCGCTTGTCCTCCTCACTTGCTCCGTTGGTCGCCGCGGTCCAGTCGATGAGGATCGGAGCCCATTCCCGCCAGGCCCCGGGCGACACATCCTCCAATGCGGCCGGCGCCAGTCGCAGGAGCAATACGAGGGCACGATATCCCGCCTGTGCCGGGTAAGAAACCATGTTCCTGGCTAACCATTCCTTGTGTCTACACTCGCCCTTCTCCAGGTAAGTTCTCGCGGCAATAAGGAAGTCCGACCGCACGGCCTCCGACAGAGTCGCCCAGCGCGGGTGCAGCGTCAGGTCCGGCTGGTGTTCGTCCGTGTAGCTCTGGGTGCCCGGCCGGGCGGTGACCAAGCGAGCCGCGTACCAGAACGCGGACGCATCTCCCGCAACCGCCTTGGCGATCTCTTCAGCGATCCGTGGGTTCACCCACTCGTCGCCGCTCTCGCCTTGTCCGTTGCGCGACAGCTCCCGGCGTCGTCGAGCGTGCTCGCGCCACTGTCCCCGAGCCGCAATGGCCGCCTCGGAGTCAAGCTCGATCGCCGACCGCCAGTATGCGAACAGCGGCGCGGCCGGGTTGTCATCAGGCAGGGAGAGCACGATGCCGCTGTGATCGAACAATTCAGGCTTGTACAGCTCCTGAGCGGCACGGCCCGCGTTGACCTTGAGCGAACCGTCACTTGAGGCGTACAGGTCGAGAAGCCATGCAAGATCGTCGTCGTGAACTAACTCGCCGCCCCGACGCGGTGGCTGGTGGACGATCCCCCAGACCTGCTCCTCCGACGCTTCGCCTAGTAGCAGCCTCGTCACCGCTCGCCGCGTATCGGTGTCCATGCTGATCCGATCATCGAAGGAGTCCGCCGCGCCGAAGGCTGGCAGCAGGTCCTCGATGCGTCTGAGTGCCACTGCGGAGACGACTTCGCGCGCCCGGTCATTGTTGAGATTGAGGACGCACAGCCGGAGGATCGCGCTCGTCAGCTTAGACAGCCGGCTATCGTCCACGCGCGAGATATCGTCCAGCATCCATGCACAGGCGGCTTCCAGATCGGCTTCGCCGAGCCGTTGCGCGAAGTGATCGACGAAGATCGAGTAGACACCGTAATAATTGCGGGGATGCGACGGAGAGAGCACGGAAAACACTGTCTGCGTCGATACCGCGTGCGGCCAGGACGCCATGAGCGCAGCCGCCTCCATCTCCCTGACGTCCAGTTCGGAAGCACGCCCCGTTGCGGATCCGATGAGCGTCACGAGATCGTGGCTGGGCGCACTGGCTGACAAGTAGTGAACCGTCATGGCTGCCGAGGTCCGCAGGGGCGGATCCGCACGGTCGTTGAGCGCGAGTGCGGTCAAATCCGGCAGGGACTCCAGTACCGAGCACTGGCGGGCAATTTGAAGTGCTATGCGGCACTCGTCACCTTGTGCTGCATTCAGGGCGGCCCGCAACTGCTCCCCCAGCCTGGAGTGCTGCAGCCCGGAGTAGTCGATGTCGTAGTGGGCGAAGATTCTCCCCGATTTCGCACCCTGGAGGAGGGTGGCCACGATCTCCTCACGGACGGTCTCCTCGGGCAGGTCAACGCTCCCTAGGAACGCTTCTGGGTCGTGCCGGATGAGATGACGAAACCTTGTCGGCGATAAGCCGACGAGCCAGGCCGCCACCTGGCGTACCCGCGCGTAGATGCGACCATCGTTTGCGACGAGCAGCGACTTCACCTGCCCGTCGTCGAGCTCTTTGTCCAAGATCCACTTTGCGCCGAGGAAATCTGCAAACGTGGCGTGCGACCAGGTCAGGCGGCTCGCGCCGGCACCCGTGAACACGCCCGAACGCAGTGCGCCGTCCACATCGTCCGATGAGACGCCCGCGCTGTCGCGCCCCTGCACCCCAACACACTCGTCTACCGTCAAGTCGTCCGGCACTGCCTCGGCCACCGGTCCCGTCCAGAGCGTCGGGCGACCACTGAAAAGGGATAGCGCGGCGATGCGTTGGGCGGCGTGCATGCGCCGCGCAACTGTCCCGGGTGGCCGGATGCTCCCACCACGCTCCGGATTCATCTCGTCGAGCAAGGCTGCCAGGCCCCGCTCGTATAGTTCTCTTGCAGCTTGCGGCAGACTCCCGTCGGGGCCGATCGAGGAGCGGATGAGCTTCAAGGTGAGTGGCCGAGCGGCAAGCGGCGCAATCCGTGCATGCTCCACCGCCGCAAGAATCTGCTCCGCATCAAGCCCCTCAGAACCGAGGAGCAGGGCGGCGTCGGAGCGTCGCAAAGGAAGCAGTTCGTGGATGTCTACTTCACCGAACCTGTCCTCCAACACGTCTCGCAGAGCGTGAGGCCAATCGGCGGTTCTGCACACGAGGCGGATGAAGAGCCGACGACAGTCCCAGCCAGCTAAGTACTCGCCAAGCAACCTGCCGAGCGTCTCAACCCGGTTCAAGGCCTCATCAAAGCCATCGAGCGTCAGGCAAAGGGTGCCCGATCCCGACTTCCAGGTGGCAATGTTGTCGCTTTCGAAGACGGCGCGAACGAGCCGGTCTTCGCTGGCGTAGGTGCCCAAATCGAAATGCAGTTCCTGCAGGTCCCGCACCTGTGGCCGCAGACTCTGGCCTCCAGCCAGAGCGCTCGTCTTGCCCATGCCGGGCTCGCCGAGCAGGACGACGCATTGCCGGTCGGCCAGCGCACGCGTGCTCATCGCTTCAGCGTTCGCGCGCCATAGCGATGTGGACGCGGGGTCGCTGAGCCAGCCGTCGGAGGTGAGGGAGTAGGACTTGCCCGCGGGCAGCCAGAAGCGGTCCAAGGGCACGATGAAGTTCTTGGCCATACTCACCACCGTTGTCGCGAGTGGTCGAAGTCACTGCGAGTACCACTCAACCCGAGCTCGCGCAGGCAGTGAAACTCCCCGGGCGCGCCTCCGAAAGCACTCGAGTTCTTCAGCACAACGCACTGACCGGCTTCTGTGCTCCCATGCGTCGATGGTATGCCCGGAGAGCCATGCTCAACCTGGAGGAGCCGTTGCTCCGCCGCGAAGCGGCGGTGACCATCACCCGCGCGCAACACGGTGGGCCATATGTTCAGTCTTGTCTCGCGACGATCGAGGTGACGCGCAAGCAGAGCCCCGAGCGCCGTTCCCTCAGTCACCGTCGCTCACACGTTGAAGCGGAACTCCACCACGTCGCCGTCGGCCATCACGTAGTCCTTGCCTTCGATGCGCACGCGGCCGGCGGCCTTCGCGTCGGCCATCGAGCCGGCGGCGTCGAGGTCGGCGAAGGAGACGACCTCTGCCTTGATGAAGCCGCGCTCGAAGTCGGTGTGGATGACGCCGGCGGCCTGCGGAGCGGTCCAGCCCTTGCGGATCGTCCAGGCGCGCGACTCCTTCGGGCCCGCGGTCAGGTAGGTCTGCAGGCCGAGCGTCTCGAAGCCGATGCGGGCGAGCTGGTCGAGGCCCGACTCCTCCTGGCCGAGCGACTGCAGCAGCTCGAGCGCCTCGTCGGGCTCGAGGTCGACGAGCTCCGACTCGACCTTCGCGTCGAGGAAGACGGCCTTGGCCGGCGCGACGAGAGCCTCGAGCTCGGCCCGCTTCGACGCATCCGACAGCACCTCCTCGTCGACGTTGAAGACGAAGAGCACGGGCTTCGCGGTGAGGAGTCCCAGCTCCTTGATGGGCGTCGTGTCGAAGCCCGCCTGCTGGAGGGTGCGGCCCGAGTTCAGGATCTCGTTGGCCTCGACGGCAGCGGCGAGCACCGAGGCGTCGACCTTCTTGCCCTTGACCTCCTTCTCGAGGCGCGGGATCGCCTTCTCGAGGGTCTGCATGTCGGCGAGGATGAGCTCGGTGTTGATCGTCTCCATGTCGGAGGCGGGATTGACCGCGCCCTCGACGTGCACGACGTCGCCGTCGGCGAAGCCACGCACGACCTGCGCGATCGCATCGGCCTCGCGGATGTTGGCGAGGAACTGGTTGCCGAGCCCCTCGCCCTCGCTCGCGCCCTTCACGATGCCGGCGATGTCGACGAACGAGACGGCCGCGGGCAGGATGCGCGCCGAGCCGAAGATCTCGGCGAGGCGCGTCAGGCGCTCATCCGGCAGCTCGACCACCCCGATGTTCGGCTCGATCGTCGCGAACGGGTAGTTCGCCGCGAGCACGGTGTTCTTGGTGAGAGCGTTGAAGAGGGTCGACTTGCCCACGTTGGGGAGTCCGACGATGCCGATCGTGAGTGCCACGACAGATCAGCCTACCGGCGCACGTCCCGCTCCCTTGTTCCCCCCAGGTGAGCGGCGTAGCGTCTGCCGCACCAGCCCCGCGGGCGCATCGCGCGCAGGGCGCAGCGCGTCAGGAGCGACGATGACCCACAACCAGAACGACCCGCACTACGACTCCCGCGACGGCGACCCCGCCTACCACGAGTCGCCGCCGGCCGACAGCGGCTCGGCATCGTCGTTCGACACCCGCCACAACGAGTTCCCGCCCGGAGCCAGCCACGACGGCGCCGCGATCGACCCGAAGACCGGCAAGCCCGTGCACGGCGACGGCACGCCCGTCGAGGCGCCCAGCCATGCCTGGCCGACCGGCCCCGACGCCGAGCAGCCCGAGCAGGTCGACGGCGAGGAGCGCGTCGAGCTCGAGCAGGAGCAGTCGCACTGGTCGGAGGACAACGCACCCCGCGACCAGCACTGAGCGCGGCATGACGGCGCCCGACCGCATCCGCCGCCGCTTCGTGGTGCACGGCAGCGTGCAGGGCGTCGGCTTCCGCATGGCGGCGGCGCACGAGGCCCGGCGCCTCGGCGTCGCCGGCAGCGTGCGCAACCGCGTCGACGGCACGGTCGAGGCGGAGGTCGAGGGCACGGCGGATGCGGTGCGGGCGATGGGCGCGTGGCTCGCGCAGGGCCCGCCCTCGGCCCGCGTCGACCGGGTCGACGCCGCCGAGGCGGAGCCGCGCGGCGACGAGGGCTTCCGCATCGCCTGACCGTCGCCGCGCGGCGCTCGCCCCGGCAGGTCGAAGTGCGCAATCCGACGCGGTTTCCTGCGGCGCCGCTGCGCTGCGCGCGCAACTGGGCGGCTCCTGCTTGCGCGCTGCGCGCATCCGCACCATGATCGAGGCAGCCGCGCGACCCGCGGCACCCCACAGCGCCGTGGGATCCACGGCGCATGCACTCAATGAGGAGAGCCGCCATGAGCGCCATCCCTGAGTTCACGCACGAGCGCGTCCTGACATCCATGGGCGCCCGCAGCGGACTCGTCATCACCGTCGCACTGCACTCGAGCGCGCTGGGCCCGGCGCTCGGCGGATGCCGGATGTGGACCTACCCGACGTGGGCCGACGGGCAGGCGGACGCGCTGCGGCTCTCGGCCGCGATGACGCTGAAGAACGCGGCAGCCGGCCTCGACGCGGGCGGCGGCAAGTCGGTGATCGCGCTGCCGATGGGCACGACGCTCGACGCCGAGCGCCGCCGCGCCGCGCTCCTCGACCTCGGCGACCTCGTCGAGGCGCTCGACGGCCGCTACCGCACCGCCGAGGACGTCGGCACGACCGAGCACGACATGCTCGTCGTGCGCGAGCGCACCGCGCACGTCGTGGGCCTCCCCGCTGAGAACGGCGGCGCCGGCGAGCCCGCGGGCGCGACCGCGCTCGGCGTCTACTCGGCGATCGCGCCGACGCTCGAGGCCGCCTTCGGCTCCGACCGCATCGAGGAGCGCTCGTTCGTGATCTCGGGCCTCGGCCAGGTCGGCGGCCGCCTCGCGCGCATGCTCGCCGGGCACGGCGCGCGACTGTTCGTCACCGACATCGACGACCGCAAGCGCCAGCTCGCCCACGACCTCGGCGCCGAGTGGATCGCGCCCGAGGCTGCGTTGACGACGCCCGCCGACGTGCTCGTGCCCGCCGGCCTCGGCGGCATCCTCACCGACGAGACGATCGACGCGCTGCCGGTGCGGGCCGTCGTCGGCCCTGCCAACAACCCGCTCGCCGACCGCTCCGGCGCCGAGCGGCTCGCGGCGCGCGGCATCGTCTACGCGCCCGACTTCGTCGTGAACGCCGGCGGCGTCATCCACCTCGAGGGCATGGGGCACGGCATGGAGTGGCCCGCGATCGCCGAGCGCCTCACCGGCATCGGCGACACCGTGCGCGGCGTGCTCGCGAGCGCGAGCGATCGGGGCATCACGCCGCTCGCCGCGGCCGAGGCGCTCGCCGCCGAGCGCATCGACGCGGCGCGCGCCTCCGCCCACGCCATGCACGTCGGCGTCTGAGACGACGGGACCAGGAGGCGGCGGTGCGCGAGGCGCCCGCCGCCCCTGCCGTGGCGCGCCCGGCCATGGCGCGAGTAGCGTCGGCGCTGCGCGGCACCGTCGCCGGGCAGACAGGAGGCACGCCATGCACGACGACCGGAAGCCGGCCGACCCGCACGAGGAGGCCGTCGTCGACGAGACCGACGGCGAGCAGAGCGCGGAGCGGCACGTCGAGGAGCCCGACCCGTCGATCGGCGAGAGCGCCAAGGAGAACCCTGCCGAGGGCTACGACCCCGAGCAGCCGCACGGCGTCTGAGCGACGAGCGGCAGGGGCCGCCGTGCGTCGCGCACGGCCTCCTGTCGCTACTTCGCTAGTTGACAGATCGACTAGCGTCTGCTCCACTGAGGCCGTGATCCTCTCCCGCATCATCCTCGGGCTGCTCGACCTGGCCCCGATGACCGGCGCTGACCTCAAGCGGCACTTCGACACCACGGTCAACCACTTCTGGTCGGCCGACAAGGCGCAGATCTACCGCACCCTCGGCACGATCGTCGACGACGGGCACGCGACCGTCACCGTGGTGCCGGGCACCAACACCCCCGACCGGCTCGAGCACCACCTCACGCCCGCCGGCCGCGAGGCGCTCCACGACTGGCTGCGCTCCGACCTCGACCGGCAGCCCGAGCGCGAGGCGTTCCTCGCCCGCGTCTTCCTCGCCGACGCGCTCGACGACGACGAGCTGAGCGCCCTCATCGAGCAGCGCCGCGCCCTCGCCCTCGCGCGCCGGGGCGAGTTCGAGGCCATCCGCGACGCCATGCCCGAGCCCGCGACGCGCGCCGAGCACCTCCGCTTCGCCACGCTCGACCACGGGCTCCGGCACGTGCAGGTCGAGCTCGACTGGCTCGACGCCCTCGAGGAGCAGCTGCCGTGACCGCCTTCCCCGAGGTCCACCCGCCCGCCATGCCCAGCGAGCATCCGCCCGTCGTGCTCATCCACGGCGGCAACGTCGCCAACTGGATGTGGGAGCCGCAGCTGCCCGCCGTCGCCGACCGGCTCGCGCTCACGCCCGACCTGCCCGGCTTCGGCGCCCGCGCCGCCGAGGACTGGCCGGGCCTCGCCGGCGCCGCCGACGACGTCGCCGAGCGGATCCGCGCGCTCGCGGGTGAGCGGCGCGTCGACGTGGTCGGCCTGTCGCTCGGCGGTGCCGTCGCGCTGCACCTCGCCGCCCGGCACCCGGAGCTCGTGCGCTCGGTGCTCGTGAGCGGCGCCGCGGCCGTGCCGCTCCCCCGCCAGACCCGCCTCGCCGCGCGCGCGCAGCTCGCGCTGTGGGGCATGCGCTGGAGCTGGCGCGCCCAGGCGGCCGTCTACGGCATGCCGAAGGAGGCGCGCCGCGCGTTCGTCGAGCACGGCGTCACCCTCCGGCAGGACAACGCGCGGGCGATGCTCGACGAGGTCTTCAGCGGCACGCTGCCGCAGGACCTCCGGGACTACTCGGGGCGGATGCTCGCGGTCGTCGGCGAGAAGGACCACGCGGTCATGCGCGCCTCCCTCGACCGCATCCAGATGGCGGTCCCGCACGCGGAGACCCGCACCGCACCCGGCGTGCACCACGTGTGGAGCATCGAGGACGTCGAGCACTTCAACGCCATGGTCGTCGCGTGGCTGCAGGGGCGCATCGACGGGTGGCTGCGCGAGCCGGAGCTCGTGCACCTCTGAGGCGGTCGGCCGCAGTCAGCGCGCCCGCGTCAGCCGGCCGCCTCCGCGGGCCAGCGCACGGCGCCGTCGACGGCGACGGCCGACTCGCTCACCGGGTGCGGGCGCAGCGAGCCGTCGTGCATGAGGTGCAGCGGCTCGGCGCCGTGCAGCACCGCCGCGACGTCGGCGACGACGCGCCGGTGGCAGCGCCACCACACCGCCTCCGAGCACATGACCGCGACGCGGCGCTCCTCGGCCTCGGCGAGCACTTCGGCGAGGGCCGCCGCGAAGTCGTCGGAGCGCGTCCACGCCGCGTAGGCGCGGAACGCGGCGACCCGCCACCACGCATCCGGTGACGCGGCGTCCTCCGCGGCGGTCAGCCGCCGCCGGCCGCCCAGCCGCTCCTCCCAGCGCCAGCCGATGCCGCCCGCGGCGAGCTCGCCCTCGATCGCGTCGCGCGACGCCGCCGGGTTGGCCCGGCTGCCCGGGAAGCGGCGGATGTCGACGACGAGCTCGACGCCGGCGCCGCCCAGCAGGGAGCGGAGCCCGTCGCCGTCGAGCCGGCCGTGGCCGACGGTGAGCAGGGTGGCGGCTATCGCTGCTCCTGGAGCCCCAGCTCGATCAGCTCGGTGATGAGGTCGCCGTACGCGATGCCCGTCGCCTCCCAGACGACGGGGAACATCGAGATCGACGTGAAGCCGGGCATGGTGTTGATCTCGTTGACGACGATGCCGTGCTCGGGCGAGACGAAGAAGTCGACGCGGGCGAGCCCGGCGCCCTCGATCGCCTCGAACGCGCGGATCGCGGTCGTCTGCAGCGCGGCGAGCGTCTCGTCGTCGACCGCGGCGGGGCAGACGACGCGGGCGCCCTCGCCGCCGCGGTACTTGAGGTCGAAGTCGTAGAAGCGGCCCTCGTCGAGCTCGATCTCGCCCGGCAGCGACGCGCGCGGCATCGCGCCGGCGCGGCCCGCGAGCACGCCCAGCTCGATCTCGCGCCCCGTGACGCCCGCCTCGACGAGCGCGCGCGTGTCCTCGGCGAGCGCCGTCTCCATCGCGCGGTCGAACTCGAGCACCGAGGCGACGCGGCTCACGCCCACCGAGGAGCCCGCGCGGGCCGGCTTGACGAACACCGGCATCGGGAAGTCGCCGAGCCGCGCGCGCACCGCGTCGGGGTCGCGCGCCCAGTCGGCGCGCGAGATCGTCATCCACGGCGCGACGCGGATGCCCGCGTGCTCGAGCACGGTCTTGGTGAAGTGCTTGTCCATGCCGACGGCGCTCGCGAGCACCCCGTTGCCGACGTACGGCAGCCCCGCCAGCTCGAGCGCGCCCTGCACGGTGCCGTCCTCGCCGAACGGGCCGTGCAGGATCGGGAAGACGATGTCGACCGGCACGGTGCGGATGCCGGAGGCGTCCTCGACGGTGAGGGTGCGCTCCCCCGCGACCTGCGGCAGCCGCACGCGGGTGCCGTTGTCGGCGACGACGGGCATCGCCTCGAGCGTCAGCTCGGCCGGGTCGCCTTCCCACAGCGTCCAGGCGCCGTCGGGCGCGATGCCGACGACGATCGGCTCGAACCGCTCGCGGTCGAGGTGGCGCAGCACGCTGCCGGCGGTCGCGCACGAGATGCTGTGCTCGCTCGAGCGGCCGCCGAACAGCAGCGCGACGCGGGTCTTCGTGGGGGTCTCGGGCACCGTCACTCCTCGATCGGCTCGTCGTCGGTCGTCAGGTGGGGGGCGATGTCGCGCGGGTCCATGGCGCCGTCGAGCACCAGGCGCACCTGCTCGAGGATCGGCATCCGCACGCCCTTCGCGGCCGCGAGCTGCGCGACCGGGTCGACGGAGGCGAGGCCCTCGGCCACCTGCTCCATGCGGGCGATCACGTCGGTGCGCGAGTAGCCCATGCCGAGCAGGCGCCCGGCGGTGAAGTTGCGCGACAGCGGCGAGCCGCACGTGGCGATGAGGTCGCCGAGCCCTGCCAGCCCGCTCATCGTCTGCGGCTCGGCGCCGTGCGCGACCGCGAAGTCGGTCACCTCGGCGAGGCCGCGCGTGATGATCGACGCCTTCGTGTTCTCGCCGTAGCCGACGCCGTCGACGATGCCGATCGCGAGCGCCACGAGGTTCTTCAGCACGCCGCCGAACTCGGTGCCGATCACGTCGGTGTTGATGAACGAGTGGAAGTAGTCGTTGCGCGCCCGCTTCGCCACCTCGCGCGCCGTCATCGGGCTCGACGAGGCGACGACCGCCGCGGTCGGGTGCTCCTGCGCGATCTCGAGCGCGAGGTTCGGCCCCGAGACGACCGCGATGCGGCCGGCGTCGATCTGCAGCTCCTCGGCGATGACCTCGCTCATCCGCAGCCGCGTGCCCGCCTCGACGCCCTTCATGAGGCTCACGACGGGCGCGTCGTCGCGGATCGCGCCGCCGTGCTCGCGCAGCAGCTGGCGCAGCTGCTGGCTCGGCACGGCGAGGTAGACCTGGGATGGCTCGGCGAGCGCCTCGCGCACGTCGCTCGTCGCGTGCAGGGACGCCGGCAGCGTGATGCCCGGCAGGTAGCGGGTGTTGCGGCGCGACTCGTCGATCTCGCGCGCCGCCTCGGGGCGCCGCGCCCACAGCACCGTCTCGGCGCCGCCGTCGGCGAGCGCCTTCGCGAACGTCGTGCCCCAGCTGCCGGCGCCGAGGACGGCGGCGTCAACCATCCGTGCGCCGCTCGTCGTCCGTGCCCGGGCGCTCCGGCGCATCCGGCCCCGCCTCGAAGCGCCCGATCTCGGACTGCCCGTACTGCGACGGGTCGTAGCGCACCGCCGGGGGCTGCTCGCCCCGCAGCTCGCCGAGCAGCCCGGCGATCGCGCCCATGACGCGGTCGGTCGCGGCCGTCATCGACGCCTGGTCGGTGCGGCCCTCGAAGTCGCTGAGGTCGACCGGCGGGCCGAAGAGGATCTCGATGTGCTTGCGCGGGAACGGGTGGAGGCGCTTGCCGTAGCGCGGCAGCAGGTGCTGCGTGCCCCAGTGCGCCGCGGGGATGAGCGGCACGCCGGCCTCGAGCGCCATGCGCACCGCCCCCGTCTTGCCGCGCATCGGCCAGAGGTTCGGCTCGCGCGTGAGCGAGCCCTCGGGGTAGATGATGACGCCCTGCTCCTCGCGCACGAGGGTGCGCGCCGCCTGCATCGGCTCGCCGTGCGGCGAGCGGCCCGCGCGCTCCACGGGGATCTGCCCGGCCGCTCGCAGGATGCTGCCGATCACCGGGATCTCGAACAGGCTCGCCTTCGCCATGAAGCGCGGCACGCGGCCCAACTTCCACACCGCGACCGCCATGATCACGGGATCGATCTCGCTGAAGTGGTTGGGCGAGAGCACGAACGCGCCCCTGGCGGGCACGTGCTCGTGCCCGCGGATGCGCAGCTTCGCCATGCCTGCCACCGCGGGGAGGACGAGCGCGGCGAGCCCGAGGTAGACGGGGCTGCGCTCCGACTTCGGCGGGATGCCGGGCAGCGCCATCAGCCCTCCACGTCGAAGTCCGCGCCGAGGGTCTCCAGCTTCTCGATGAAGCGCTCGTACCCGCGGGCGATGATCCCGACGTTGGAGATGCGGCTCGTGCCCTCGGCCGTCAGCGCCGCCACGAGGTGGCTGAAGCCGCCGCGCAGGTCGGGCACCACGACGTCGGCGCCGTGCAGCTCGACGGGGCCGGCGATCACGGCGGAGTGCTGGTAGTTGCGGGCGCCGAAGCGGCACGCGTGGCTGCCGAGGCAGTCGGTGTGGATCTGGATGCGCGCACCCATCTCGACGAGCGCCTCGGTGAAGCCGAAGCGCTGCTCGTAGACGGTCTCGTGCACGATCGAGATGCCGTTCGCCTTCGTCAGCGCCACGACGAGCGGCTGCTGCCAGTCCGTCATGAAGCCGGGGTGCACATCCGTCTCGACCACGACGGGCTTCAGGTCGCCGCCCGGGTGCCAGAAGCGGATGCCGTCGTCCTCGATCTCGAAGGCGCCGCCGGCCTTGCGGAACACGTTGAGGAACGTCGTCATCTCGGGCTGCCGGGCGCCCTCGAGGAACACGTCGCCGCCGGTCGCGAGCGCCGCGCACGCCCAGGATGCCGTCTCGTTGCGGTCGAAGAGCGCGGTGTGGCTGTAGCCGACGAGGCGGTCGACGCCCTCGATGCGGATCGTGCGGTCGGTGTCGACCTGGATCTCGGCACCCATCTTCTGCAGGATCGCGATGAGGTCGAGGATCTCGGGCTCGACGGCCGCGTTCTTCAGCTCGGTGCGGCCGCGGGCGCGCACCGCGCCCAGCAGCACCTGCTCGGTCGCGCCGACCGACGGGTACGGCAGCTCGATCTTCGCGCCGTGCAGGCCGTTCGGGGCGGTCATGCGGATGCCGCTCGGCAGCTTCTCGACGACCGCGCCGAAGGTGCGCAGCACCTCGAGGTGGAAGTCGATCGGCCGGTCGCCGATGTGGCAGCCGCCGAGGTCGGGGATGAACGCCTCGCCCAGCTGGTGCAGGAGCGGCCCGCAGAAGAGGATCGGGATGCGGCTGGAGCCGGCGTGCGCGTTGATCGACGTCTCGTGGGCCGTGCGCACGTTCGCCGGGTCGAGGCGCAGCGTGTCGCCGTCGCGCTCGACGCTGACGCCGTGCAGCTCGAGGAGGCCCTGCACGACGCGCACGTCGCTGATCTCGGGCACGCTGCGCAGCTCGCTCGGCGACTCGCCGAGCAGCGCGGCGACCATCGCCTTCGTGACGAGGTTCTTCGCGCCCTTCATCTGGATGCGACCCTGCAGGGGCTTGCCGCCGCGCACCGTGATGCGGTCGACGTTCATCCCGACGGCGGCGCCGGCGCTCTTGCTGAACTCGGTCAGGTTCACTCAGGTTCCTTCGCTCACAGGCTGGGTCGTGGGCATCCACGACGGCCGCTTGGCTTCGAACGCGGAGATCGCGTCCTCGTCTCGGAGGGTCAGGGCGATGTCGTCGAGGCCTTCGAGCAGGCGCCAGCGAGTGTAGTCGTCGATCTGGAAGTCGTGCGCGACGCCGCCGGCGGTCGCGGTGCGCGCCTCGAGGTCGACGTCGACCGTCGCGCCCGGGCTCGCCTTCGCGACGGCCCAGAGGGCCTCCATCGACTCCTCCGAGATCTGCCCGACGAGCAGCCCCTGCTTGCCGGCGTTGCCGCGGAAGATCTCGCCGAAGCGCGGGCCGAGCACAGCCGTGATGCCGAAGTCGCGCAGCGCCCACACCGCGTGCTCGCGGCTCGAGCCGGTGCCGAAGTCGTGGCCGACGACGAGGATGCCGCCGTCGCGGTACGGCACCTGGTTGAGCACGAACGACGGATCCTGCCGCCACGAGTGGAAGAGCGCGTCGTCGTAGCCGGTCTTCGTGACCCGCTTCAGGAAGACGGCGGGGATGATCTGGTCGGTGTCGACGTTCGACCGCTCGAGCGGGATGATCGGGCCGGTCAGCGTGCTGATCTTCTCCATCTCAGACCTCCTCCTGCTCGCGCACCAGATCCCACGGGCTCGAGAGCGTGCCGCGGATCGCGGTCGCGGCGGCCACGAGCGGCGACACGAGGTGCGTGCGGCCGCCCTTGCCCTGCCGGCCCTCGAAGTTGCGGTTCGAGGTCGAGGCGCAGCGCTCCCCCGGCGCGAGCTGGTCGGGGTTCATTCCGAGGCACATCGAGCAGCCCGCGAAGCGCCACTCGGCGCCGAAGTCGGTGAAGACCTTGTCGAGCCCGGCGGCCTCGGCCTCGAGGCGCACCCGGGCCGAGCCCGGCACGACCATGACGCGCACGCCATCCGCTTTCTTGTGGCCGCGCAGGATGTCGGCGGCGGCCGTGAGGTCCTCCATGCGCGAGTTCGTGCAGGAGCCGATGAAGACGGTGTCGACCGGGATGTCCTTGAGGCGCGTGCCCGGCGCGAGGTCCATGTACTCGAGCGCGCGCTCGGCGGCGGCGCGGTCGGTCGGGTCGGCGAACGACGACGGGTCGGGCACCTCGCCCGAGAGCGAGGCGCCCTGGCCGGGGTTCGTGCCCCACGTGACGAAGGGCTCGAGCTCGGATGCGTCGATGGTGATCTCGTTGTCGAAGACGGCGTCGTCGTCGGTCGGGAGGGTGCGCCAGTACTCGAGCGCCGCGTCCCAGTCGGCGCCCTTCGGCGCGTGCGGCTTGTCCTTGACGTACGCGAAGGTCGTCTCGTCGGGCGCGACCATGCCCGCGCGGGCGCCGGCCTCGATCGACATGTTGCAGATCGTCATGCGGCCCTCGATCGAGAGGGCGCGGATGGCGCTGCCGCGGTACTCGAAGACGTAGCCGGCGCCGCCGCCGGTGCCGATCTTCGCGATCACCGCGAGGATGATGTCCTTCGCCGTCACGCCCGGGCGCAGCTCGCCCTCGACGTTGATCGCCATGGTCTTGAAGGGCTTGAGCGGCAGCGTCTGCGTGGCCATGACGTGCTCGACCTCGCTCGTGCCGATGCCGAACGCCATCGCGCCGAACGCGCCGTGCGTCGAGGTGTGCGAGTCGCCGCACACGACCGTCACGCCCGGCAGGGTCAGGCCCAGCTGCGGGCCGACGAGGTGCACGATGCCCTGCTCCTTGTCGCCGAGCGAGTGGATGCGCACGCCGAACTCGGCGGCGTTGTGGCGCAGCGTCTCGATCTGCTTGCGGCTCGTCGGGTCCTGGATGGGCTTGTCGATGTCGAGCGTCGGGGTGTTGTGGTCCTCGGTCGCGACCGTGAGGTCGGTGCGGCGCAGGCCCCTGCCGGCCTGGCGGAGGCCGTCGAACGCCTGCGGGCTCGTGACCTCGTGCACGAGGTGGAGGTCGATGTAGATGAGGTCGGGCGCGCCGTCCTCACCGCGCACCACGACGTGGTCGTCCCACACCTTCTCTGCGAGCGTCCTGCCCATCTCTCCCCCTTGCGGCCGTCTGTCGAGTCTACGGCCAGCACCGATCCGACGCCGAGCTGGGCGGCGTGCGCGCGGGCCCGCGGTGCGTATCCTGAGCGCGAGAGCCGCTGGAGGACCCATGCCGATCGCTGACGCAGCCGTCTGGGCCGACGGCGCCCGCGTGCCGGACGTGCCCGTCGAGCGGATGCTCGAGACGGCGGCCGAGCGGGGCGGGTTCGCGTGGTTCGACCTGGTCGATCCGAGCGAGGACGAGCTGCTCGCCGCGGCCCGCGAGCTCGAGCTGCACCGCCTCGTCCTGGAGGACGTGCTGCAGCGGGGCCAGCGCCCGAAGCTCGAGCCCTACGACGGCGTCACCTACTGCGTGCTGCACCGCGTCGAGCAGGTGGGCGACGCGCTGGTGCCGCGCGAGGTGCACGCGATCGTCGCCGAGCGCTGCGCGATCACCGTCTCCTGGGATCGGCCGGAGGGGCTCGCCGACATCCGCGACCGGCTGCAGGAGGGCCTCGAGCTGCTCGACACCACGCCCGCGACGCTGCTCTACGCGCTGCTCGACGAGACCGCCGACCAGCACGCCGACCTCGCCGACGCGCTGCGCCAGCGCATCGCCGAGATCGAGGAGGCGTTCTTCAGCGAGCAGGAGCCGGCGACCGTCGAGGTCTACCTGTCGCTGCGCCGCATGGTGACGCTCGAGCGGGCGGCCGAGCCGATGAGCGGCATCATCGAGCGGAGCGCCGCCCGGCTGTCGCAGACCGACGCCGAGCTGCGGCGGCACCTGCGCGACGTCGACGACCACGCCCGCCAGACCGCCGCCCGGCTCGACGGCGCGCAGCGCCTGCTCACCTCGCTGCTGCAGCTCGCGTCCGCGCGCGTCGCCGAGCGCCAGAACGACGAGATCCGGGCGATGACCGAGCAGCAGATCGTGCAGAACGACCAGACGAAGAAGGTCACCTCGTGGGCCGCGATCCTCTTCGCGCCCACGCTCATCGCCGGCATCTACGGGATGAACTTCCGGCACCTGCCAGAGCTCGAGTGGCTGCTCGGCTACCCCTTCGCCCTGCTGCTGATGCTCGCGTTCGCGGGTGTGCTCTACGTGGTCTTCAAGGCGCGGCACTGGCTCTAGCCACGGGCCGCGGCGGCCGACACGATGGACGCATGAGCGCCTCCACCGCCAACCCGCCCGTCACCGTCGCCGTGAGCGGCGGCGCCGGCCAGATCGCCTACCAGCTGCTGTTCCGCATCGCCGCGGGCGACATGCTCGGGGCCGACCAGCCGGTGCGGCTGCGCATCCTCGAGATCCCCGACGCGCTGCCGGCGCTCGAGGGAGTGGTGATGGAGCTCCAGGACGCGGCCTTCCCGCTGCTGGCCTCGATCGACACGACGGCGGATGCGCCGGTCGCGTTCGAGGGCGCCGACCACGCGCTGCTCGTGGGCGCGAGGCCGCGGGGCAAGGGAATGGAGCGCAGCGACCTGCTCGCCGCCAACGGCGCCATCTTCCAGGCGCAGGGACGCGCCATCCAGGACCGCGCGAGCGACCGCATCCGCATCACCGTCACCGGCAACCCGGCCAACACCAACGCGCTGATCGCGGCCGCGGCGGCGCCCGACATCCCGCGCGAGCGCTTCTCGGCGCTCACCCGGCTCGACCACAACCGGGCCGTCGCGCAGCTCGCGGCGAAGACGGGCGCCGCCGTCGGCGACATCCGCCGCATGATCGTCTGGGGCAACCACTCCACCACGCAGGTGCCCGACGTCACCCACGCGCTCGTCGCCGGGGAGCCCGCGACCGACCTCGTCGAGCGCGAGTGGGTGCGCGACGAGTTCGTGCCGACCGTCGCGAACCGCGGGGCCGCGGTGATCGCGGCGCGCGGCGCGTCGTCGGCGGCCTCGGCCGCGTCGGCGACCGTCGACCACGTGCGGTCGTGGGCGCTCGGCACGCCCGACGGCGACTGGACCTCGATGTCGGTCGTGTCGCGCGGCGACTACGGCGTGCCCGAGGGCCTCGTCTCGTCGTTCCCGGTCACCGCGGCAGGCGGCGACTGGTCGATCGTCGAGGGCCTCGAGCTCGACGCGGATGTCGCGGCGCAGCTGCGCGCTTCCGTCGCCGAGCTCGAGGAGGAGCGCGACCAGGTGCGCGTGCTCGGGCTGCTCGGCTGACGCTCGGCTGCCGTCACCGATCGAGAAGCATCCAGGAGGCGGTGACGGCTCGAGGAGCGTCCGTCCTCGAGCCGTCGCCGATCCTCATCCCGTGACGGGCGCTGCGCCTCAGCCCAGGATGTCGCCGAGCCAGCCGCGGCTGCCGCGCTGGCGCTGGTCGCCGTAGCGGGGGTCGTAGCGCTGGTCGCCGTAGGGCTGGCGCTGCTGCTGACCGCCGGTGCGCTGCTGCACGGTGCGGAGCACCTTGTCGGCGATCTTCCCGACGGTGTCGCTCGACCCCTGCTGGCCGTAGCCCTGGCCGTAGCCGGGCTGCTGCTGGCCGTAGGGCTGGTGCTGGGCCTGCGCCGCGTGCGGCTGCTGCTCGGCCGACCGCTCGATGAGCTTGTCGAGCTCGCCGCGGTCGAGCCAGATGCCGCGGCACTCGGGGCAGTAGTCGATCTCGATGCCGCTGCGCTCGCTCATCACCAGGGTCGTCGCGTCGTTGGGGCACTGCATGTCGGTCTCCTCTCGTCGACCGGGAGAGCATGGCGGATGCGCCTGTGCGGCACCGATGGACGGCCGCGCGGTGGCCGCGCCGCCGCGCGTCAGCCGGCCAGCCTCCGCGCGGGCCGCCCCTGCGCCAGCACGAGTGCGATCGTGTCGAGCGTGCGCACCGGCTGGTGCACCACGTCGCCGTAGCCGAACCGCAGCCACCGGCCTCCGGCCGCGGTGATCGCCGCGTTGCGCCGGCGGTCCTTCGCCGCCTGCTTCGGCTCGTCGTGCCACTGCGCGCCATCGGCCTCCACGTACAGCCAGCCGTCGATGAGCAGGTCGCTGCGCCCGCCACCCGGTGCCGGCACCTGCGACTCGACCGTCCAGCCTCGATCCCGGCACGGCACGCGCAGCAGCGACTCGAGGCCCGACTCGGCCGCGGCATCGAGCCGCCGCCGCCACGGCCCGCAGCGCTGCGGGAGCATCCCGAAGAGGCGATCGAGGTCGCCGTCGTCGATGAGCCCCTGGTGCAGCGCGCTGTCGATCGACGCGATCGCGTGCTCTCGCTCGACGCGCACCGCGTGCTGCGCGAGCGCGTCGACGATGCTGACTCGCCACGGCTGCGCGTCGCGCTCGAATCGCACCCACAGTCGCGTGCCGACAGTCGCGGCCGGCACGCCGGTGGTGGGGGTCGTCGCGATCTGCAGCGGCGGGACCTCGGTCACCCACACGCCGTAGGTCGCGAGCGCGCTCGCGCCGCCGACAGCGCCGCCGGCGGCGAGCGCCGTGCGGATCGCCGGCATCGCGTCGGGCAGCACGAGCCAGGAGCGCGTCGCCGCGTCGGCGACCCCGGCGTCGACCGCGGCGCGCATGGCGCGGTGCGAGTGCCCGAGCGCGCGCAGCGCCGTGCGTGTCGTGGCGCCGCCCGCGGCGAGCAGATCGAGTCGGAGGTCGCGCATGGCGGGAGTCTGGCGCGACTGGCTCGCCCTCGTGCGGGCGGCCGGCCGGACTGTGGAGACGGATGCGGGGTGAGGGCGGATGCGCGGCGGGCGGTCGGGCGAGCCCGTCACGAGCAGAGGAGGCGGCACGAGATGAGGAGGGTCGATCCTCCGCTCGTGCGCAACTCCGAGATGCTCCTCGATCCGTCGCGCAAGCGGCCGAGGGTTGTCCCGCCTCGGCCGCCGTCGTATGCTCGTGTCAATAATCGAAGCGCGTGTTCAGATATAGAACACGAGGCGAGCAGACGATGATGTCCGTCATCCCCACACAGGAGTGAGGAAGCCCGTGCAGTTCCACCACCACGGCTACGTGTCCACCGACCCGCGCGTGCAGCCGGCCGCAGGCATCGGGCTCGCCCGCCCGGCAGACCTGCCGGACGAGGTCGACGTGCTGATCGTGGGCTCCGGCCCCGCGGGCATGATCGCCGCCGCACAGCTCGCGCAGTTCCCCGACGTCAACGTGCGCATCATCGAGCGCCGGCCGGGCCGGCTCGAGATCGGGCAGGCCGACGGCATCCAGGCGCGCAGCGTCGAGACCTTCCAGGCGTTCGGCTTCGCCGAGCGCATCACCGCCGAGGCGTACCGCATCACCGAGATGGCGTTCTGGGGCCCCGACCCGGAGGATCCCTCGCGCATCGTGAAGACCTCCGCGCCCGAGGACGACCCGACCGGCATCAGCGAGTTCCCGCACCTCATCGTCAACCAGGCGCGCGTGCTCGACTACTTCGCCGAGGCGGCGCGCAACGCGCCGGGCCGCGTCACCCCCGACTACGGCTACGAGTTCCGCGGCCTCGAGGTGACGCAGGAGGGCGAGCACCCCGTGCGCGTCGCCGTCGCCCGCACGGCCGGCGACCGGACGGGCGAGGAGCGCGTCATCCGTGCCAAGTACGTGATCGGCGCCGACGGCGCGCGCAGCGGCGTGCGCGCCGCGATCGGCTGCACGCTCGCCGGCCAGTCGGCGAACCACGCCTGGGGCGTCATGGACGTGCTGGCCGTGACCGACTTCCCCGACATCCGCACCAAGTGCGCGATCCAGTCGAGCACGGGCGGCAACATCCTGCTCATCCCCCGCGAGGGCGGCTACCTCTTCCGCATGTACGTCGACCTCGGCGAGGTGCCCGAGGACGACCACGGCCGCGTGCGCCAGACCCCCATGGAGGAGGTCATCCGCCGCGCGAACGCGATCATCGCCCCGTACACGCTCGACGTGCGCAACATCGCCTGGAGCAGCATCTACGAGGTCGGGCACCGCATCACCGACCGCTTCGACGACGTGAAGCCCGACGAGCGCGGCACGCGCACGCCGCGCGTCTTCATCACCGGCGACGCGTGCCACACCCACAGCGCGAAGGCCGGCCAGGGCATGAACGTCTCGATGCAGGACGGCTTCAACATCGGCTGGAAGCTCGGCCACGTGCTCGACGGCCGCGCCCCCGAGAGCCTGCTCGACACGTACTCGCTCGAGCGCCAGGTGGTCGCGCAGAACCTCATCGACTTCGACAAGGAGTGGTCGACGCTCATGGCGAAGCCCGCGAGCGAGCTCGGCAGCCCGCAGGAGGTCGCCGAGTTCTACACGCGGACGATGGAGTTCCCGGCCGGGTTCATGACGGAGTACGCGCCGTCGCAGATCGTCGCCGAGGCCCTTCACCAGGAGCTCGCGACGGGCTTCCCCGTCGGCAAGCGCTTCAAGTCGGCGCGCGTCGTGAAGGTCGCCGACACCAACCCGGTGCAGCTCGGCCACTTCCACACCGCCGACGGCCGCTACCGCCTCTACGCCTTCGCCGACCGGCCGGCCGCCGGCGAGGCCTCGGCGATGACGGCGCTCGCCGAGTGGCTGGAGCAGTCGCCCGACTCCCCCATCCGCGTGCACACCCCTGAGGGCCGCGACTCGAGCGCGATCATCGACGTGAAGGCCGTCTACCAGCAGGGCCACCACGACTTCCACCTCGGCCAGGTGCCGGATGCGTTCAAGCCGGTCGTGGGACCGTTCGAGCTCGTGAACCTCGAGAACGTCTACGCGACGCTCCCCGACGACGACATCTTCGACATCCGCGGCATCTCGCGCGACGGCGCGATCGTCGTCGTGCGGCCCGACCAGTACGTGGGCGCCGTGCTGCCGCTGACGGCGACCGACGAGCTCGCGGAGTACTTCCGCGGCGCGCTGCTGCCGGCGGTGCGCCAGCCCGCCTGAGCGGCGGCGGCTCCAGCGCCCCTCGGCCCTCGGCCCTCGGGTCGAGGGGCGCTGCGCATCCGCGGCCGGGAACGACGAAGAGCCCCGGTCCGAGGACCGGGGCTCTTCTCACTGTGACCCCAGCGGGATTCGAACCCGCGTTACCGCCGTGAGAGGGCGGCGTACTAGGCCGCTATACGATGGGGCCGGCGCTGCTGGTCTTGCGATTGCAACCTGGATAGTGTGCCACACGATCCGGCGCCGCGCAAAATCCGCCGCCGTCGGGGCGTCGAGCGCGCCCGATCAGCGCGGCCGGAGCACCCGCAGGGCGCCGGGCATGATGCTGCAGCGCACGGGCAGCCGGCCCACGATCTCGCCATCGGCGCACACGATCACCGTCTCGTCGCTCGCGAGCTCGGCCGTCTCGCAGTCGACGACCGTCACGCGGCGGTCGCGCGTGTGCGTGCCGCGCAGCACGCGCGCGAGCAGTCGCAGGAACGACGGGTAGGAGAGCTCGTCGGCGAAGACCGCCGTGAGTCGGCCGTCGCGCATCGACGAGTCGGGCGCGATCGGGATGCCGCCGCCGAACGTGCGGTTGTTGGCGATCGCCGCGACCAGGGTGCGCCAGGTGCGCTCGGGGCCGCCGTCGAGGCGGACGCGGAACGTGCGGTGCCGCGGCCGCAGCACCGTCGCGAGGATCGCGGCCTGGTAGCGGATGCGGCTCGGCACGCCCGTCAGCCGGAACGAGCGCACGTTGACGTCGGCGTCGAACCCGACCGAGACGACGCCGGCGGCGAGCGCGACCCCGTCGGGGTGCTCGATGCGGATGAGGTCGACGCGATCAGGGTCGGCCGCGAGCGCCGCCTCGAGCCCGTCGATCGCCACCTGCGCGGACGCGACGCCCATCGCCGACGCGAAGTCGTTGCCGCTGCCCGCGGGCACCACCAGCAGGGGCTTCGACGTGCCGCCGACGATGTTGACCCCGAGGTGCACCATGCCGTCGCCGCCGACGACGACCAGCGCATCCGCCGCGATCATCGCGAAGCGCGACTGCTCGAGCTGGCCGGCGTAGTCGGCCGCTGCGATGTGGGTCACCTCGTGGCGGAGGTCGGCGATGCGGGCGGCGACGAGCGCGCCGACGGCACCGCTGCGGCCGAAGCGGGCGGCGGGGTTGGAGGCGACCACGATGCGCACAGGGTGAGCCTAGGGGCGGGCGGGGTGGGCGGCTCGCGGGGGTGGTCTCGACTCGCGGCCTGCGGCCGCGGCTCGACCGGCGGAGAGGGGCGCGGCTCGACCAGCGGAGAGGGGCGCGGCTCGACCAGCGGAGGAGAGGTCGCGGCTCGACCAGCGGAGGGGGCCGCGCCTAGGGTGGTCGGCATGCGAGTGACCAAGCGAGAGCACGCCTGCATGATCCTCGACGACGAGGGGCAGCAGCTCGTCATCGACCCGGGCAACCAGAGCGGTGCTGTCACGGCGCCGGGGCTCGTGGCGATCGTGATCACCCACGAGCACGCCGACCACTGGGATGCCGAGCACCTCGAGGCGCTCCGCGCCGCGCACCCCGGCGTGCCGATCTACGGCCCCGAGGGCGTCGCGCAGGCGGCTGAGGGCTTCGACGTCTCGGTCGTCCACGCCGGCGAGCGCGTGACGGCCGGCCCGTTCCGGCTGCGCTTCTTCGGCGGCGAGCACGCCGTCATCCACCGCTCGATCCCGGTGGTCGACAACCTGGGCGTGCTCGTCAACGAGCGCTTCTACTACCCGGGCGACTCCTACGCCGTGCCCGACGTGCCCGTCGCGCTGCTCGCGGCGCCGGCCGGCGCGCCGTGGCTGAAGATCGGCGACGTGATGGACTTCGTCGTCGAGGTGGCGCCGCGCGCGACCTTCGCCGTGCACGACGCGCCGCTGTCGGAGATGGGCCTCGGCATGGCGCACGCGCGCATCGAGGGCGCCGTCAGCCAGGGCGGCGGCGAGCACCACCGCCTGGGCGTCGGCGACTCCGTCGAGGTCTGACGCCCGACGGGCGCCGCCCGCTATCTGAACGCGCTGTTCTATGCTTGCAACAGCGCGTCCGAGCGGATGCGGTGATGGGAGCGGGCGACGATGCCGACGGATGCCGCGACCACGACCCCGCGCAGCGAGACGAGCGGCTCGCAGACCCTCTCGCGGGGCCTGACCGCGCTCTCGCTGCTCGCCGACCACGGCAGCCAGTCGATCCAGTCGCTCGCCGACCGCCTCGGCGTGCACCGCTCGGTCGCCTACCGGCTCGTGCGCACCCTCGAGGAGCACCGCCTCGTCGTGCGCGACGCGGGCGGCATGCTCTCGCTCGGCCCGCAGCTCGTCGTGCTCGCCCGCGACGTCGAGCACGACCTGCAGTCGGCCTCCCTCCCCCACCTGCAGCACCTCGCCGACGAGCTCGGCATGACGGCGTTCCTCGCCGTCCGCGACGGGGACGACGCCGTGACCCTCGTGACGGCCGTGCCCCGCGGCGTCAACGCATCCGTCGCCCAGCACCCGGGGCACCGGCACCCGATCGCGCTCGGCGCGCCCGGCATCGCGCTGCAGGCGATGCTCGACGACGCCACCTGGCGCGCGCTCGGCCACGACGGGCCCATGCACCCGGAGGTCGAGCGGGTGCGCTCGCGCGGCTTCGCGGTGAGCGCCAATGAGGTGATCGAGGGCATCACGTCGGTCGGCGCACCCATCCGCAGCCGCGGCACGACGGATGCGTCGGTGGCGGTGGTCACGGTCGGCCAGCCCGACACGGAGGCGCTCGGCGCCGCCGTGCAGCGGGTCGCCCGCGCCATCGAGGCCGACCTCCGCTAGCGCCCCGTGGACCTGCTCTCGTTCGTCGTCGCGCTCGCGGCCGTGCTCATCGGCGCCGTCGGGCAGCGCATGATCGGCATGGGCTGGGGCCTCGTCGTCACGCCGGCCGTCGCGCTCGTGGCAGGCCCGCTCGCCGCCGTGCTCGTCGTGAACCTCTACGGCGCCATCGCCTGCCTCATCATCCTGCCGCGGGTCTGGCGCGACATCGACTGGCGGCGGCTGCTCTGGATCGCGATCCCCGCGCTCGCCGTGATGGTGCCCGGCATGCTGCTGGCGAAGGGCCTCGACACCGATCTGCTGCGCGTGGCCGTCGGCACCATCGCGGTGCTCGGCGTGCTCGTGGCGGTCGCGTTCACCAGCGCGACGCGCACGCACGATGGTCCGGCGCTGCGGGTGGCCTCGGGCACCGCGATCGGCCTGCTGAACGCGAGCGTCGGCATGGGGGCTCCGGCGGTCGGCGCCTACTCGCTGCTGTCCGGCTGGCAGGACCGCACCTTCGTCGCGACGATGCAGCCCTTCTGGGTGCTCATCAGCGGCGCGGTCGTCGCGGTGCGTCCGCTGGTCGCCCCCGAGGGATCGCCCGAGTGGCCGCTGTGGGCGTGGCTCGCGCTCGCGCTGCCGGTGGTCGCGGGCGTGCTGCTCGGCGACCGCCTCGCGCACCTGGTGAACCCGACCGTCGTGCGATGGACGATCATCGCGCTGTCGGTGCTCGGCGGCGGCGCGCTCATCGTGACCGGCACGCTGGGGCTGCTGGGCTGAGGCGCGTCAGGTCGCGGCGATGTGCGCGACCGCGTCGCCCGCGTGCACGATCGGCGCACGGGTGAGGCCGATGACGATCCCGTCGCGGTCGGCGCGCACGATGCGGCCGCCGGTGCCGAGCGCGTCGGCGACGCGGCCGAGCCGGGCGCCCGCGGACACCGCGTCGCCGAGCTGCGCGTCGAGGTGCAGGATGCCCGAGCCCCGGGAGCGCACCCAGCCGCTCGCGCGGCACTCGACCGGCGACGGGCTGTCGTGCGGCTGCCCGTCGAGCATGTCGAGCGCGGCGAGCACGCGCAGCACGCCCGCGACGCCGACGTCGATCGGCTCCGGCTCGAGCCGCAGCGCCTCGCCCGCCTCGTACAGCAGCGCGATGGCGCCCGCCTCGCTCGCGGCCTGCCGCAGCGAGCCGTCGCGCAGCCGCGCGTGCAGCATGACCGGGGCGCCGAACGCGGCGGCGAGCCGCCGGGTCTCGGGGTCGTCGAGGTCGGCGCGGATCTGCGGCAGGTTGTCGCGCCGGTCGGAGCCGGTGTGGAGGTCGATGCCGACGTCGCAGCGCGCCACCACCTCGGTCATGAGCAGGTGGGCGATGCGGCTCGCGAGCGAGCCGCGCGCGGAGCCGGGGAACGAGCGATTGAGGTCGCGCCGGTCGGGCAGGTAGCGGTCGCCCGTCATGAACCCGAGCACGTTGACGACGGGGACCGCGAGCAGCGTGCCGCGCAGCGTGCGCGGCGAGACCGCGGCGAGCACCTGGCGGATGACCTCGACGCCGACGACCTCGTCGCCGTGCACCGCCGCGTCGAGCCACACCACGGGGCCGGGCTCGCGGCCGTGCACGACGCGCACGGGCAGCGAGACGTCGCCGCCGGTCACGAGCCGAGCGATCGGCAGCTCGACGCTCTTCGACTGGCCGGCGCGCACCCGCACGCCGCCGATCGCGAACGACTCACGCACCGGCGCGCCCCCGGTTGCGCTGGCGCACGGCGCGGTCGGGGCGCCCGCCGAGGTACGAGTGCGCGGCGTCGACCACGAAGCCCTGGCGGAGCGCCTCGCGCCCCACGAGCATCCGGAACCCCATCTCGTCGCGGCGCGCGAGCGTGATCTCGGTGGTCACCGGCGTGCCGAGCAGCGCGAGGGCGGTGCGGATGACGATGCGCTCCTGCTCGTGACCGGTGGAGGAGCGCACGAGCCGGCGATCGTGCACGGGCCACTCGACCACCCGGGCGTCGGCCTTCGACCGCTGCCACGGGTGCACCTCGAAGCGCACCCAGTCGGCGCCGTCGCGACGGAGCTCCTCGATCTCGAACGCGTGCAGCGCGCTCGTGCGCGCACCGGTGTCGAGCTTGGCCTTCACGTGCGCGATGCCGAGATCGGGCAGCCCGACCCACTCGCGCCAGCCCGCCGTCGCCGGCCTGCCAGGATGGTCTCCGCCCATGCGGCCATCCAACCAGGAAAGGCAGGTGCGTCCTGATGAGGCTCGCCATCCTCTCGCGCGCTCCGCGCTCGTACAGCACCCGGCGGCTTCGTGCCGCGGCCGTCGAGCGCGGCCACGACGTGAAGGTGCTCAACACGCTGCGCTTCGCGATCGACCTCTCGGGCGACGGGCCCGACCTGCAGTTCCGGGGCCGCCAGCTGCGCGACTACGACGCCGTGCTGCCCCGCATCGGCAACTCGATCACCTACTTCGGCACTGCGGTCGTGCGGCAGTTCGAGCAGATGGACGTCTACACGCCGAACACCGCCAACGGCATCGCCAATGCGCGCGACAAGCTGCGGGCGACGCAGATCCTGGCGCGGCACGACATCGGCATGCCCGCCACCACGTTCGTGCGCGATCGAGCCGACGTGATCCCGGCGATCGAGCGGGTCGGCGGGGCGCCGGTCGTGCTCAAGCTGCTCGAGGGCACGCAGGGCATCGGCGTGATCCTCGCGCCCACCATCAAGGTGGCGGAGGCGATCATCGAGACGCTGCAGTCGACGCGCCAGCAGGTGCTCATCCAGCACTTCGTGGCCGAGAGCAAGGGCCGCGACATCCGCGCGCTCGTCGTCGGCGACCGGGTCGTCGCGGCCATGCGGCGCAGCGCCCAGGGCGACGAGTTCCGCTCGAACGTGCACCGCGGCGGCAGCGTCGAGGCCGTCGACCTCGACCCCGAGTTCGAGCGGGTCGCGGTGCGGGCCGCGCAGATCATGGGGCTGAAGGTCGCTGGCGTCGACATGCTCGAGGGCAACGACGGACCGCTCGTCATGGAGGTCAACTCCTCCCCCGGTCTCGAGGGCATCGAGACCGCGACGCGGCTCGACGTCGCCGGCGCGATCATCGACCACATCGCCGATCAGGTGGCGTTCCCGCAGATCGACGTGCGCGAGCGGCTGAGCATCTCCACCGGCTACGGCGTGGCCGAGCTCGTCGTGCACGGCGACGCCGACCTCATCGGCAGGACCATCAGCGAGTCGGGCCTGCGCGAGCGCGACATCACCGTGCTCACGCTGCACCGCGGCACCCACGTGATCCCCAACCCGCCCGAGCGCCGGGTGCTCGAGGCCGAGGACCGGCTGCTGTGCTTCGGCCGGCTCGAGGAGATGCGCTCGATGATCCCCGCGCGGCCCAAGCGCCGTGCCCGCGTCAAGAAGCTGACGAAGCGGGCGATCGAGGAGGCCTGAGCCGGCGGCGGTCGCCGAGCCAGCGCAGACGGGAGGGGGCCCGCCGTGCGGCGGACCCCCTCCCGTGCGTTCGGCGCGGATCAGCGCGCGGCGGTCGCCTCCACGGTCTCGGAGTCGCCCGTGCGCCACGACTCCCACTTGCCGGAGTGCTCGAAGTCGATCGAGAGCGGGATGTCGTTGCGCTCGCGCAGCAGCACCGTGCCGATGACCGAGATGACCACCGTCACGAGCAGGTAGCCGACGATCGCCCACGGCGTGCCGGTCGCCTGCAGCAGCGCCTGCGCGATGGTCGGCGCGAAGGCGCCGCCGATGACCGCGCCGATCGCGTAGGCGATCGAGACGCCCGAGAAGCGCACCGAGGCCGGGAACGACTCGGCGTACCAGGCCGCCTGCGCGCCGTAGGTGAGACCGAGCCCCGCACCGAGCAGGATGGTGCCCATCGCGACGCCCCAGACGCCCTGCTCGACGAGGATGAAGAGCGGGATCGTCGTGCTCGCGAGCACCGTCCAGCCGATGAGGTAGAGCTTCTTGCGGCCGATGCGGTCGGAGGCCCAGCCGGCGACGAACGTGAACACGAGCCACGAGAGCGAGCCGGCGAACGCCGCGAGCTGCACGCCCACCGGGTCGAAGCCGAGGCCCGGCGGGGTGCCGTCGACCGGTCGCGACGCGAGGCCCTGCACGAAGCCACCGGTCGTCATGTAGCCGATGGCGTTGTTGGCCATGAAGACCATCGCGCACAGCAGCACGACGAGGCCGTACTTCTTGAAGACCTGCACGATCGGCGCCGACTCCTGCTGCGCGGTCTCCTTGATCTCCTGGAACACCGGCGACTCGTCGACCGAGCGGCGCACCACGTAGCCGACGACGACCAGCAGGATCGAGATGAAGAACGGGATGCGCCAGCCGACCTCGAGGAACGCGTCGCCGGGGAACATGGCGCGGATCGCGGCGAGCACGCCCGTCGCGAGCAGCATGCCGAGCGGCACGCCCGCCTGCACGAAGGAGCCGAAGAGGCCGCGGCGGCCGCGCGGCGCGTGCTCGATGGCCATGAGCACCGCGCCGCCCCACTCGCCGCCGGCGGAGATGCCCTGCAGGATGCGGAGCAGGATGAGGAGGATCGGCGCGATCCAGCCGGCCTGCTCGAAGGTGGGCAGCGCGCCGACCAGCGTGGTCGCGACGCCCATGAGCAGCAGCGTCAGCACGAGCATCGGGCGCCGGCCGACTCTGTCGCCGAAGTGCCCGGCGAGGAAGGCGCCGAGCGGGCGGAAGAGGAAGGAGATGCCGATGGTGATGAGCGAGAGGATCTGCATCATGGCCTCGCCTGCCGGCTGGAAGAACAGCTGCGCGAAGACGAGGTTCGCCATGAAGGCGTAGATGAAGAAGTCGTACCACTCGATGGTGGTCCCGACCACGACGGCGCCGAGGACCTTGTTGCGCTCCTTGGGCGACGTGTGCGGATGCGTCGTGCTGTGAGACACGCTGACTCCTTTGTCAGAGAGGTGGACCGCGAGGCGCGACCCGGGGGACTGCCAGGAACATATACGATTTCATGCACGACGGTCAAGAGTTTGCTGGAGGCCTCTTGACACGGGGTGGAGGGCCGCTGCCCGACCCTTGCACTTCAGATTCGTAATCGTATACGATGCCCGCATGGATGCATCGTCGCACCCCGCAGAGGGTGCCCCTCCCGCCGCCGCCGAGGCGTGGCAGCTGCTCGGCGCCCGCCCCCACAAGGTGTTCGCGATGCACATCGGCTACCGCGCCCGCGCCGCGCAGAAGGGCCGCACGCCCGAGGCTCCCGGCTACTTCCTGAAGCCTGCGACCTCGCTCTCCACCGGTGGCGAGGCCGTGCTGCCCGCGGGTACGGAGATCTTCGGCTTCGAGGGCGAGATCGCCGTCGTCATCGGCCGCCACGCCCGCGCCGTGAGCGAGGCGGATGCGTGGGGTCACGTCGCCGCGGTCACCGCGGCGAACGACCTGGGCGTGTTCGACCTCCGGTGGGTCGACAAGGGCTCCAACCTGCGCTCGAAGGGCGGCGACGGCATGACGCCGATCGGCCCGGCGCTGCTGCCCGCCGAGCGGCTCGACCCCGCGGCGATCGAGGTGCGCACCTGGCTCGACGGCGAGCTCGTGCAGGAGGACTCCACCGCGACCCTCATCTTCGCGCTGCCGCAGATCGTCAGCGACCTCTCGCAGCTCATCACCCTCGAGCCCGGTGACGTGATCCTCACGGGCACGCCCGCCGGCGCATCCACCCTCTCCCCCGGGCAGACCGTCGAGGTCGAGGTGACCGCCGCCGCGCTCGACGGCGAGCGGCTGTCGACCGGCAGGCTGGTCACGACCGTGCGGGTCGGCGACCAGGCGCTCCCGCCGTACTCGGCGCAGCCGAAGCCGACGCCCGAGCAGTGGGCCGACGCATCCGGCCGCCCGATCGAGGAGTTCCAGCAGGCCGAGCCGCCCGTGCTCGACGACGAGCTGCGCGCGCAGCTGACGAGCGTCGCGCTCGCGACGCTCTCGTCGGGCCTGCGCAAGCGCGGCCTCAACAACGTCTCGATCGACGGCCTGCGCTCGACGCAGCCCGGCAGCCGCATCGTCGGCACCGCGCGCACGCTGCGCTACGTGCCCAACCGCGAGGACCTCTTCACGACCCACGGCGGCGGCTACAACGCGCAGAAGCGGCTGTTCGACTCGCTGCGCCCGGGCGACGTCGTCGTCATCGAGGCGCGCGGCGACAACCGCTCGGGCACGCTCGGCGACATCCTGGCGCTGCGCGCCCGCCACCTCGGCGCGGCCGGCCTCGTCACCGACGGCGGCGTGCGCGACCTCGAGGTCGTCACCGAGATCGGCGTGCCGACCTACCACGCGGGCGGCCACCCGGCCGTGCTCGGCCGGCTCCACGTGCCGTGGTCGCACGACGAGACGATCGCGTGCGGCGGCGCCACCGTGCAGCCCGGCGACATCATCGTCGGCGACGGCGACGGCGTGCTCGTCATCCCGCCCTCGCTCGCGCGCGAGCTCGCCGCCGAGGCGATCGCGCAGGAGCGCGAGGAGGAGTTCATCGCCGCGCAGGTCGACGCCGGCCACCCCGTCGACGGGCTCTTCCCGATGAACGCCGAGTGGCGCGCGAAGTACGAGGCGCACGTCGCCCGGCAGGGGGCGGCCGAGTGACCGGGCCGCGCGCCCGCGCCGCGGCGCTCGCTGAGGCGGGCGGCACCGCCGCGCCCTCGAAGTCGCAGCGCGCCTACCAGCTGCTGCACGACCGCATCGTCGACGGCACCTACTCCCCCGGCTACCGGCTCGTGCTCGACGCGATCGGCCGCGAGCTCGACATGAGCGTCGTGCCCGTGCGCGAGGCGATCCGCAGGCTCGAGGCGGAGGGGCTCGTCACCTTCGAGCGCAACATCGGCGCGCGCGTGGCCGAGATCGACGAGCTCGAGTACCACGACACGATGGAGACGCTCTCGTTCGTCGAGGGCGCCGCGATCATGCTCGCCGCCGGCCTCTACTCGAAGCGCGACGTCGACGAGGCGCGCGCCATCAACGCGCAGCTGCGCGAGTCGCTCGCCGGCTTCGACCCGGTGCAGTTCACCGCGCTCAACGAGGCCTTCCACCGCCGCCTCTCGGACGTCTGCCCCAACGAGGTGCTCGGCGACGTGATCGACACCTGCTGGAAGCGGCTCGCGCGGCTGCGCCAGTCGACCTTCTCGTTCGTGCCGAGCCGCGCCGTGTCGTCGGTCGACGAGCACGAGGCGATCCTCGCCCTCATCGAGGAGGGCGCCGATCCGCGCCGCATCGAGCTCGCCGTGCGCGCCCACCGCCTCGCGACCCCCGACGCCTACCTCCAGCGCATCCACCCGAACCAGGACTGACCGACCGCCGAGCCGCATCGCGGCACGGCGCCGCGACCCGAACGAACGGAGCCCCACCATGGCCACCCAGCCCGCAGGCATCCCCGAGCTCATCCCCCACTACATCGACGGCGAGCGCGTGCCCTCCGTCGACGGCGAGACCTTCGGCGTGCTGAACCCGGTCACGAACGAGGACTACACCGTCGCCGCGTCGGGCAAGCAGGCCGACATCGACCTGGCTGTCGCCGCCGCCACGCGCGCCTTCGAGGAGGGCCCGTGGCCGCGCATGAAGAACCGCGAGCGCGCCCGCATCCTCAGCCGCATCGCCGACATCGTCGAGTCGCGCGACCAGGAGCTCGCGCAGTTCGAGACGTGGGACTCGGGCCTGCCCATCACGCAGGCGCGCGGCCAGGCGCAGCGCGCCGCCGAGAACTTCCGCTTCTTCGCCGACCTCATCGTCGCCGGCCGCGACGACGCCTACAAGGTGCCCGGCAGCCAGGTGAACTACGTCAACCGCAAGCCCAAGGGCGTCGCGGGGCTCATCACCCCGTGGAACACGCCGTTCATGCTCGAGTCGTGGAAGCTCGGCCCCGCGCTCGCCTCCGGCTGCACCGTGGTGCTGAAGCCCGCCGAGTTCACGCCCCTGTCGGCGTCGCTCTGGGCCGGCATCTTCGAGGAGGCCGAGCTGCCGAAGGGCGTGTTCAACCTCGTCAACGGCTTCGGCGAGAGCGCCGGCGACGCGCTCGTGAAGCACCCGGGCGTGCCGCTCATCTCCTTCACGGGCGAGAGCAGCACCGGCCAGCTCATCTTCGGCAACTCGGCGCCGCACCTCAAGGCGCTCTCGATGGAGCTCGGCGGCAAGAGCCCGGCCGTCGTCTTCGCCGACGCCGACCTCGACGCCGCGATCGACTCGACCCTGTTCGGCGTCTTCTCGCTCAACGGCGAGCGCTGCACCGCCGGCAGCCGCATCCTCGTCGAGCGCTCGATCTACGACGAGTTCGTGGAGCGCTACGCGGCGCGGGCCAAGAACATCGTCGTCGGCGACCCGGGCGACCCCAGCACCGAGGTCGGCGCGCTCGTGCACCCGGAGCACTTCGACAAGGTCATGTCGTACGTCGAGATCGGCAAGCAGGAGGGCCGGCTCGTCGCCGGCGGAGGCCGCCCCGATGCCTTCCCCGAGGGCAACTTCGTCGCGCCGACGGTGTTCGTCGACGTGGCGCCGGATGCGCGCATCTTCCAGGAGGAGATCTTCGGCCCGGTCGTCGCGATCACGCCGTTCGATTCCGACGAGGAGGCGCTCGAGCTCGCGAACGACACGAAGTACGGTCTCGCCGCCTACATCTGGACCCGCGACCTGCAGCGCGCGCACCTCTTCGCGCAGGACGTCGAGGCCGGCATGGTGTGGCTCAACAGCCACAACGTGCGCGACCTGCGCAGCCCCTTCGGCGGCGTGAAGGCCTCGGGCCTCGGGCACGAGGGCGGCTACCGCTCGCTCGACTTCTACAGCGACCAGCAGGCCGTGCACATCACGCTCGGCGACGTCCACACCGCCCGCTTCGGCGCATCCGCCTGACCCCGACTGCGAAGGAGCAGCACCATGAACGAGATCCCCAAGCCCTCCGTGCCCGCGCCCGACATCATCCGCTGCGCGGCGATGGACCTGGTCGTCACCGACCTCGCCGCGAGCCGCGCCTTCTACGTCGACGTGCTCGGCCTGCACGTGACCGAGGAGGACGACGAGGCGATCTACCTGCGGTCGTTCGAGGAGTTCATCCACCACAACCTCGTGCTGCGGAAGGGCCCCGTCGCGGCCGTCGCCGCCTTCGCGTACCGCGTGCGCACCCCCGAGGACGTCGACGCCGCCGAGGCCTACTACCAGGAGCTCGGCTGCCGCACGGAGCGCAGGCGCGACGGCTTCCAGAAGGGCTTCGGCGACAGCGTGCGCGTCGAGGACCCGCTCGGCTTCCCCTACGAGTTCTTCCACGCGACCGAGCACGCCGAGCGCCTGCACCAGCGCTACGACCTCATCTCGGCGGGCGAGCTCGTGCGCCTCGACCACTTCAACCAGGTCACCCCCGACGTGCCGCGCGGTCGAAAGTACCTCGAGGACCTCGGCTTCCGCGTCACCGAGGACATCCAGGACGACCAGGGCGTCACCTACGCGGCGTGGATGCACCGCAAGGGCACCGTGCACGACACGGCGCTCACCGGCGGCAACGGTCCGCGCATGCACCACATCGCCTTCTCGACGCACGAGAAGCACAACATCATCCAGATCTGCGACAAGCTCGGCGCGCTGCGGATGTCCGACCACATCGAGCGCGGACCGGGCCGGCACGGCGTCTCGAACGCGTTCTACCTCTACATCACCGACCCCGACGGCCACCGCGTCGAGATCTACACGCAGGACTACTGGACGGGCGACCCCGACAACCCCGTCATCACGTGGGACGTGCACGACAACCAGCGCCGCGACTGGTGGGGCAACCCCGTCGTGCCCTCCTGGTACACCGAGGCGTCGCCCGTGCTCGACCTCGACGGCAACGTGGTCGAGGTCGTGGAGCGCACCGACTCGAGCGAGATGGAGGTGACGATCGGCGCCGACGGCTTCTCGTACACCCGCGAGGGCGACGACGACGGCACCTACCGCGGGCAGGCGTCGAAGGGCTTCAAGATCGGCAACCAGCTGTGACGAGCGCTCCCGGACGGGGCCTCGACGACGCGACCGTCGAGCGGATCGCCGACGAGCTCGCCGAGGCCACCCGCTCGCGCGGCACGATCGAGCGGATCTCGACGCGGTTCCCCGAGGCGACGATCGAGGACTCCTACGCGGTGCAGCGCATCTGGCGCGCGCGCCGCGAGGAGGCCGGCGCACGGCTCGTCGGGCGCAAGATCGGCCTGACGAGCAAGGCGATGCAGTTCGCGACCGGCATCACCGAGCCCGACTACGGCGTGATCTTCGCCGACCAGGCGCTCCGCTCGGGCGAGACCGTCGAGCACGCGCAGTGGTCGAACGTGCGCGTCGAGGTCGAGCTGGCCTTCGTGCTGCGCTCGCCGCTCGAGGGCGAGAGCCTCACGGTCGACCAGGTGCTCGACGCCACCGAGGCCGTCGTGCCGGCGCTCGAGATCCTCGACTCGCACATCGAGCTCGAGGGCCGCACGATCGTCGACACGATCAGCGACAACGCGGCGCTCGGCGCGATCGTCGTCGGCGACGTCGAGATCGGCCCGCGCGACCGCGACCTGTCGTGGGTCGGCGCGCTCTGCCTCGTGAACGACGAGATCATCGAGACCGGCGTCTCCGGCGGTGTGCTCGGCAACCCGGCGCACGGCGTCGCGTGGCTCGCGGGCAAGCTCGCGCAGCACGGCGACCGGCTCGAGGCGGGCGAGCTCATCCTCGCCGGCTCCTTCACGCGCCCCGTGTGGGTGCAGCCCGGCGACCGCGTGCGCGTCGAGTACCAGGACATGGGCACCGTGGAGGTGGCGTTCCGATGACGACCTTCCGCGACGCCCTCGCCCGGGCCGAGGCTCCGCTCGTCGGCCTGTGGAACGCATCCGGCAGCGCCGTCGCCGCCGAGATCATGGCCGGCTCCGGCGCCGACCTGCTGCTCGTCGACGGCGAGCACGGCCCCATCTCGATCTCGGAGATGCTGCCGATCCTGCAGGCCGCCGCCGCCTACCCGGTGACGACGATCGTGCGCGTGCCCTGGAACGACCCGGTGATCATCAAGCAGGTGCTCGACCTCGGCGCCGAGAACGTGCTCGTGCCGATGGTCTCGACCGCCGACGACGCGCGCGCGGCCGTGCGCGCCGCCCGCTACCCGGGCGGCGACGGCGAGCGCGAGGGCGCCCGCGGCATCGGCTCGGCGCTCGCGCGCTCGTCGCGCTGGGGGCGCATCCCCGGCTACGTGGGCGCCGCCGACGACCACGTGTCGGTGACGGTGCAGATCGAGACGGCGGATGGGGTGGCGAACGCCGCCGAGATCGCCGCGGTCGACGGGGTGGACGCCGTCTTCGTCGGCCCGGCAGACCTCGCCGGTTCCATGGGACTCCCCGGCCGCCCGTCAGAGCCGGCCGTCGTGGCCGCGGTCGATGCGACGATCGACGCCGTGCGCTCGGCGGGCACGCCCGTGGGCGTGAACGCGTTCGCGGAGGCGGACGCCGATCGGTGCATCGCGCGCGGCGCCTCGTTCGTCTTCGTCGCGGCCGACGTGACGCTCATGGCGCGGGGCTCAGAGGCCGCGGTGGCGCAACTGAAGCGTACACGAGATGAGACCGACGCGTACTGATCAGCGGCGACGATCACCGGTCGCGACGGCGCTGCGGACGGCGGCGCTGCAGCACGAGTTGGAGGGCTCGTCGTAGCCTGAACCGATCGCCCGTCGGGCTCGGCCTGACGTCCATCGCCACGGGCTCACCGACAGCAGCTTTCGACCGTTCCTTCCGCGACTCCCCCGCAGGCGCACGTGCAGCCGGTCGCGCGCCTTCGATAGGGTCCCGGGGAGAGGGGGACGATCATGGCTGGGGTCGTGACGATGCTTGGGATCGCCGTGCTGGCGATCGCTCTGCTGTACGGGGCGTCGATGCTCGTCGCGGTCGACCGCCGTCCGATCGTCTCGCTGCCCTACCTCTCCGGCAGCGACCCGGAGCAGCATGCGCTCTCGCGCTTCCACGCCCGCTGGTACGCGGCGACCGTCGTCTTTCTGGCCTTCGACATCGAGATGCTCTTCATGTACCCGTGGGCCGTCGTGGTTGCGATGATGGGCCCCACCGCCGTGGTGGAGATGTTCCTGTTCCTCGGAGTCCTGTTCGTCGCGGTCTTCTGGGCCTGGCGGGAAGGAGCGTTCCGGTGGGCGTGACGCAGGTGCTCGCGAAGCTGGCGGCGCAGCGCGCCCACGTGCTCCTCGTCGAGGCGCTCGGCGGCTGGCGGGCGCGGGTGGCGGCGGAGCAGGCGGCCGTCGAGCTCGGGTGGCGCATCTCGCTGTCCCCGGCGGATGCGGATGTCCTGGTCGTGTGCGGCACCGCCGGGCCCGAACTGACCGCGAGCGTGGAGCGCATCTGGGAGCAGCTGCCCGGGCCTCGCGTGCGGATCCTGGTCGGCTCTGCGGCCGAGGCGCTGCCGAGCTTCGAGCAGGCGCGCAGGAGCCTGTCCGCGGTGGACGTGCACGTCGACGACGCGAGGACACGCCTGCGCGTCGCCAGCCTCAGTTCGGCGACCGAGACCCGCGGCAACTCCTCAGAGGGTGCCAGCGGCGCGAACCACAGCGGCATGGACCACAGCCAGATGGACCACAGCCAGATGGACCACTCCGGCACGGACCACAGCCAGATGGGCCACACCGGCACGGACCACAGCCAGATGGACCACACCGGCACGGACCACAGCCAGATGGACCACACCGGCACGGACCACAGCCAGATGGACCACACCGGCACGGACCACAGCCAGATGGACCACACCGGCACGGACCACAGCCAGATGGACCACACCGGCACGGACCACAGCCAGATGGACCACACCGGCACGGACCACAGCCAGATGGACCACTCCGGCACGGACCACAGCCAGATGGACCACACCGGCACGGACCACAGCCAGATGGACCACACCGGCACGGACCACAGCCAGATGGACCACACCGGCACGGACCACAGCCAGATGGACCACACCGGCACGGACCACAGCCAGATGGACCACACCGGCACGGACCACAGCCAGATGGACCACACCGGCACGGACCACAGCCAGATGGACCACACCGGCACGGACCACAGCCAGATGGACCACACCGGCACGGACCACAGCCAGATGGACCACACCGGCACGGACCACTCCGGCACGGACCACTCCGGCATGGACCACTCCGGCATGGACATGGCGCCAGCGGGCATCCCGCTGGCGGGCGGGGCTGCGGACCGCGATGGACTGGAGATGGACACGCTGGCCGTGCAACTGGGTCCGGTGCTGCCCTACTGGCCGCCGGGCCTCGTGCTGCACTGCGCGCTGAACGGCGACGTCATCACGCGTGCGCGGGCCCGGGGGCTCGACGATGCGTGGCATGGATTTGTCGAGCCGGGCGGACGGGAAGCCGCCGCTCGACGATGCGACGACGCGGCCGCGCTGCTCGCGCTCGCGGGGGCGTCGGACCTCGCTGCCGACGCGCGCCGGCTCCGCGGCGCGCTGCTGCGCGGCGACACCGCGGCGGCACAGCACGGCCTGGATCGACTCGAGCGTCGCGTCCGCCGCTCCCTGCTCCGCTGGTCTTTGGGGCGCTTGGGCGTCGTGGAGGACCCCGCGCTCGCCCAGCACCTCGTTGCGGCGCAAGCGGGCAGCGTCTTCGATCGGCTGCTCGCCATGCTGGGCGCGGCGCGCGACGCGAACGACGGATCGTCCGGGGCACGACGGGATGCGAGTCGCCTCATCGCTGATCTGCCGCAGCTCGTCACCGGCCTTGACCTCGCTGCCGCACGGCTCGTCGTCGCCAGTCTCGGTCTGTCGTCCCTCGCCGCAGAGCCGGGGGGCCATCATGAGTGACCCCGTGGTCGAGGTGGACCCCTCCTGGGCGATCGTGGGTGCCCTGCTGCTCGCCGTGCTGGTCATGATCGCGGTGGCTCTCGACGGGATGCTGGCTGCACGGGCGCAGGGCGGATCTGCCGCCGCATCGCTGCGCTGGCCTGCCGCTGAGACGGCACGCCTGCTCCGACAGCGCCGACGGTCGACCGTGGCAGCCGACTCGCTGCTGTGGCGCATCGGCGGTGCCGGGATGCTCGTCGCCGCACTGCTGAAGATCACCGTCGTCCCGTTCGGCGAATGGACGCTGTTCGACTTCGAGGCGGGTCTGGTCTGGTTCAACGCGATGGATGCGCTCGTCTGGGCGCTGGTCTGGCTCGTCGGCTGGGGTGGCAACTCCGTGCACGCGCTGGTCGGCGGATACCGCTTCCTCGCGCTGGCGGTCGCGTACGAGCTGCCGCTGATGTTCGCCCTCATCGCCACGGCGATCGCCTCCGAGAGCCTGAATGTGGGCGACATCGTGGCGGCGCAGTCGGAGCTCTGGTTCATCGTGTGGATGCCGGTGGCGTTCCTGATCTACTCGATCGGAGTGGTCGCGTTCTCCGTGTGGGGCCCGTTCGGCTCATCGCTCGGAGCCGACATCGCCGGCGGTGTCGCCGCGGAGCTGTCGGGCGTCGACCGGCTGGTCTTCTTCGCCGGCCGGTATGGCGTGCTCGTCGCCGGTGCGGCGTTCGCGGTGCCGCTGTTCCTGGGCGGAGGGTCCGGCGCGGTGCTGCCGGCATGGGCCTGGTCCCTGCTGAAGACCGTGGTCGTGCTCGCCGCGTTCGTCTGGGTCCGCCGCAAGGTGCCGCTCATGCGGCCCGAGAAGTTCATGGAGGTCGGCTGGATGCTGCTGATCCCCGCCGGCATGCTGCAGGATCTGCTGATCGCACTGGTGATGGTGAACCGATGACTCTGATCGGCGAAGTCTTCTTCTGGGTGCTCGGCGCGACAGCCGTGCTCTCCGGGGCCGCGGTGTTCTGGGTGAACTCGATGGCGCGCGCGACCTACGCGCTGGCCATTTCGTTCGTGGCGGTCGGCCTGCAGCTGCTGCTGCTCGACCAGGCGTACCTCGGCGTCATCACCATCCTGATGATGGTGATGGAGATGGCGGTCATGGCCGTCTACATGGTCATGTTCATGGGGATGAACCCGGCGCTGATGCCGATGAGCATGGTGCACGACAAGCGGCTGTCACTCGTCACCGCGCTCGTCACCTTCGCGCTGCTCGCGGCCGGCATCCTGCTGACCCCGTGGCCCTCCGGCCGTCCTGCCCCGACAGAGGACGTCACCGTGGCGCTCGGCATGGCACTCATGGAGTCGAAGATGCTCGCGATGATCGTGCTGAGCCCGGTGATGGTGGCGACCATCGTCGCGGGCGTCAGCCTCAGCCTGCACCGCGGCCGGTACGACCGCTACGGCGACGACCTCGAGCGTGCCGCAGCCGACGATCCGCAGCCGGGGGGTGTGGGCCGATGACCCTCGAAGCGGTGCTGCTGATCGCGGCTGCGCTGTTCAGCGTGGGCCTGTACGGGGCGATCTCGCAGCAGGTCGTGGTGATGGTGATGATGGGCCTCGAGCTGATGCTGAACGGTGTCATCCTCGCCGCGGGCGCGTTCTGGTGGTTCCTCTCGCCGGAGCCGACCGGGCAGGTGCTGCTGCTCGTCGTGATCGCCGCGATGACGGTCGAGATGGCCATGGGGTTCGCAGTCGCGACGCTCGTGCATCGTGCGCGTGGCAGCGACATGACCGATTCCGCGTCGGAGCTCAAGCGATGACCGGTCCCGGGGTCGAGCGATGAGCGCGACCATCGCGCTCTGGCTCCTGGTGCTCCTGCCCGCGACGACTGGCGCGCTGCTGTGCCTCCTGCCTCGGGTCGAGCGCGTGGCAGGAGTCGTCGCGATCGGAGTCGCCACGGCCGGCCTCGCGCTCGCGGTCGTGGTCGCGACAGCCCAGCCCGCGGCCGCCGTGCCGTTCCTCGCCGGAGCCGGGTTCGACCTGCGCGTCGACGGGCTCTCCGCCATCATGCTGCCGACGGTCGCCGCGGTGACGCTCTTGGTGCTGATCTTCGCGGCCGGCGACATCCGGGAGGGGCGCGCTCGGTTCCACGGCCTGATGCTGATCTTCGCGGCCGCCGCACTGCTCACGGCGGTCGCCGGGAACCTCGTGACGCTGCTGTTCGCCTGGGAGGTCATGGGCGCCACCTCCTTCGCGCTGATCGGATTCTGGTGGCGGGACGAGCACCGGGTGGCGAGCGGCACCACGGCGTTCATCACCACCCGTGCCGGGGACCTCGGGCTCTACGCGGCGGCGGGGGCTGCGCTTGGCGGGGGCGCGGGCCTCGGACTCGCCGAGCTCACGGACGCGACGGCAGGATGGCGCGACGCCGCGGCCGCCGGTCTGCTGGTCGCGGCGCTCGGCAAGGCCGCGCAGCTGCCCTTCTCGTTCTGGCTCTCCCGAGCCATGGACGGTCCGAGCCCGGTCAGCGCGCTGCTGCACTCCGCGGCCATGGTCGCGATGGGCGGCTATCTCCTGCTGCGGGTCGCGCCGCTGCTTGAATCGACCGGATGGGCCGACACGGCCGCGGCGTGGATCGGTGCCGTGACCGCCCTCCTGCTGGGCGCGGTCGCTGTGGCACAGCGGGATGTGAAGCAGCTGCTGGCCGCCTCCACGGCAGCACAGCTCGGATTCGTCGTGCTCGCCGCGGGGCTCGGCGCGCAGAGCGGCGGTGTCGCGCACCTGGTGGCGCACGCCTCGACCAAGGCCGCGTTGTTCATCGCAGCCGGCGCCTGGCTGACCGCGCTCGGCACCCGACGCCTCTCCGGCCTGGCCGGTGCCGCGCGGCGCTGGCGCCTGCTCGGGTTGTCGGCAAGCCTCGCTGCGCTCGCGCTCGCGGGCATCCCGCCCCTGTCGCTCTGGGCGACGAAGGACGCCGTGCTCACCGCTGCGCTCGAAGAGTCGCTCTGGCTCTACATCGTCGGTCTCGCTGCCTCCGCGCTGTCGGCCGTCTACGCCGCCAAGCTGATCTTCGCGATCTGGCGGAGAGCGGATGCGCACACCGCGACGCACTACGACGAGCACGAGCAGGGCACCCGCCATGCCGGGGCGCTCGATTCGGTTCCCGTCGCCGCGCTGGCCGTCGGCGCCGCGGTGCTCGGGATGCTCGCCCTGCCACCGCTCAGCGGCGCGGTCGCGCGGGCGCTCGGTCAGGAGCGTGCCCAGCCGGGCGTCTGGGAACTGATCGCCTCCGGAACGATCGCGCTGGTGCTGGTGCTCGCCTCGACGCGGTGGCGGCTTCCGGAGCCGCGCTGGGCGGCCGGCTGGCTGGGACTCGAGCTGGCCGCGGATCGGCTCCTGGTGCGGCCCACCATGCGACTCGCTGCCCGCCTCGCACGTTTCGACGACGCCGGGATCGACGCGGCGGCGGAAAGGGCGGCGGAGGGTGCGGCGGCGATCGCGCGGGGGGCGGCTTCCCTCGACGACAGCGGGATCGATGCGGCGGCGGATGGCGCGGCGGCGGCGGCGATGACGACTGCGCGCGCAGCGGCCTCCCTCGACGATCGGGGGGTCGATCGGTCGGTCGACGGGTTCGCCCGACGGGTCTGGCGTGCAGGTCGCGACAGCGCGCGCGCGCAGAACGGTCAGCTGCACCACTACTACGCGCAGGCTGTGGGCCTGCTCGGCGCCGTGGTCGTGCTACTCCTCGTGATCGGAAGGTAACCCATGCTGAGTGCCATCGTCTTCTTGCCGCTCGCCGCCGCGCTGCTGCTCACCGTGCCGGCCGTCTCGGACCGGGTGGCGCGCTGGGCGTGGGTGGCGGTCGCGGCAGCGGATCTCGGGCTGGTAGCCGTGGTCTGGGCGAACTTCGAGGAACCGCCGGAGGGTCGGCTCGCCTTCGAGGAGCGCCTGGAGTGGATCCCGGGCGTCGGAGCCAGCTACCACATCGGGGTGGACGGCCTGTCCCTGCCGCTCGTCGCGATGACGACGATCGTCTTCCTCGCGTGCGCCATCTATGCGCTGCGGGACGAGGACCGCCCCCGCATCCAGGCGGCACTGTTCCTCTTCCTGCAGAGCGTGAGCCTCGGCGTGTTCGTCGCCGCGGACCTGATCCTCTTCTTCGTCTTCTTCGACCTGTCGATCGTCGGCATGTACTTCGTCATCGCCGGTTGGGGTCACGGAGCCACTGCCGGACGCTCCGCGCTGAAGTTCTTCCTCTACACCTTCCTCGGGTCGCTCGCACTGCTGCTCGGCTTCATCGGGCTGTACGTCTCCGCCGACACGCCGACGTTCGACATGGTCGAGCTCGCCGAGATGCTGCCGCTGCAGGGCGAGCCGGTGGCTGGCGGCGCAGTGCTCGCCGCCATCCTGATCGGGCTGGCCGTCAAGACCCCCACTGTTCCCTTCCACACCTGGCTCCCGCCGGCCCACACCGACGCGCCCGCCATCGGGTCCGCGGTGCTCGCCGGGGTGCTGCTGAAGATGGGCACCTACGGCTTCGTCCGGATCGCGATGCCGATGCTCCCCGAAGCGTGGCGAGCGTGGGCGTGGCCCATCATCATCGTCGGCGTGATCTCGGTGCTGTACGGCGCTCTCGTCGCACTCGCCCAGCAGAACCTCAAGCGCATGGTCGCCTACACATCCGTCAACCACATGGGCTACGTCGTGCTCGCGGTCGGCGTGGCGGGCCTCGTGAGCAGCGGCACGGAGGATGCCCGGCGGTTGGCGATCGTCGGAGCGGAGACGCAGATGGTGAGCCACGGGTTGATCACCGCGGCGCTCTTCCTGCTCGTCGGCGTGCTGCGCGATCGCGCGGGCAGCTACGACCTCTCGGGCTACGGAGGACTCGCGGCTCCCGCGCCGAGGCTCACGACCCTGTTCGCGATCGGCGCGTTCGCGTCACTGGGCCTCCCGGCCTTCTCGGGCTTCATCGCCGAGTTCCAGATCTTCGCGGGCGCCATCGGCACCGCCCCCGTCACGGCCGTCGCGCTGCTCGGCATCCTGCTCACCGCCGCGATGTTCCTGCTGGCCCTGCAGCGCATCTTCGCCGGGAAGACGCGCGGTGGTTCGATCGGCTTCCGCGACCTGTCGGCGCACGAGCTGTGGTCGGCGGGGTCCCTGCTGGCGCTCTCGCTCCTCATCGGCGTGCTCCCGAGGGTCATCCTCGACGTGATCGAACCGGCCGCTGCGACACTCGCCGAGCTCGTGGGCAGGTGACCGGTGGAGTCTGACGCGGGCTTGGACGTCCTGGCGATGCTGCCCGAGATCGTGCTGATCGCGGGCGCGCTCGTCGTGCTGCTCACGGGCTCGTACCTGCCCCGCTCCAGGCAGGGCGTGGCGTACGGCATCGCGACAGCCACGGCGCTGCTGAGCGCCACGGTCGTGCCCGTGACGTTCGCCGCCGCTCCGGAGGCCGTGTTCGCCGGCACCTTCCTCGTCGACACGACGACGCAGGTGGCGCGCATCGCGGTCTCCGGCGCCACCGCGCTCGTGCTCCTCGCGGGCCGCCGCAGCATCGCCGGCTCCCCCAGGGAGAGCGAGACCGCCGCGCTCGCCCTGCTCGGTGCCGCGGGGACGCTGGTCATCGCGGGCGCCGGGGACCTCCTCGTGCTCGCCGTGGGCTTCCTGCTCGCGAGCATCCCGCTCTATGGCCTGATCGGCCTCGCCGGCACGGCGCGCGCTGCGGAGGCATCGCTCAAGACCTACCTGCTCGGTGCGCTGTTCGGCATCCTGCTGCTGGTCGGCGTCACCCTCCTCACCGGACTGTCCGGGACGAGCGTGTACGGCGAGCTGCCTGCCGCGCTCGCCGAATCACCGGCCGGCGCGGTGACGGTGGGGGCAGCCGCGGTGCTCTCGGGCCTCATGTTCAAGGCGGGCGCGGTGCCCGGCCACTTCTGGGTGCCCGACTCGGCGCAGGGGGCGAACGGGCTGGTCGCGACGTTCCTGACGACCGTACCGAAGCTCGGCGCGTTCCTCGCCGCGTTCCGGGTCGTGGCGGCTCTGCCGGACCCGGCGCCGGCCGCCGCCTTCGTCGGCGTCCTCGCCCTCGTCACGATGACGCTCGGCAACCTCGCGGCATACACCCAGGACGACCCTCGCCGGCTGCTGGGCTGGTCGACCGTCGGGCAGGCGGGGTTCCTGCTGGTGCCGGTGGCGGTGGCGCCCACGAGCGCGCTGGCGCTGCCGGCGCTGCTGTTCTACGTGCTGGCATACGCGGTCACCAACGCGGCGGCGTTCTCTGTGACCCTGGCGCTTCCCGGCTTCCGCAGCCTGGCAGACTACCGCGGACTCGCGCGGCGACACCCGGCGCTCGCTGCGGCCCTGGTCGTCGCGCTCCTCGGACTCGTCGGCACGCCGCCGACCGCGATCTTCGTCGGCAAGCTGACCGTCGCGGCCGCGGCGTGGCAGGGCGGCGCGGCCTGGTTGGCAGTGGCCGTGATGGCCAACAGCGTCGTCAGCCTCTACTACTACCTGCGCTGGATCATCCCCCTGTACCGCCCCGCCGATGCGGTGCCAGCGCAGCCCACTGCACCGCTCAGGGTCGGGGCGGCACGCACCGCGATGGCGGGCGCGGCCCTCAGCGTGCTGCTCGGGGTCGCCGCCGGAGTCGTGTTCTCGGTGCTCTGAGCCGGACGAGGGCGTGCCTGCGACATCGCAGCTGGGCGCCGACGCGGTCGCGGTGGGCCCGGATCTCGATGAGGGCGTGACGGGCGGGTGCACGCCCCGATGCCGCGGACCCACCGCGGCCTCGCAGCGTCAGTCCTGCGCGTATCCCCACTGCTGGTGCCAACTGCGCAGCTGCTCGCTCTCCTCGATCTGATCCGAGTGCATCTTCGCAGCCAGCTCTCTCAGTTCTGCGTGCACGGCCTTGCTCGAAGCGAGTTCGGACGTCGCGATCGCCTGCGCGTGGTGCTTGATCATCATCTCCAGGAACTTCCGGTCGAACTCGTCCCCGGACGCGGACGACAGTTCGTCCAGCGTGGAGTCGGCCATCTCGTCCATGTGCTTCATCATGTCGTCCATTGCGTCAGCCATTCCATCCTCCTTCCGCTTGTCGACCCGGGCGGCCGCATTCCGGTGCGAGGGTAGGCGCGGACGCTGACCGCATCCTGAGGGGTCGTCGCGGACCAGACCCGAGGCCGCGGGAGACTGACGGGGCGATCGGCCGCTCGGTCACGATCGAGCGCGGTCGCGGCCGCCGCAGCTGGTCGCGCATCCAGCCGTTTGGGGTACAGTTCTGCGGCATCAGCACAGCAGCGAGAGGACGCCCCGTGTCCAGCAGAGACCCCATCGACGCCACGCTCGACGCAGCGGACGCACCGGCCCCAGACCACGACGAGAAGCCCGACGCGCCGCCGAAGCTCGAGGGCGCGAGCTGGAAGTACGCGCTGAAGCGCGCCCTCAAGGAGTTCGGCAGCGACGGCGGCACCGACCTCGCCGCGATGCTGACGTACTACATGGTGCTGTCGCTCGCGCCGGGCCTCCTCGCCGTCTTCTCGATCATCTCGCTCGTGCTCGCCAACAACGCGTCGACCGTCACGGGCATCGTCGACGACGCCGTGCGGCAGGTGCCCGAGGACTACCGGGATCTCGTCGTCAACCTCGTCGAGACGATGACGGACTCGGCGGCCGGGGGCGTGATCGCGCTCATCATCGGTATCGCGACGGCCGTGTGGTCGGCATCCGCGTACGTCAAGGCGTTCTCGCGCTGCATGAACATCGTCTACGGCATCGAGGAGGGCCGCGGCTTCATCAAGCAGACGGCGACGATGCTGCTGATCACCGTCGCGCTGCTCGTGGGCGTGGTGGTCATCCTCGTGTCGCTCGCCGTCAACGACGCGCTGGTGACGGGCGTGCTCGGCCCCATCGCCGAGCCGCTCGGGCTCGGCGGCTTCCTCGCGTTCATGACGCAGACCTTCCTGCCGATCTGGGCGTGGGTGAAGTGGCCCGTGATCCTCGCGCTCGTGATCGCGATGATCGCCCTGCTCTACTACCTGGCCCCCAACCTGCAGCAGCCGAAGTTCACGTGGGTCAGCATCGGCTCGGTCGTCGCGATCATCGGCATCGCGCTCGCCTCCGTGGCGCTCGGGCTCTACTTCACGTTCGCCTCGGGCTACAGCTCCTACGGCGCGATCGGCACCGTCATGGCGCTGCTGTTCGCCCTCTGGGTCTTCAACATCGTGCTGCTGCTCGGCGCCGAGGTCGACGCCGAAGTCGAGCGCGCCCGCCAGCTGCAGGCGGGCATCGAGGCGGAGTCGGCCATCCAGCTGCCGCCGCGCGGCGTGAAGAAGGTCGAGAAGAAGGCCGAGGCGCGCGACCGGCTCGAGGCCGAGGGCCGCGAGCTGCGCGAGCAGCACAGCGACGCGGACGTGGAGCACGACGGCGCGGGAACCGCGGCCGACCGGCACGAGGCGACGGATGCGTCGCGTGGGTCGGGCCAGGACGCCTCGGGCGAGCACGCGAAGGCCAGCGCCGCGGAGCGCCCGGCCGACGCGCGCAGCGAGCGCGGCCGCCGGCGCGGCAGCGGCATCGTGCGGCGGCTGCGACGCGCCCTCGGTCGCCGTCGCGGCAGCCGCGGCAGCCGCTGACGGCGGCCGTCAGCGGCGCGGCGCGCGCGTCGCCCAGAGCGCCCAGGCGATGAGCACCGGCTGGAGGAAGAGGCGGCCGAAGCGGCGCTCGTCGGTGTCGAGCCCGAAGGCGTCGCGGCGGTGGATCCACTGCGAGAGGTTGCCGGGGAAGATGGCCGTGAAGAACGCGGCGGCCACGCGGCCGACGAGCGGCCGGTGCCGCTCGGGCGCGAAGGCGATGGCGCTGCCGAGCGCGACCTCGACGACGCCGGATGCGAGCACGACGCCGTCCTCATCGAGCGGCGACAGGTCGACGACCGTGTCTGGCACCTGCGCGCGGAAGTCGCGGCGCGCGAAGGTCAGGTGGCTGACGCCGGCGAGGATGAGCGCGCCGCCGAGGGCGACGCGGGCCGCGGCGCGGACGGCGCTCACGACGCCACCTGTCCGAGCGCGATGAGGCCGGTCACGACCGCGATGGCCGGGAAGAAGCCCTGCACGACCGCCGCTCGGCCCTTCGTGCGGTCGGAGATCACGAGGTAGAGGGCGGCGGCGAGCATGATGCCCGTCGACGCCAGCAGCACCGCGAGCCCCGCGCCTCGGGCGCCGGCCACGAGCGTGATGATGCCCGCGAGCGCGGCGATGCCGAGCAGCAGGTTGTAGACGCCCTGGTTGGCGGCGAGCTGCCTCGTGGCCGCCGCCTGCTCGGGGCTCGTGCCGAACACCCGCCGCGTGCCCGGCTCCTCCCAGCGCAGCGTCTCGAGCACGAAGATGTAGCCGTGCACGGCGGCCGCCAATGCGGCGGCGATGCAGGCGATGACGGCGAGGTCCATGGGCCGCAGTCTAGGCGCGGGAGCCGCTCGCGGGCCGAGCGCGACGGGCCCGGAATGCGCCCGGACAAGCGAGAAGCCCCCGCGTCGCGGGGGCTTCGAAGTGCTGGGGTACCTGGACTCGAACCAAGAACAAAGGTACCAGAAACCTCCGTGTTGCCAATTACACCATACCCCAATGGCCGCATGCCGAGGCGGGCGAGCCAAGAGACGAGCATAGCAACTCGGCGCCCTCCGCGCGAATCGTGGCGCGCGCCGGCCGCCTCAGTCGGCGGTGCGGGAGACGTCGATCGCGTAGCTGAGCACGCACATCCCGTCGCCCGAGCAGGACACCAGGCCGCTCACCGGCATGCCCATCGCGTCGCCCGCGGGGATCGCCCACTCGGTGGCCTGCCCGGTGCGCACGGCGTCGGCGACCTCCTCGGTGAAGGCGGTGATCTCGGCGTCGTCGACCGGCCAGCCGAAGGCTGCCGCGCCCGACTCGACCGCGCGCATCGCCGACGGGAACTCGGCCCAGCCGACCGGCGAGCGGGCCATGTCGAAGCGCACGACCTCGCCGCCGGACGTGGTGGCCGTCACCGACGACATCATCTCGGTGAAGTAGCCCTGCCCCTCGATGCCGCCGCCCTGGCCGCGGTAGAAGGTGGTGTCGAGGAAGCCGTACCCGGGGGCGATGACCGCTTGCGCGTCGGGCCCCATCGAGAGCTCCTCGGCCGCGATCGGCAGGCTCGCGAGGTTGAGCGTGACGACCTGGTACTGCACTGCGTACGACGTGCCGGCCTCGCCGAACTGGGTCGTGTTGTTGGCCGAGACCTCCTCGGCGGTGGCCTCGCGGGGCTCCCCGAGGCCGCCCGCGAGCAGCTGTTGGGTGAACCAGAAGAGCCCGCCGATGAGCAGCACGCCGACGATCGGCAGCAGCCAGGTGAGCACGCGCTTGCGGCGCGCCTTGCGCTCGGGCGCCGAGAGCGTGCGCTGCGTCTTCGGCCGGTCGTCGATGAGCGTCATGGCTGTGCCTCCTCCGCGGGGTGACCGCGTGCGCAGACCAGGCTACAGCGGGGGGCTGACATCTCGATACGGCCCTTCGGGCCTACTCGATGAGCGGGGAGGGGTCGGCCCTTCGGGCCTACTCGATGAGCGGGGAGGGGGCCTGCTCGATGAGCGGGAGTGGGGGCGGAGGGCGTCAGCGGTCGCGCGCGATGAGGTCGCGGTTGATGACCGAGGCCGCGATGGTGCCGGCGCCGGCCGCGACCGCCAGCTGCCGGAAGCCGGGCGTGATGTCGCCCGCCGCGTAGACGCCCTCGACCGAGGCGCGCTGCGCGCGGTCGACGACCACGAGCCCGTCCTCGTCCGTCTCGAGGCCGAGCGGCTCGGCGAACTCGAGCTGCGGGTGCCACCACGGGCGCACGAAGCCGCCCGTGCGCTCGCTCCGCGCGCCGTCCTCGAGCACGATCGCGCGCATCCCGTCGCGGTCGCCCTCGATCGCGGCGATCGGCGTGCGCACGAGGGCGACCCCGTGCGCGGCCAGGCGCTCCTCGCCCGCCGCGTCGACCGCATCCGACCCGTTCGTGAAGACGGCGAGGTCGTCGGTGTGGCGGCGGATGACCATGGCGCGGTCGACGAGGTCGTCGGTCTCGCCGATGAGGGCGAGCGCCTGCCCGCGCTTGTCGTAGCCGTCGCAGTCCATGCACGAGTGGAGGCTCGTGCCGTACCAGGGGCGCACGTGGTGCGAGGCGGGCAGCGTCTCGCTCAGGCCCGTCGCGATGAGGACCGCGGCGGCCCGGGTCTCGCTCTCGGCCCGCGAGCCTGCCTGCTCCGCCTGCACCGCGAATCCGTCGTCGACCGCGACCACCTGCCGCACGAGCGTGCGCTCGTAGGCGACCGTCGGGTAGCGCAGCACCTCGTCGCGGCCGAGCGTGCGCAGCTCGAGCGGCGAGACGCCGTCGCGGGTGACGAAGCCGTGCGACTGCAGCGTCGCCGCGTGCCGGGGCCGGTTGGAGTCGAGCAGCGCCACCGAGCGCTGCTGGCGCGCCAGGTTGAGCGCCGCCGCGAGCCCCGCGGGGCCGGCGCCGATGACGACGACGTCGACGTCCATCAGACCCTCGCGGCCAGCCGCTCGATGCGGGCGAGCGACGCCTCGCGGCCGAGCAGCTCGAGGGACTCGAACAGCGGCGGCGAGATGCGGCGGCCGGTGACGGCGACGCGCAGCGGCGTGAAGGCGAAGCGCGGCTTGATGCCGAGGCCCTCGACGAGCACCTCGCGCAGCACCTGCTCGATGCTCGCGGCGTCGAACGACTCGAGCTCCTCGAGCGCGCGGCGCGAGGCCTCGAGCACGGCGTGCGCGTCGTCGCCGAGGCTCGCGACGGCGTCGGAGTCGTGGTGGATGTCCTCGGTGTCGAGGAACAGGAAGCCCAGCATGTCCTCGGCCTGGCCGATGAGCTGCATGCGCTCCTGCACGAGCGGCGCCGCCTGCGCGAGCACCGCGCGCTGCTCGTCGCTCGGCGGGCCGTCGAAGATGCGGCCGAGGTAGGGCTCGAGGCGCGCCGCGAAGTCGTCGGCGGCGAGCATGCGCACGTGGTCGCCGTTGATCGACTCGGCCTTCTTCGGGTCGAAGCGCGACGGGTTGGGGTTGACGTCCTCGACGTCGAACGCGGCGATCAGCTCGTCGCGGGTGAAGACGTCGCGGTCGGGCGCGATCGACCAGCCGAGCAGCGCGAGGTAGTTGAGCAGCCCCTCGGGGATGAAGCCGGCCTCGCGCAGCAGGAACAGGTTGGACTGCGGGTCGCGCTTCGAGAGCTTCTTGCTGCCCTCCCCCATGACGTACGGCAGGTGGCCGAAGCGCGGGATGGCGGATGCGACGCCGATCTCGGCGAGGGCGCGGTACAGCGCGATCTGCCGCGGCGTCGACGAGAGCAGGTCCTCGCCGCGCAGCACGTGCGTGACGCCCATGAGCGCGTCGTCGACGGGGTTGACGAACGTGTAGAGCGGCGCGCCGTTCGGACGCACCACGACGAAGTCGGAGAAGGAGCCGGCGGGGAACGTGATCTCGCCGCGCACGAGGTCGTCGAACGAGAGGTCCTCGTCCGGCACGCGCAGGCGCAGGCTCGGCTGGCGGCCGGCGTCGCGGTGCGCCTGGCGCTCCTCGCTCGTCAGGTCGCGCTCGAAGTTGTCGTAGCCCTGCCGCGGGTCGCGGCCCAGGTCGATGTTGCGGGCCTCGATCTCCTCGGCGGTCGCGAACGACTCGTAGAGGTGCCCCGACTCCTTGAGGCGCTCGATGAGCTCGGCGTAGATCTCGCCGCGCTGCGACTGCCGGTAGGGGGCGTTCGGGCCGCCGGTCTCGACGCCCTCGTCCCAGTCGATGCCGAGCCAGCGCATCGCCTCGAGCAGCTGCTCGTACGACTCCTGGCTGTCGCGCGCCGCGTCGGTGTCCTCGATGCGGAACACCATCTTCCCGCCGTGGTGGCGCGCGTACGCCCAGTTGAACAGCGCGGTGCGGATGAGGCCGACGTGCGGGGTGCCGGTGGGCGAGGGGCAGAAGCGGACGACGACATCGCCGCCCGTCGCCGTCGAGAAGGGGACGCTCATGATGGCTCCATCCTAGGCGTGGGAGACTGGAGGGCGATGCCCAGCCCCGACCCCGTCGCCGACCTCGTCGGCCGCCTCGAGCGCGCCGTGGTCGCGTCCGGCAGGCGGCGCCGCGAGCTCGCGCGCGAGATCGAGGGCGACCTGCGGGAGGCCGTCGCCGCGCGCGTCGACGCGGGAGCGCCCGAGCCGCTCGCCGCAACCGCCGTGGTCGCCGAGTTCGGCGACCCGCGCGCGATCGCCGCCGAGCTCTCGACCGAGCTGCTCGCCGACCGCGGCCGCCGCTTCGCCCCGCGCGCCGCGCTCGCCGCCGCGACGCTGCTCGTGGTGTGGTTCGTCGGCATGACCGCCCTCGCGGCGGTGCCCGGGTTCCGGGTGCCGGTCGAGGACGGCTGGATGCTCCAGGTCTCGCGGGCGCTCGACGCTGCGGGACCGATCGTGGCGGCAGCCGCCGCCGCCGGCTGGCTCGCGATCCGGCGCTCGGGCTCGCTCACCGCGCTCGTGGCCGTGGCCGGCCTGCAGCTCGCGTTCGCCGTCGCGCTCGTCGCGGGCGCGGTCGCGATGGCGGCGACGATCGCCGTGCCCGCCGCCGGTGCCGGCATCCTCGCGGCCCTGCTGGTCACGACGCTCGTGCTCGGCTCGGCGCTCGCGGTCGCCGCGGCCGCGCTGCTCGTGCGCTGGGGCGCCGTCAGGCTCGCGCCGCGCCGAGCACGCTCGTGATGATCGAGGCCGTCGCGGTCCACTCGGTGCGCTGCGCCTCGAGCTCGCTCGTGCCCGCAGGCGTCAGCCGGTAGACCCGCTTCGAGCGCCCGCTCGACTCCCACTCCCCCTCGATGAGGCCGCGGCGCTCCAGCCGCTTCAGCGCCGGGTAGACGGTGCCGCTCGGGAAGTCGAGCGCGCCGCCGGAGCGGTCGCGGATGCGCTCGATCGCGCCGTAGCCGTGCACCGGCCCGTCGGCGAGCACCGACAGCAGCATCGCGTCGACGTGGCCGCGGAGCGCGTCAGGGGAAGCCATGCGTGCAGTCTAGCCGTTGCCTGCCTGCATATGCAGACAGCCTGCACTCCGCCGGGCTTCCCTCGAGCGCGGGTCTCGCCGCGGAGGAACCGGAGCTCGGGGAAGCTCGACGGAGCCGGCCTCGCGCGGGCCAAGTCAGCCGCGGCGACCGCCGCCGAGCAGGCCGCCGAGGATGTCGCCGAGCGGGCCGAGCGGACCGCCGCTCGAGCCGCTCTCCCGGCTGGAGCCGCCGCCCAGGATGCCGCCGAGCAGGTCGTCGAGGCCGAGGCCGCCGCCCTGGCCCTGCTGGCCCGGCTGCTGGCCGGGCGCGGGCGCCGGGGTCTGCGTCTGCGGCACCTGCACCTTCTGCTCGGCGCCCGCGGAGCCCCGGTCGAAGGGCGAGTCGAAGCCGCCGCCCGGCTCCTCGGCGCGCTCGGGCGCCTGCGGCGCCGCCCCGCCCCGCTGGCCGAGGAACCGGTTCGCGATCCACGCGAGCACGATGGGCGCGACGATCGGCAGGATCTTCTGGATGATGCCGCCGAGCGCACCGCCGCCGCCGGCCGCGCGCGCGATCTGGTCGGTGTTGTCGCCGAAGACGTTGTGCACGATCTTCTCGCCGTCGGCGGTGTCGATGTCGCCCGCGAGGCGCTCGTCGAGGTGGCCGGCGTGCGCGCCGAGCGCGCCCGCGAGCGACTGAGCGCCCGCCGGGTCGTGCGCGTTCGCCTGCATCCCGCCGACCAGGGTCGGCACGATGGCCTCGACCGCCTGCCTCGCCTCGGCCTCGCTGACGCCCGCGCGCTGCGCGATCTGCTGGATCGGCATCTGGCCGAGCAGCTGCTGGATCTCCGACATGGCTCCTCCTCGAGTCGATCGGCGGCTCGCACCGCCGGTGCGACTGATGCTAGGCGACCCGGCCGAGGATGAGCCGGGAGGGATCAGCCGACGGTGGCCTGCGCGACGACCGGGTTGCGCAGCGTGCCGACGCCCGGCACCTCCACCTCGACCGTCTGGCCCGCGCGCAGCGGGCCCACGCCCTCCGGGGTGCCCATCAGCACGACGTCGCCGGGCAGCAGGGTCATGGATGCGGTGATCCACTCGAGCACGGTGGGCGCGTCGAAGATCCAGTCGCTCGAGACGCCGTCCTGCCGCACCTCGCCGTCGACGCGCGTGATGACCTGCAGCGCGTCGTAGTCGGGCTCGGTCTCGATCGCGGGCCCGAGCGGGCAGAACGTGTCGAAGCCCTTCGCGCGCGCCCACTGCTTCTCGCGGTGCTGCAGGTCGCGCGCGGTCACGTCGTTGGCGACCGTGACGCCGAAGACGGCGTGCAGCGCGTTCGCCCGCGTGAGGCGCCGCGCGACCTTGCCGATCACGAGGGCGATCTCGCCCTCGAAGTGCACGTCCTGCGACTCCGGCGGCAGCACGATCGCGTCGCCGGGGCCGATCACCGACGTGTTGGGCTTCAGGAAGACCAGCGGCTCGGTGGGCACCTCGTTGCCGAGCTCGGCCGCGTGCTTCGCGTAGTTGCGGCCGACCGCCACGACCTTCGAGCGCGGGATGACGGGCGCGAGCAGCCGTGCCTCGGCGATCGGGATGCGGGTGCCGGTCGTGTCGAAGCCGGCGACGATCGGGTCGCCGACCAGCTCGACCAGCGCATCCCCGTCGACGACGCCGTAGCCGATGCGCTCGCCGTGCGCGAACCGCGCGACGCGCATCAGCGGGCCTCCGTCAGCTGCACCATCCAGCCGTGCGGGTCCTCCGCGCGGCCGTACTGGATGTCGGTGAGCCGCTGGCGGAGCGCCATCGCGACCGGGCCGGCGGGCGCGCCGGGGTCGCCGATCGTCTCATCGGGGCTCTTGAGCGCCGCGATGGGCGTCAGCACGGCGGCGGTGCCGCACGCGAAGACCTCGGTGATCGAGCCGTCGGCGATGCCGTCGCGCCACTCCGCGAGCGTCACCGGCCGCCGCTCGACCCGGTGGCCCGCATCCGCCGCGAGCTCGAGCAGCGAGTTGCGCGTGATGCCGTCGAGGATGGAGTCGGAGTCGGGGGTGATGAGGGTGCCGTCGGCCCGGACGAGCACGACGTTCATGCCGCCGAGCTCCTCGAGCTCGGTGCCCGCCTCGTTGAGGAAGAGCACCTGCGCGCAGCCGTTCGCGGCCGCCTGCTGCGTGGGCAGGAGGCTCGCGGCGTAGTTGCCGCCGCACTTGGCGGCGCCGGTGCCGCCCTTGCCGGCGCGGTTGTACTCGCGCGAGAGCCAGATCGAGACCGGCTTCACGCCGCCCGCGAAGTAGGGCCCGGCGGGGCTCGCGATGACCATGAACCGCACGGTCTGCGCCGCGCGCACCCCGAGGAACACCTCGTTGGCGATCATGAAGGGCCGCAGGTAGAGCGAGTTCTCGCCGCCGGCCGGCACCCACGCCTCGTCCATCCGCACGAGCTGCCGCACCGACTCGACGAAGTCGTCGACCGACAGCTCGGGCAGCGCCAGCCGCGCCGCCGAGCGCTGCATGCGCTTGGCGTTCTCCTCGGGCCGGAAGGTCCAGACCGAGCCGTCGGCGCGGCGGTAGGCCTTCATGCCCTCGAAGATCTCCTGGCCGTAGTGGAGCACGGCGGAGGCCGGGTCCATCTGCAGCGGGCCGTACGGCTCGACGCGGTGGCCGTGCCAGCCCTCGTCGACCGTCCAGTCGATCGAGACCATGTGGTCGGTGAAGTGCTTGCCGAAGCCGGGCTCGGCGAGCACGCCCTCGCGGACGCTGTCCGCGGCGGGCCGCTCGTTGCGGGTGATCGCGAAGTCGGTCATGCCTGCTCCTTGCCGGTGGATGCGCTGATGCGGCCGGCGATCGCGTCGCCGACCTCGCTGGTGCTGCGTGCGGTGCCGTCGCGCCCGTCGATGTCGGCGTCGACGGCGTCGCGGATGCGCCGGCCGGCGTCGGGGTGGCCCGAGTGCTCGAGCAGGAGTGCCGCCGAGAGGATCGCCGCGGTCGGGTCGGCGATGCCCCTCCCCGCGATGTCGGGGGCGGAGCCGTGCACGGGCTCGAACATGCTCGGGAAGGCGCCCGAGGGGTTGAGGTTGCCGGAGGCCGCGAGGCCGATCCCGCCGCCGACGGCGCCGGCGAGGTCGGTCAGGATGTCGCCGAACAGGTTGTCGGTGACGATCACGTCGAAGCGGCTGGGCCGGTCGACGAGGAAGATCGTGGCGGCGTCGACGTGGAGGTAGTCGACCTCGACCTCGGGGTGGTCGACCGCCACCTCGTCGACGATGCGCTGCCAGAGCGCGCCGGCGTGCACGAGCACGTTCTTCTTGTGCACGAGCGTGAGCCGGCGGCGGCGCTGCTCGGCGAGCTCGAAGGCGAAGCGCACGACCCGCTCGACGCCGAAGGCGGTGTTCACGCTCGTCTCGTTCGCGATCTCGTGGGGCGTGCCCTGGCGCAGCGCGCCGCCGTTGCCGACGTACGGCCCCTCGGTGCCCTCGCGCACGACGACGAAGTCGATCTCGCCCGGGTCGCGCAGGGGGCTGCCGATCCGCGGGTGGAGCACGGTCGGGCGCAGGTTCACGTGGTGGTCGAACGCGAAGCGCAGGCGCAGCAGGAGCCCGCGCTCGATGATGCCGCCGGCGAGGCGCGGGTCGGCGGGGTCGCCGCCGACGGCGCCCAGCAGGATCGCGTCGTGCTCGGCGAGGCTCGCGAGCGTGGCGTCGTCGAGCACCTCGCCGGTCTCGAGGTAGTGGGCGGCGCCCAGCGCGTACTCGGTCTCGACCAGCTCGACGTCGGTGAGCGCGGCGCGCATCGCCTTCCTCGCCTCGAGCGTGACCTCCTGCCCGATGCCGTCTCCTGCGATGACCGCGAGGCGCAGCTGCTCCACGCTTCCTCCCCTGGCGCACCCGCGTGCGCGTCGTCGAACCGCCTCCGCAGCCGTGCGGACGGCGATTCCCAGCCTAGTCGGCGGGCGCGTCCACCTGCGTGCCAGGGAGCGGCGGGTACATTCCCAGCAAGCGGCCTGGTCCCGGGCTGCACCAACGAACGGAGTGCACCTTGAGCATCGGCTTCGGCATCTTCCTCATGGCAGTCGGCGCGATCGTCGCCTGGGCGGTCCCCGCCCTGTGGCAGGTCGACGGCGCCAACTGGTCCCTCATCGGCTACATCCTGCTCGGCGCGGGCGCGCTCGTGACGCTGATCGGCATCGTCATGGCTGCGCGCTCCGGCCGCACCAGCCAGGTGTCGCGCACGGCGGTCGACCCGGAGACCGGCACGCGCGTCGAGCGCACCGAGCGCCGCGACGACCTGATCTGAGCAGCCCCCGCGCTGCAGCGGCGTCGTCCCTCCCGGGGCGGCGCCGCTTCGTCGTCCTGGGCGCCTACGCGCGGCGCAGGGCGCGCAGCGCGACGACGACGGCCGCCGCCATGAGCGCCGCTCCGGTGAGCGCGGTCCACAGCGCCCCCTGGTCGAAGGCCGCGCGCGCGGCCTCGGCGATGCCGGCGCCGAGGTCGCCCTGCACCCGCTCGGCCACCTCGAGCGCGCCCGCGAGCGTCTCGCGCGCGGCGTCTGCGTCGGCGGATGCGACGCCGTCGGGCAGCGCGATCGACGCACGGTAGACGGCGCTCACGATGCCGCCGAGCACCGCGGTGCCGAGCACGGCGCCGAGCTCGTACGCGGTCTCGGAGACGGCGCTCGCCGCGCCCGCCTTCGCGGGCGGCGCGGTCGAGACGACGATCTCGTTCGAGAGCGTCTCGGCGGCGCCGACGCCGGCGCCGAGCAGCACGTAGGCGATCGCGACATGCAGCGGCGAGAGCGCGTCGCCCGCGAGCGCGACGAGCAGGTAGCCGGCCATCGAGCTCGCGAGGCCCGCCGCGACCACCCGGTGCGCGGGCACGTGCCGCACCATGCGCACGACGCCGAGGCCCGCGAGCACCATGGCGATCGTGCCGGGCACGAGCAGCAGCGCCGCGTCGAGCGTCGACAGCCCCTCGACCAGCTGCAGGTGCTGGGTGAGGAAGAACAGTGCGCCGACGAGCGCGACGACGCTCAGCAGGTTGATCGCGATCGCCCCCGAGAACGCGGGCACCCGCAGCAGGTCGAGGTCGAGCATGGGCTCGTCGACCGAGCGCATGCGGCGCGCGAAGCCGAGGCCCGCGACGATCGCGACCGCGAGCAGCGCGACGGCGAGGAGGTCGGGGCCCTCCACCGCGACGTGCTTGATCGTCGCGGCGAGCGCGCCGAGCGCGGCGATAGAGAGCGCGATGCCGATCGGGTCGATGGGGCCGGGCGCGGCGTCGCGGCTCTCGCGCACGAGCAGCGGCGCGAGCACGAGCAGCGGCAGCAGCACGGGCACCGCCATGAGGAAGACGGAGCCCCACGCGAAGTGCTCGAGCAGCAGCCCGCCCACCGTCGGGCCGAGCGCCGAGCCGACCGAGAACGCCGTCGCCCAGACGGCGATCGCGAGGCGGCGCTGATCGCGGTGCGGGAAGGTCGAGCGCAGCAGCGAGAGGGTCGACGGCATGAGCATCGCGCCGAAGAGGCCGAGCGCCGCGCGCGCGGCGATGAGGGCGGATGCGGTGGGCGCGAAGGCGGCGAGCACCGAGACCACGGCGAAGCCGGTGGCGCCGATGAGCAGCATGCGCCGGCGGCCGAACCGGTCGCCGAGGCTCCCCATCGCCACGAGGAGGCCGGCGAGCACGAGCGCGTAGGCATCCACCATCCACAGCTGCTGCGCGGCGTCGGGCTCGAGCGCGAGCGAGATCTGCGGCAGCGCGAACGCCAGCACCGTGTTGTCGATCGAGACGAGCAGCACCGGGAGCATGAGCACCGCGAGCGCGACCCACTCGCGCGCGCCGGCGCGCGGCGCGGTCGCCTCGTCGAGGACGCGGGTCTGCTGGCGGATGTCCATGGTCGGGCTCCTGGTCGGGTGGCGGCCGGCGCGGGCGGCGCGCGACCCCGTTACTGTACCGTCTGGACGGTTGGCTGGCAACGCTATGCTCATGCCGTGCCCCGTGACTCCCCCGCCAGAGCGCAGCTGCTCGACGCGTACATCACGCTGCTCATCGAGGGCGGCGAGCGCGCCGCGACCGTGCAGGCGGTCGCCGAGCGCGCGGGCGTGTCGAAGGGCGGGCTGCTCTACCACTTCGGCTCGAAGGCCGCGCTCGAGGCCGGGCTCATCGAGCGCTTCGAGCTGCTCGGGGCCGAGGACCTCGAGTCGCTCCGCGCCGCCGACGACCTCGTGGGCCGGTTCCTGCGCACCTCGGTCGCCGAGGGCAGCGACCTCGACCGCGCGACGGTCGCCCTCGTGCGCCTCGCGCAGTCCCCCGCCGGCGCCGGTGCGCGCGCGGCGCTGCAGCGGCTCGACGACGAGTACGTCGCGGCCCTCGCGGCGCGGCTCGGCGACGAGGAGCTCGCGCTCGCGATCGTGCTGATGTCCGACGGCGTCTACCTGCGCTCGGCGCTCGGCGCGCTCGAGCCCGGCCGCGCCGAGGTCGAGATCGAGCGGCTCATCGCCGTCGCGCGCCGGCTGGGCGCCTCAGCCGGAGGACCTGCATGACGATCGAGGACATCGCGCGCCGCGAGGCCATCGCCGAGTACCGGCTGCTCGGCGAGGCGCCTGAGCCCGACCTGCAGAGCCTCGTCGAGCTCGCCGCCGCGCTGTGCGGCGTGCCGACGGCCGTGATCAACATCATCGACGACCGCAAGCAGCACCAGGTCGCCGCGATCGGGCTCGACCCGAGCGTCTGCGCGCGCGAGGACTCGATGTGCGCGGTCGTCTTCCGCAGCCCCGGGCACGTCGTCGTGCCCGACGCGCGCGACGACGAGCGGTTCCGACGGAACCCCTTCGTCACCGGCGAGATCGCCGCCGTGCGCTTCTACGCCTCAAGCGCGCTCATCACCCCGGCCGGGGTGCCCATCGGCACGCTGTGCGTCTTCGACGACGAGGTGGGCGAGCTCACCCCCGAGGCGAGCCGCGCGCTCGCGCTGCTGGCCCGGCAGGTCGTCGACGTGCTCGAGCTGCGCCGCATCACCCGCGAGCTCGAGCGCTCGAACGAGCAGCTCGCCCACTTCGCCGGCCAGGTGAGCCACGACCTGCGCACGCCCCTCACTGCGCTCGTCGGCTTCCTCGAGCTCGCGGCCTCGAGCCCCGAGATGGCGGCGGCGCCGGCGGCCGGCCGCGCGCTCGAGCGCGCCGAGTCGGCCGCCGACCGCATGAGCGCGCTCGTCGAGGACCTCCTCGACTTCGCCCGTGTCGGCGGCTCGGTCCGCCGCGGTGAGGTCGACCTCGACGCCGTGGTCGCCGACGCGCTCGACGACCTCGACGCCGCCGTCGCGGCATCCGACGCCGTCATCGACGTCGGCCCCCTCCCCCGCATCACCGGCGATGCGACCCTCCTGCGGGCGCTGCTGCAGAACCTGCTCTCGAACGCGCTGAAGTTCGGCGGTCGGGGCGGTGCCGCGCCGCGGATCGAGGTCCGCGCGCACCCGATGGCGTCAGGCTGGCGCATCGCCGTGGACGACGACGGCCCCGGCGTGCCGGAGGCCGACCGGGACCGCGTGTTCGAGCTGCTCGAGCGCGCGGGCAGGGGCGACGTCGACGGGCTCGGGATCGGCCTGTCGACCTGCCGTCGCATCGTGCAGGCGCACGGCGGCCGCATGGGCATCGACGACGCGGCGCTCGGCGGCGCGAGCGTGTGGGTGCTGCTCCCCGGCGGCGACTGAGCGCGACCGGCTACCGGCGCGCGCCGGCCGCGGCCTCGCCGATCACCTGCGCGAGCTCGACCGGCCTCGACCACATCGGCCAGTGGCCGGTGGGCAGGTCGACGAGCGTCATCGCCCGATGCTCGAGCAGCCCGGCGAGGAACGGCACGCCCTGCTCGGCGTACGAGCGGTAGTCGGCGGCCGAGAACGCCGTGCACACCACCGTCGCCGGCACGTCGAGCCGCCGCTCGTCGGCGAGGCGCACCGCGTCGCGCACGGTGCGGCCCGGCTGCGGCACGGCGCGCTCGCGGAAGTCGGCGAGCTGCGCGTCGGTCAGGTCGCGCATCGAGCCGTCGGCGAGCTCGTCGTCCCACCGCTCGTCGAGCGTGAGCACGTCGGCCGTGGACGACGCATCCATCGCCGCCCCGTCGACGACGGGCGCCGTGTCGACCCACACGGTGCGCGCCACCCGGTCGACGGCGCGGTCGAGCGCGAGCGTCGCCGGCAGCGCGCCGCCGGAGTGCGCGACGAGCACCGCCGGCCCGTCGCCGAGCGCCGCGACGATCGCGTCGGCCTGCTCGTCGAGCGTCACCTCGCCGCGGGCGGGATGGTCGGGCTCGAGGCCCGGCAGGGTGAGCGCGACGACGTCGTGGCCCTGCTCGCGCAGCAGCCGGGCGACGTCGTCCCACGCCCAGGCGCCCAGCCAGAAGCCGGGCACGAGCACGATGCGGGCGGATGCGGTGGTGTCCATGCGCGCGACGCTACCGCCGGGCGCCGACACGGGCCAGGCTCGCGACGCGACTCAGAGCGGGCGGATCTCGATCTGCCGGATCGTCGTCGCCTCGATCGCCGCGCCGAGCTGCTCGACGAGCGCGTCGGGCGCGGCCTGGTCGATCGTGATGATCGACAGCGCGTCGCCGCCCGCCTCCGTGCGCGCGATCTGCATGCCGGCGATGTTGATCGACGCCTCGCCGAAGGCCGCGCCGTAGGCGGCCACGATGCCCGGGCGGTCGACGTACTCCATCACGACGAAGTGCTCGGCCATCGGCACCTCGACCGACTGGCCGTTGACGCCGACGATCTTCTCGACCTGCTTCGGGCCCGTCAGCGTGCCCTCGACGCTCACGCGGCGGCCGTCGCTGCACGCGACGATCACCTCGACGACGTTGCGGTACTCGTCGCTGCGCTCGTCGGCCGACAGGTCGCTCGTGACGCCCCGCGACTCGGCGATCACCGGCGCGTTGACGAACGTCACCTGCTCGCTCACGATCGACGAGAAGAAGCCCTTGAGCGCCGCCAGGCGCAGCACCTTCACGTCGTAGCCGGCGAGCTCGCCGTGCACCGCGACATCCACCGCCTCCACGGGGCCGGCCGCGAGGCCCGCCGCGAACTGGCCGAGCCGCTCCGCGAGCGGGATGCCGGGGCGCACGTACTCGTCGATGATGCCGCCGGCGACGTTCACGGCATCCGGCACGAGGTCGCCCGAGAGCGCGAGCCGCACCGAGCGGGCGACGGCGATGCCGGCCTTCTCCTGCGCCTCGTCGGTCGACGCGCCGAGGTGCGGCGTGACCTGGATGTTCGGGGCCGAGGTGAGCGCGTCGTCCTTCGGCGGCTCGGAGACGAACACGTCGATGCCGGCGCCGGCGATGCGGCCGGAGCGGAGCGCCTCGGCGAGCGCGGCCTCGTCGATGATGCCGCCGCGCGAGGCGTTGACGATCCGCAGCGTCGGCTTCGCGAGCGCGAACTGCGCCTCGCCGATGAGGCCGACCGTCTCGGGCGTGCGCGGGATGTGGATGGTGATGAAGTCGCTCTCGGCCATCAGCTCGTCGAGGCTGCGCAACTCGACGCCGAGCTGGGCGGCGCGCGCGGGGCTGACGAACGGGTCGTAGGCGACGAGCTTCGTGCCGAACGCGGCGAGCCGCTCGGCGACGAGCACGCCGATGCGGCCGAGGCCGACGATGCCGACGGTCTTCTCGTACAGCTCGACGCCGGTGTAGGCGGAGCGCTTCCACTCGCCGCGCTTGAGCGACGCGTCGGCGGCGGGGATGTGGCGGGCGAGGCCCAGGATGTGCGCGATCGCGAGCTCGGCGGCCGAGACGATGTTGGAGGTCGGCGCGTTGACGACCATGACGCCCGCGGCGGTCGCGGCGGGGATCTCGACGTTGTCGAGGCCGACGCCGGCGCGCGCGATCACCTTGAGCTGCGGCGCGTGCGAGAGCGCCTCGGCGTCGATGCGGGTGGCGCTGCGGACGAGCACGGCGGATGCGTCGGCGAGCGCCGCGAAGAGCGCCTCGCGGTCGGTGCCGTCGACCGAGCGGATCTCGAAGTCGGGGCCGAGGGCATCGACGGTCGCCGCCGAGAGCTCCTCGGCGATCAGGACGACGGGCTTGGACATGCGGGACTCCCTTGACGGTGATGACCGCGCGTGGGGTGCGCGGCCCGGGCGCAGCACGTCGTCGTGCCGCAGCCAGCCTACCGAGCGGCACGTGCGCCGGCGGCGCCCGATCGTCATGCGACGCAACCGGAGTGCGGGAGGATGGGGGGCGATGGACGCCTTCGCTCTCGTGCAGCTCGTGCTGCGGATCCTGCTCGCCGTGGTCTTCATCGGCATGGGCGCCGCCCACTTCGTGCCCCGCGTGCGCCGCACGATGGGCGCGATGATCCCCGCGGGGCTCGCCGGCCCCGACCGGCGCTGGGCGCCGACGCTCGTGACCGTCTCCGGCGTCGCCGAGATCCTCGGCGGCCTCGGCCTGCTCGCGCCGTGGTGGGGCGTGCGGTTCGCGGCGGGGCTCGCGCTCATCGCGCTGCTGATCCTCGTGTTCCCCGCGAACGCGCAGGCGGCGAAGGAGCCGGAGCGCTTCGGCGCCGTCGCGGTGCCGCTCGTGCCGCGCGCGATCGGGCAGATCGTGCTCGGGCTGCTGATCCTCGTCAGCGTGATCTGACGCGGCCCGCGCGCGCGGGCTACGCGCCGAGCGCGGTGATCGCGATCTGCCGCGCCAGCTGCTCGGCGAGCAGGCTCAGCTGCGCGCTCACGCCGAGCGCGACCAGCAGGATGCCCGCCTTGGCGACGAGGCGCATCCGCCGCCCGACGAAGAGCGCGACGACGAAGAGGATGCCCGGCAGCGCCACCTGCGCCACGAGCAGCCACCACGGGATGGCGCCCTCGATGCCCGCGCCGACGTAGAGCAGCGGCAGCTGCTCGGCGTTGGCGATCGCCTCGACGGTGTCGTAGCCGAACGCGAGCGCGAACAGCAGCGCGACGATCCAGCTGTCGCTCGGGCGCTCCTCGCGCCGCTCGCGGGCGCTCATGCGAGCACTCCGACGGCGAGCGGCCACGGCGCGGTGACGACGAGCCCCGCGAGCCACCAGGGCGCGCGGCGGCCGACGGGCGCGAGGCGGTCGACGCAGAACCACCACAGCGGCGGCGCGATCACCGCGAGCAGCTCGCCCAGCTGGTACATCGCGAGCCCGAGCAGGCTCGGCTGCTGCACGGGGTTGAGCACCATGATCGCGATCCAGCCGACGGTCGAGGCCGCGGCGAGCGCGAGCATGAGCCAGCCGAGCGGGCCGCGGCGCCGCGCCTCGCGGGGGGCGTCGGGGGCGGATGCGCCGTCGGGCCCGGGCGCGGAGCCCGCGCCGTCGTCGGCGGTCGCGCGATCGAGCTCGTCGTCGCCTTCCCAGCGGAGGGCATCCTCGTCGCGGCTCATCCGCACCAGCCTACCGGTGGCCGACGCCGGCATCCGGCGCGAGTTAGGCTACCCTTACCTCATCGCCGCGGCGCCGGATGCCGCCGGCCCATCACCTCTCCGGGAGTCCTCCTTGCAGCGTTCCGCCCTGCGCGCCATCGCGCCCGCCGCCCTCGCCGCCGCAGCCCTCGTGCTCGCCGGCTGCACCGCATCCGACCCCGAGCCCTCGGCGAGCACCGGCTCGACCGGTGCCGCAGCCGAGGCCGACGGCGCCTTCACGCTCTACGCCGGCCGCAGCGAGGACCTCGTCGACCCGCTCATCGAGCAGTTCGAGGAGTCGAGCGGCATCGACGTCGACGTGCGCTACGCCTCGTCGACCGAGCTCGAGGCGCTCCTGCTCGAGGAGGGCGACCGCTCCCCCGCCGACGTCTTCTGGTCGCAGGACGCCGGCTCGCTCGGCGCCGTCGCCGAGGCGGGCATGCTCGCGACGCTGCCCGAGGAGATCACCGGCGCGGTGCCGGCCGAGTTCACCTCGACCGACGGCAGCTGGGTCGGCGTCACGGGCCGCGCGCGCGTCATCGCCTACGACAGCGAGGACGTCGCCGAGGCCGAGGTGCCCACCGCGATCGCCGACCTCACCGGGGAGGAGTACCGCGGCCGCGTGGCGTTCGCGCCCGGCAACGCCTCGTTCCAGTCGTTCGTGACCGCGATGCGCGTGCTCGAGGGCGAGGAGGCGGCCGCCGCGTGGGTCGAGGCGATCGCCGCGAACGAGCCGATCCTCACCGAGTCGAACGGCCAGACGCTCGACCTCGTGCAGTCGGGCGAGGCCGACTTCGGGCTCATCAACCACTACTACTGGTTCGAGGACGCCAACGAGCTCGGCGCCGACCAGATGCGCGCGCAGCTCGCGTTCCTGCCGGGCGACCCCGGCGGCATCGTGAACGTGACGGGCGCGGGCCTGCTCGCGAGCGCCGAGGGCGACCCCGACGCGCTCGCCTTCATCGAGCACCTCGTCTCGGCCGAGGCGCAGGAGTACTTCGTCACCGAGACCTTCGAGTACCCGCTCGTCGACGGCGTCGAGGCGGCGCCCGAGCTGCCGGCGATCGAGTCGCTCGCGGTCGAGGACCTCGACCTCGCCGACCTCGCGTCGCTCGCCGACACCCAGGCGCTGCTCGCCGAGCACGGCCTGCTGTAGGTGCTGGCAGCGCCGCCGCGCGTGCGCCGTCCCGAGCGGGGCGGCGCACGCGCGCTCGCGCTCGCAGGCGCCGTGTCGGTGGCGCTGCTCGCCGCGCCCGTCGTCTACCTCGTCGTGCGCGCGGTCGGCGCCGACCCCGCCGCCGCGCTCCCGCTCGTGCTGCGGCCGCGCACGGGCGAGCTGCTCGTCACGAGCCTCGCCCTCGCGCTCGCCGTCGCGCTCGCGGTGGGCGCGCTCGGCACGCTCCAGGCCGCGCTGCTCGCGCGGCTGCGGCTCCCGGGTGCCCGCACGCTGCTGACGCTCGCCGCGCTGCCGCTCGCGATGCCGTCGTACGTCGCCGCCTTCGGCTGGCTCGGGATCGTGCCCTCGATGCAGGGCTTCTGGGGCGCGTGGCTGCAGCTCACGATCGTCTCGACCCCGTACGTGACCCTCCCCGTCTTCGCGGCGCTGCGCTCGACGCCCGCCGGGCTCGAGATCGCCGCGCGCTCCCTCGGCCGCACGCAGCTGTCCGCGATGCTGCAGGTGACGTGGCCCATCGTGCGCCCGGCGGCGACGGCCGGCGCGCTGCTCGCGGGCCTCTACGCCCTCGCCGACTTCGGCGTCGTCTCCCTCATGCGCGTCGAGACCCTCTCGACCGGCATCGCACGGGCGATGGGCGCGGGCTTCGACCGCTCCTACGCGGCGCTGCTCGGCCTCGTGCTCGTCGTCGCGGCCGTCGCGCTCGTGCTGCTCGAGCAGCGCGTGCGGCGGGCCGCCGTGCCCGCGCGCCTGCGATCGGCGGCGCCGCTGCGGCTGGAGGCGGGCGGATGGGCGCCGCTCGCGATGGCCGCGGTGGTCGTCACGCCGGTGCTCGCGATCGGCGTGCCGGTGGGGGTGCTGCTGGCGCGCGCCGCCTCGGCCGATGCGGTCGCGGCGCTCGACTGGCCCGAGCTGCTCGGCGCCGCGGGCACCTCGGTCGCGCTCGCGATCGCCGCGGGCCTGCTCGCGATCGCGCTCGCCGCGCCTGTCGCGCTGCTCGCCGCCCGCCACCCGTCGCCCCTCAGCCGCGCCCTCGAGGGCGCCGCCACGATCGCCCACTCGCTGCCCGGCATCGTCGTGGGCCTGTCGCTCGTGTTCCTCTCGCTCTCGCTCGTGCCGTGGGCGTACCAGAGCGTCGGCGTGCTCATCGCCGCCTACGCGCTGCTCGCCACGCCGCGCGCGGTCGGCGGGGTGCGCGCGGCGCTCGAGCGGGTGCCCGCGCGCTACGAGCTGCTCGCCCGCGCGCTCGGGCGGCCGCGGCTGCGGGCCCTCGCCGCCACCACCGCACCGCTCGCCGCGCCCGGCATCGCCGTGGCGGCGCTGCTCGCCGCCGTCGCCGCGCTCAAGGAGCTCCCCGCGACGCTGCTGCTGCGCCCGACCGGCGTCGACACGCTCGCGACGGCGCTGTGGGCGCGCACCGACATCTCCGAGTACGCCGCCGCCGCCCCCTACGCCCTCGCGCTCGTCGCGTGCGCGGCGGTGCCTGCCATGCTGGTGCTCGCCGCCACCGGCGAGCGCGACCCGGCGCACGCCGCCGAGATCACCGAGCGGAGCGCGCCATGACCCCCGAGCGGAGCACCGCATGAGCGAGCTGCGCATCACCGCCGCCACCGTCGGCCACCCCGGCGGCGGCGACGTGGTGCACGAGCTCGACCTGCACGTGCCCTCCGGCGGCGTCGACGCCGTGCTCGGCGCCTCCGGCTCCGGCAAGTCGACGCTGCTGCTCGCGATCGCGGGCCTCCTGCCGCTGCGGGCCGGCGAGATCGCCGTCGGCGACCGCGTGCTGTCGACGGCGCGCCGCACGGTGCCGCCCGAGCGGCGCGGCGTCGGCTGGGTGCCGCAGGACGCATCCCTCTTCCCCCACCTGACCGTCGCGGAGAACATCGCCTTCGGGCTGCCGCGCAGCGAGCGCGACCCCCGCGGCGAGCGCGTGCGGGCCATGCTCGAGCTCGTCGAGCTCGGCGGCTTCGGCGACCGCTCGCCGGCCGACCTGTCTGGCGGCCAGGCGCAGCGCGTCGCGCTCGCGCGCGCCCTCGCACCGGCGCCGTCGATCGTGCTGCTCGACGAGCCGTTCTCGGCGCTCGACGCGACGCTGCGGGTGGGCCTGCGGCGCGAGATCGGCCGCATCCTGCGCGATGCGGGCGCGACCGCGCTGCTCGTCACCCACGACCAGGAGGAGGCGTTCGCGCTCGCCGACCGGGTCTCGGTGCTGCGCAGCGGCCGGGTCGAGCAGCACGGCACCGCCGAGGAGCTCTTCGCCCGGCCGCGCTCGGCGTGGCTCGCGACCTTCCTCGGCGAGTCGACGCTCGTGCCCGCGAGGCGCGACGGTGATGCCTGGCGCACGCCGCTCGGCCCCGTCCCGGTCGCGGCCGGCGCGATCGACGACGCCGAGGCGATGCTCGTCGTGCGGCCCGAGCAGCTGAAGCCCTTCGCCGCCGGCGTGCCGATCACCGTGCGCGACGTCGAGTACTCGGGCCACGACCGGCTGCTGCTCGCCGAGGCGGAGGGCGTGCCCGGCACGGTGCTCATGCGGATGCCGTCGGCGATCGGCATCGAGCTCGGCACCCGCATGCCGGTGCGCATCCACGGCACGCCGCACGCGGTGCCACTCGCCGGCGCCTAACTGCCGAGCGCTCGCGCGGGCGCGGGCTAGCTGTACTGCCCAGGCAGGTTGTTCAATCGGGTGATCGGTGGCTGCTTGCCGGTGGCGGTGTGGGGTCGGTGGTGGTTGTAGAGGTGCAGCCAGGCGGGGAGCGCGTCGCGTCTGGCTCGTTCTGAGCGGTAGTGGCGTCCGTAGGCCCATCCATCGGCGAGGGTGCGGTGGAAGCGTTCGATCTTGCCGTTGGTCTGGGGCCGGTAGGGGCGGGTGTGCTTGGGGACGATCGCGAGCTCTCGGCAGGTGTCGCGCCAGAGGTGCGAGCGGTAGGCGGGGCCGTTGTCGGAGAGGACGCGTTCGACGGTGACGCCGCGGGCTGCGAACCACGACGTCGCGCGGCGGAGCACGGCGGTCGCGGTTGCGGCGGTCTCGTCGTCGTGGATCTCGGCGTAGGCGACGCGGGAGTGGTCGTCGATGACGGTGTGGACGAACGCGTGGCGCAGCAGCTCGTGGCGATACTTGTTCCGAGCAAGCCCCGGCGTCTGGCGCCGGTTCCTGCGTCCTTGCTGGCGTCCGACGTAGCGCCAACCGCCGCCATCGGGGATGTTGCCGAGCTTCTTCACGTCGACGTGGATCAGCGAACCGGGACGGTCGTGCTCGTAGCGTCTGGCGGGCTCGCCGGTCTTCACATCGACATGGCTGAGCCGGTTGAGCCTGCAACGCACGAGCACTGCGTGGACCGTCGACGCCGGCATGCCGACCATCCCAGCGATCTGCACGGGCCCGAGCCGCTTCCGGATCCGCAGCTGCACGATCCGCCGGACCACATCAGGCCGGGTCCGGTTCGGCGAGGACAGCGGCCGCGACGAACGATCAGCCATTCCGGCCTCGCCCAGCTCGAGATACCGACGCGACCACTTCGCCGCGGTCGGCCAGGAGACCCGGAAGTAGTCCGCGGCCGCTGCGACCGTCCAGCCGTCATCGACGACCGCGCGAGCGAGCCTAAGACGTTGGCGCGGCGTCAGCGCCGCATTACCGTGGGCCACGAGAACCTCCTGGCGGATGGCTGCTTGAACACCACCACCCTGCCCGGAGGTTCTCGCTACGTCACCACTCCACGTTCGAACAACGTCCCTGGGCAGTACAGCTAGCGGGCGATGTCGTCGAGCCAGGTGATCGCCGCCCCGTGCGGGTCGGTGATCGCGATCGGCTCGGCGTCGCGCCGCAGCACGAAGTCGGACGGCGACGCCCACGGCGCGGGCGGCCCGATCTCGAGCGACGCCCCCTCGTTCGCGACCCACGTCACCGGCAGCTCGCCCATCAGGTCGGCGAAGGCTGCGCGCTCGTAGGCCGAGACGTACGCGAGCACGGCCGAGTGCCAGACGACGACCGTCGGCGCGTGCCGCGCGGCCTCCTCGACGAGCGCGCGCGTGTCGGCGGTGAGGTCGCCGCGGCGCAGCTCGGCGCCCTCGCGCCGAGCGATCGCGATGCCCGTGCGCAGCCGGTCGACGCGCGCACCGTCGACGCCGCCCGTCGCATCCGGCCACACGAGCGCCTCGAGCCACGCGCGCGTGTCGGGGTCGGCGGGGTCGAGCGGCTGCAGGTCGAGGCCGCCGCGCCAGGCGACCAGCGGCGGCTCGGCGGGCAGGGGCGTCGACGGCGAGGCCTCGGTCTCGAGCAGCGGCAGGCTCGCGTCGCCCACGTACCTGCCCGGCCCGAAGCGGTAGCGCCAGCGGTCGGGGTAGAGGCACAGGCCCGCCGCCGCGCCCACCTCGACGAGCGCGATCGGCCCCGTCAGGTGCGCGATGGCGGGCAGCAGCGTGGCCATCCGGCGGGCCTCGTTGGTCTGCGTCATGCGCGCGAGCATGGTCGAGCGGATGCGGTCCCAGGCGCCCGCGACCATGTCGCGCACGTCGACCCACGGCTGCAGCGGCACGCCCTCGAAGCGGGCGGCGGCGAAGAGCAGGTTGGGCTGCCGCTTCACCGGCTCGAGCTCGGCGATCGCCGCGCAGAGCGCGGGGTCGGCGGCCACGCCGCGCGCCCACTCGGCGTAGCGCGGCGAGCGCTCCTCGGCCTCGACCGCGGCCCACCGCACGTAGGAGCGCGCGACGGACTGGTCCTCGGTCACGTCCTGCACGCATCCACCCTGCCATGCCGGGCGCGGCCGCCCGTGTGCGCGAGGGATCCGCCGCCGCGGGCGGGCGTCAGCCGGCGCCGCGCAGGCGGCGCAGGCCGCAGGCGGCGGGGCCCTCGAGCCGCGCGCCGTCGGGGGCGAAGCGCGAGCCGTGCGCGGTGCAGTCCCAGCTGCGCTCCTCGGGGTTCCAGCGCACGAGGGCGCCCACGTGGGGGCAGAAGGCGGACACCTGGCGCGTGGCGCCGTCGACCGTGGAGGTGCCGACGAGCCGCAGGCCGTCGCGGCCGAGCGCGCCCTCGCCCTCGAGCGGCACCGTCGCCGGCGCAAGGGCGTCGCGCAGCGCACCCGCCTCCGCGCCCGCGGTGGCGGCGAGCGTGCCCACGAGCCGGCCCGCCGCAGCCGGGGTAGTGCCGCGCCGCCGCAGCGTGCGCGCCCAGTCGGGCTCGTGCCCGACGATGCGGCCGGCGATCGCGACCGCGCTCATCGCGCCCCCGGTCATCCCCCACTTGTCGAAGCCGGTCGCGAGCAGCACCCGTCCCCGTGAGCCGAGGCGCTCGCCGATCCACGGGAGCCGGTCGGGCGTGCGGTAGTCCTGCGCGCCCCACGCGTGCGTGCGCCGCGCGTCGGGCCAATGCGCGAGCACCCACCGGTCGAGCTCGGCGAGCAGGCGGCGCGGGTCGTGCTCGCGGCCCACGAGGTGGCCGGGGCCGCCCGCGACGAGCAGCTCGCCGGCCTCGTCGTGCGCGGTGCGCAGCGAGCGGCTCGGCGAGTCGACGCTGAGCGCCATCACCTCGGGCAGCGGCGCGCCCGTGCGGTACGACGCGGCGTAGGAGCGGTGCGCCTCGAGGAGCGCCGCGGTGCCGCGCGCGGGCACGGGGGCCCCGGTGGCGAGCACCGCCTGCCCTGCGCGCCACTCGCCCGCGTCGGTCTCGACGACCACGCCGCGGCCGCTCGCGCGCACGCGCCGCACCCGGGCGCGCACGATGCGGCCGCCGCGGTCCTGCAGCTCGGCCGCGAGCGCGGCGAGCACCGCCATGGGCTGCAGCTGCGCCTGGTCGGCGAGCCGGATCGCCCCGGCCGTCGGGAACGGCAGCGCCTCGGCGCCGCCCTCCTCGGCGGGCAGGCCGAGCGAGCGCATCGCCTCGAGCTCCTGCGCCAGCGCGTCGGCGCCGTCGGCGGTGGAGGCATAGGAGACGGCAGGCCGCCGCTCGGGGTGCTCGCCCTGCTCGGCGAGCAGCTCGAGCAGCCGGCGCTGGCCGGCGAGCGAGCCGGCCACGAAGGCCTCGACCGCCTCGCGGCGCGCGAGGCCGAGGATCCGGTGCATGCGGTCGCCCTGGAGGAGGCTCAGCTTGGCGGTCGAGCCGCCGGTCGCGGCGGCGCCCGGCTCGCGCGCCTCGAGCACGACGACGCTCGCGCCGCGGCGGGTGAGCAGGGCGGCGGTCATGAGCCCGGTGATCCCGGCGCCGACGACGACGACGCCCGTGCGCCGCGATCCGGGCTCGTCGAGGGCGACGGTCGGTCCGGTCGCCCGCCAGAGGGAGGTCATGTCCCCCACTCAACGCGGGGCGCGGGATGTGCGCAAGGGGCGGGGATCCAGATATGGATCCCCGCCCCTGTGGTGGTCTCGATACGCCGCCTGCGGCGGCTACTCGACCAGAGGAAAGATCAGCGCTGGGCCGAGCCGTCGGTGTAGTCGGCGTCGGGCTGCTCCCACGCGAAGAGCGCGCGCAGCTTCTGGCCGGTCGCCTCGATCGGGTGGCCCTCGGCCTTGGCGCGCAGCGCCTGGAACTCGGGGCCGCCGGCGTCCTGGTCGCCGATGAAGCGCTCGGCGAAGGCACCCGACTGGATGTCCTTCAGCACCGCCTGCATGTTCTCCTTGACGCTCGGGTCGATGACGCGCGGGCCCGAGACGTAGTCGCCGTACTCGGCCGTGTCGGAGACCGACCAGCGCTGCTTGGCGATGCCGCCCTCCCACATGAGGTCGACGATGAGCTTGAGCTCGTGGAGCACCTCGAAGTAGGCGATCTCCGGCTGGTAGCCGGCCTCGGTGAGGGTCTCGAAGCCGTACTGCACGAGCTGCGAGACGCCGCCGCACAGCACCGCCTGCTCGCCGAAGAGGTCGGACTCGGTCTCCTCGGTGAACGTGGTCGTGATGCCGCCGGCGCGGAGGCCGCCGATCGCCTTCGCGTACGACCAGGCCGTCTGCCAGGCCGAGCCCGACGCATCCTTCTCGACGGCGACGATCACGGGCACGCCGCGACCGGCCTGGAACTCGCGGCGCACGGTGTGGCCCGGGCCCTTCGGCGCGACGAGCACGACGTCGACGCCCTCGGGCGCCTCGATGTAGCCGAAGCGGATGTTGAAGCCGTGGCTGAAGACGAGCGTCTTGCCCTCGCCCATGTGCTGCGCGATCTCGTTCGCGTAGATGTGGCGCTGGTGCTGGTCGGGCGCGAGCAGGACGACGACGTCCGCCCACTCGGCGACCTCGGCGGGCGTGCCCACCTCGAAGCCGGCCTCCTGCGCCTTGGCGCGGCTCTTCGACTCCGGCTGCAGGCCGACCCGCACCTCGACGCCCGAGTCGCGCAGGTTCTGCGCGTGCGCGTGGCCCTGCGAGCCGTAGCCGATGATGGCGACCTTCTTGCCCTGGATGATGCCGAGGTCGGCACCGTCGTCGTAGATGACCTCAGTCATGCTGTTCTCCTTCGTCTGGGTTCTGGGAGCTGGTTCAGCGGTCGGACTTGAGCACGCGCTCGCTGATGGACTTGCCGCCGCGGCCGATGGCGAGGAGGCCCGACTGGGCGATCTCCTTCACGCCGTAGGGCTCGAGGAGCCGCAGCAGCGCCTGGCACTTCGGGGAGTCGCCGGTGACCTCGATCACGAGCGCGTCGGCGTTCACGTCGACGACGTTGGCGCGGAAGAGCGTCGCGGCCTCGAGGATCTGCGAGCGGGTCGAGTTGTCGACCTTCACCTTGATCAGCATGTGCTCGCGCTGCACCGACTGGCCGGGCTCGAGCTCGACGATCTTCACGACGTTGATGAGCTTGTTCAGCTGCTTCGTCACCTGCTCGAGCGGCAGGTCCTCGACGTCGACGACGACCGTGATGCGCGAGAGGCCGGGCACCTCGGTCTTGCCGACCGCGAGCGACTCGATGTTGAAGCTGCGTCGGGCGAACAGGCCCGCGACGCGGGTCAGCAGGCCGGGCTTGTCCTCGACCAGGAGCGACAGGACGTGCGTGCTCATCACTCCTCCTCCCATACCGGGCTGTGCTCCTTGGCGTACTGCACGAAGGAGTTGGAGACGCCCTGCGGCACCATCGGCCACACCATGGCGTCCTTCGACACGATGAAGTCGATCACCACGGGGCGGTCGTTGGTCTCGAGCGCGAGCTTGATGGCCGGGTCGACCTCCTCGGGCTTCGTGACGCGGATGGAGAGGCAGCCGTACGCCTCGCCGAGCTTCACGAAGTCGGGGATCATGCGCGCGTCGTCACCGGTCTCGAGGTCGGTGAACGAGTGCCTGCCCTCGTAGAACAGGCTCTGCCACTGCCGCACCATGCCGAGCGACGAGTTGTTGATCACCGCCACCTTGATGGGGATGTCGTTGAGCGTGCAGGTGGCGAGCTCCTGGTTGGTCATCTGGAAGCAGCCGTCGCCGTCGATCGCCCAGACGACGCGCTCGGGCTCGGCGACCTTCGCGCCCATCGCGGCGGGCACCGCGTAACCCATCGTGCCGGCGCCGCCGGAGTTGAGCCAGGCGTTGGGGCGCTCGTACTTGATGAACTGCGCGGCCCACATCTGGTGCTGGCCGACGCCAGCGGCGTAGACGGCCTCGGGGCCCGTGATCTCGCCGATGCGCTGGATGACGTGCTGCGGCGAGAGCTTGCCGTCGGTCGGCTCGGCGAAGCCGAGCGGGAACCGCTCCTGCAGGCCCTGCAGCCGCTCCCACCAGTCGGTGAGGTCGGGGCGCGCGGTGGTCGCGAGGTCCTGGAAGGCGATCGACAGGTCGGCGAGCACCTCGCGCACGTCGCCCACGATCGGCACGTCGGCGGGCCGGATCTTCGAGATCTCGGCCGGGTCGACGTCGACGTGGATGACCTTCGCGCCCGGCGCGAACTCGTTCACCTTGCCCGTGACGCGGTCGTCGAAGCGCGCGCCGAGGGCGATGATGAGGTCGCACTCCTGGAAGGCGAGCACCGCCGGCACCGCGCCGTGCATGCCGGGCATGCCGAGGTGCTGCGGGTGGGAGTCGGGGAACGCGCCGCGCGCCATGAGCGTCGTGACGACGGGGGCGCCGGTCGCCTCGGCGAACTCGCGCAGTTCCTCCGACGCCTTCGCGCGGATCACGCCGCCGCCGACGTAGAGCAGCGGGCGCTGCGACTCGGCGAGCAGCTGCGCCGCGGCGGTGATCTGCTTGCCGTGCGCCTTCGAGACGGGCCGGTAGCCGGGCAGGTCGACCTTCTCGGGCCAGATGAACGGCGCCGAGTTCTGCTGCGCGTCCTTCGTGATGTCGACGAGCACGGGGCCCGGGCGGCCGGTCGATGCGATGTGGAACGCCGCGCGCATCACGCCCGGCACGTCCTCGGGGTGCGACACCTGGAAGCTGTGCTTCGTGATCGGCATCGTGATGCCGGTGATGTCGGCCTCCTGGAACGCATCCGTGCCGATCAGGTGGCTGAAGACCTGACCGGTGATCGCGACCATCGGCACCGAGTCCATGTACGCATCCGCGATGGCCGTCACCAGGTTGGTGGCGCCGGGGCCGGAGGTCGCGAGGCACACGCCGACCCGGCCGGTCGCGGCCGCGTAGCCCTCGGCGGCGTGGCCGCCGCCCTGCTCGTGGCGCACGAGGATGTGGCGGATCGCCGACTGCTGCATGAGCTCGTCGTAGAAGGGGATGATGGCGCCGCCGGGGATGCCGAAGACATCCTCGACCCCGAGCAGCTCGAGGGATCGGAGGACGGCGCCGGATCCGGTGAGGATCGGCGGTTCGGCGCTGCGCGGGGCGGCAGGCCTGGGTGTCATGGACATGGCTCTCCTGGCTTCACGCTGGACGTGCGTCAGCCCGTGACTGCGCCGGTGGCGGCGGAGCGCACGAGACGGGCGTACTTGGCGAGGACTCCGCGCGTGTAGCGCGGTGGCAGCGGCTCCCAGCCCTCACGCCGGGAGGCGAGCTCTGCCTCGTCGACGATCAGGTCAAGCGAGCGAGCGGCGATGTCGACCTTGATGCGGTCTCCGTCGCGCACGAAGGCGATCGGACCGGAGTCGACCGCCTCAGGGGCGATGTGGCCGATGCACAGGCCGGTTGTGCCGCCTGAGAATCTGCCGTCTGTCAGCAAGAGTACATCCTTGCCGAGGCCCGCTCCCTTGATGGCGGCCGTGATGGCGAGCATCTCGCGCATGCCGGGGCCGCCCTTCGGGCCCTCGTAGCGGATGACGACCACGTCGCCGGCCTGGATCTCGCCGGCGGTGAGGGCGTCCATCGCGGCCCGCTCGCGGTCGAAGACGCGCGCGGGGCCCTCGAAGACCTCGGCGTCGAAGCCGGCCGTCTTCACGACCGCGCCCTCGGGAGCGAGGGTGCCGTCGAGGATGGTGAGGCCGCCGGTGGCGTGGATGGGGTTCTCGAGCGAGCGCACGACGGTGCCGTCGATCGGGGCCGGGTCGAGCTCGGCGAGGTTCTCGGCGAGCGTGCGGCCTGTGACGGTGAGCGCGCCGCCGTGCAGGAGGCCCGCGTCGAGCAGCGCCTTCATGACGACCGGCATGCCGCCGACGCGGTCGAAGTCCTGGGCCACGTAGGCGCCGAAGGGCTTGACGTCGGCCAGGTGCGGCGAGCGGGCGCCGATGCGGCGGAAGTCCTCGAGGGTCAGCTCCACCTCGGCCTCGTGCGCGATCGCGAGCAGGTGGAGCACGGCGTTCGTGGAGCCGCCGAGCACCATCGCGACGGTGATGGCGTTCTCGAACGCCTCCTTGGTGAGGATGTCGCGGGCGGTGATGCCCTGCCGCAGCAGCTCGACGACGGCCTCGCCCGACTTCCGCGCGTAGTAGTCGCGGCGGCGGTCGGCCGACAGCGGCGTCGACGAGCCGGGCAGGCTCATGCCGAGCGCCTCGGCGATGCACGCCATCGTGTTGGCGGTGTACATGCCGCCGCAGGCACCCTCGCCGGGCGCGAAGCCGCACTCGATGCGGTGCAGGTCCTCGGCGGAGATCTTGCCCGCCTTGAAGGCGCCGACGGCCTCGAAGGAGTCGATGATCGTCATCGACTTGGGGATCGTGCCGTCCTCGAGCTTGGCGAAGCCGGGCGCGATCGAGCCGGCGTAGACGAAGACGCTCGCGAGGTCGAGGCGCGCGGCGGCCATGAGCATGCCGGGCAGCGACTTGTCGCAGCCGGCGAGCAGCACGGTGCCGTCGAGCCGCTCGGCGTTCACGACCACCTCGACGGAGTCGGCGATCACCTCGCGCGAGACGAGCGAGAAGTGCATGCCCTCGTGGCCCATCGAGATGCCGTCGGAGACCGAGACGGTGCCGAACTGCAGCGGGTAGCCGCCGCCGGCGTGCACGCCCTCCTTCGACGAGCGCGCGAGGCGATCGAGCGAGAGGTTGCAGGGCGTGATCTCGTTCCACGAGCTCGCGATGCCGATCTGGGGCTTCTCCCAGTCGCCGTCGCCCATGCCGACGGCGCGCAGCATCCCTCGGCTCGTGGTGGCCTCGACGCCGTCGGTGACGGCGCGCGAGCGCGGCTTGATGTCGATCTCAGGCATGGCCCGATCCTACGCCGCGGGCACATGTCTGATCGGCGGCGGGTCGCATCGGTTCGTCGCGGCGGATGCGCGGCGTTCGTCCGGAGGGTCTACCGTCGTGGGCATGATCCAGGTCGGTCTCAGCACGATCTCCGTCTTCCCCAAGGGGGTCGAGGACGGCTTCCGGCTCGCGCACGAGGCGGGCTACGACGGCGTCGAGGTGATGGTCACGACCGACGCGAAGACCCGCTCCCCCGAGCGGCTGCTCGAGCTGTCGGAGCGCTACCACCAGCCGATCATGGCGATCCACGCGCCGGTCGTGCTGCTGACGACCTTCGTCTGGGGCCGCGACCCGTTCGTGAAGCTCGACCGCTCGGCCGAGCTCGCGGTGTCGGTCGGCGCGCCCACCGTGGTCGTGCATCCGCCCTTCCGGTGGCAGGGCAAGTACGCGAAGACGTTCGAGGATGCGGTGCGGCAGACCGAGCAGAAGCACGGCGTCGAGGTGGCGGTCGAGAACATGTTCCCCTGGTCGGCGGGCGGCATCGACCGCGCCGCCTACCTGCCGGGCATCGACCCGAGCGAGATGGACGTCGAGCACGCGACGCTCGACTTCTCGCACTGCGCGCTCGCGAAGCGCGACTCGATGCAGCTGGCGCTCGACCTGGGCGACCGGCTGCGGCACCTGCACCTCACCGACGGCGTCGCCGCCGAGGAGGGGCGCGTCTTCGACGAGCACCTCATCCCCGGCCACGGCAACGAGCCGGTCGCCGAGGTGCTGCAGATGCTCGCCGAGCGGCAGTGGACCGGCCAGGTGATCGCCGAGATCAAGACGCGCCAGGCGCGCTCGGAGCGCGACCGGCTTCGGCTGCTGACCGAGACGCTCGAGTTCGCGCGCGAGCACCTGGGGCAGGCGGACACGGCCGAGGCGGCCGAGCCCGATCCGGTCGCGTCGGCGCCCGAGCCGCCCGCCTGACGTGCGCCCCGGCTGCCGGTCGGCGGCTACCAGTCGGCGGCGCCAGCGAGGTCGACCGGCCGCGGCTCGAGGCCGAGTCGCTCGCGCATGCGCGTCAGATCGATCGTGCGCTCCATGCCCAGCTGGCTGACCGCGTAGCGCGTCAGGCGCGGGCGGGCGCCCGTGCGGCGGGCGCGGCGCTCGGCGGCGGTCGCGAGCGCCATGGCGGCGGGCACCGGGATCGGCAGGATGCGCGCCGGCTCGCCGCGCGCCGCGAGCACGCGCTGCAGCACGTCGGCGAGCGGCACGGCGGGGTCATCGCCGACGTTGACGACGCCGACGTCGCGCGGCGCGTCGAGCGCGCGCAGCGTCGCGGCGACGAGGGTGTCGATGCGGGTGAGCGTGTGGAGCGCGCGGCCGCCGCCCGGCAGCGGCAGGAGGGGCCCGCGCCGGGCCTCGAGCACCCGCGGCAGCAGCGTCGTGTCGCCGGGCCCGTAGACCGCGTGGGGGCGCAGGATCGCGGCGGCGCGGCCCGCGAGCGCGCGCTCGGCGGCCGCCTTCGAGGCGCTGTAGGTGCTCAGGAACCGGGTCGGCAGCGGCGCGTCCTCGCGCCCCAGCACCGTCGGGTGCCGCGCGTCGTAGACGCTCGCGGTCGAGATGTGCACGAGCCGCGCGCCCGGCAGCGCGCGGCCGATCGCGACCGCGCCGTCGCGGTTGACGCGCATCGCCTCGGGCAGCGGCGCCCAGTCGTCGGCGAGCGCAGCCGCGTGCACGACCGCGTCGAACGCGCCGAGGTCGTCGACGGGCGCGAGCAGGTCGCGGCGCACGTAGCGGCCGCCGGCATGCGACCAGCCGCCGGCGCGGCGGCCGAGCCCCACCACCGCGTCGCCGCGGTCGGCGAGCGCCGTCGCGACCGCGCCGCCGACGAAGCCCGACGCGCCCGTCACCAGCACGCGCATCCGTCAGCCCTCGACGAGCGGCGCGACGAGGGCGACGAGCGCCGGCCGATCGGGCTTCTGCATGCGGCCGCGGCGCGGCAGCGCGCCGATCGCGACCACGAGGTCGGGCAGCGCGCCGTGGTCGATGAGCCCCGGCAGGGCTGCCGCGACGCGCTTCGCGAGCGGATGCGCGGGGTCGGGCGCGAGGCCGGCGGGCGCCCCGTCGGGCACGACCGCGACCACGAGCCGGTCGTCGCCGATCGCATCCGGCACGCCCACCATCGCCGCGTCGGCGACGCCCGGCAGCGATGCGATCACCGGCTCGTAGAGGCCGACGTAGACGTTCTGCGTGCCGCGCAGCAGCATGTCCTTCTTGCGGCCGAGCAGCGTCAGCCGGTCGCCGTCGAGGCGCGCGAGGTCGCCTGTGCGCACCTCGGCGAGCTCGGCGGGCAGCTCGTGCAGGTAGGCGCGTGCGAGGCCGGGGCCGGCGAGCACGAGCTCGCCGTCGTCGATGCGCGCCCGCACGCTCGGCGCGACGCGGCCGACGACGTCGCCGTCGCCGACGGCGCGCAGCTTCTCGGCGCCGTCGGCGATCGCGACCGGCAGGATCTCGCTCATGCCGTAGACGCAGCGGATGCGCGCGGCCGGGAAGCGCGCGAGCGCCCGCTCGATGAGCGGCGGCAGCACCGGCGCGCCGCCGAGGGCGATGAGCGAGAGGGTGCCGGCGGGCGCGCGCCGCTCGTCGAGCAGCCGCAGGATGGCGTCGAGGCCGGCGGGCGAGCAGAAGACCGCCTCGGCGCGCTCGAGCAGCGGCAGGTATTGCTCGGGCGCCGCGCCCGGGTCGGCGCCGGCCGGCGGCAGCGTCCAGTGGGCGCCGGCGATGAGCGCCGGGATGCCGATCATGAGCTGGTCGGTGAGCACCCGGAGGCCGGGTGTGAGCCCGAGCCCGTCGCGGATGTCGTCGAGGCCGGCGCCGAGCGAGGCGAGCGTGTGCACGACCGCCTTCGGTGTGCCGGTGGTGCCGGAGGTGAAGATGAGCAGCGCGTCGGCGCCGGGGTCCGGCATCGGCAGCGGCCGGGGCGCCGTGCGCGCCAGGCGGTCGAGGCGCAGCGCGCCGCGGGGCGTGCCCGGCAGCGGCGGCCCGGTGACGATGTGCCGGGCGCTCGGCAGCAGCGTCGCGTAGGCGGGCAGGTCGATGCCGCGCCGGCGGGCGATGCGGTGCAGGCCCGGGGCCGAGACGAGGTGGAGCACCGACTCGGCGGCGCTCCAGCGCGGCTCCGCGAGCGCGAGGCGGGCGGCGAGCAGCTCGGGGCCGGCGCCGAGGTCGACGAACGCGATCGCGCCGCCCGCGCGGCACACCGCGAGCGCGAGCACCACGGCGTCGACGCCCGGCCGCACCGAGAACGCGACCCGGTCGCCGGGCTTCAGGCCCGCATCCGCGAGCCCCGCCGCGACCCGCTCGAGCCTGTCGCCGAGCTCGGCGAAGGTGAGGGTGCGGCGGCCCGCGGTGATGGCCGGCCGCTCGGCGTGCTCGCGGGTGGCGGCGAGCACCGCCTCGAGCATGCTCACGCGCGGGCCTCGAGCACGCACGAGGCGAGCGCCGGCAGCAGCTGCCCGCGGGCGGGGCGGCGCTCGACGACGCGGACGCGCCGCCCCTCGGCCTCGACGCGGCGGAGGGCCGCGAGCGCGAGCCGCAGCTGCGCCATCGCGAGCGGCGCGCCGATGCAGAAGTGCGCGCCGGCGCCGAACCACAGCTGCTTGAGCGCGGCGGCGCGGTCGGATGCGGGGTCGAAGCCGCCGGCGCCGCGGTCGGCCGCGTAGGTGGCGATGACGACGCGGTCGCCGGGCCGCACGCGCACGGGGCCGATGCGCCGCTCCTCGAGCGTCGCGCGGAGCATGACCGGCGTCGGGGTCGTCCACCGCAGCCCCTCGGCGATCGCCCGCTCGGCCGCGGCGTCGTCCGCGAGCTCGCCGAGCGTGCCGCTGTCGGCGAGCAGCGCGACGATGCGCGGCAGCGCGGCGACGATCGTCTCGGTGCCGGTGAGCACGAACGCGCCGACCGCGCTGAGCGCCTCCTGCTGGCTGAGGCCGAGGGCGCGCAGCCGCCCGGGCACGGTCGACTCGTCGCCGCGGTAGGCGGCCGCGGCGTGCTCGCCGAGCTCGTCGAGCACCGCGCGGGCGCGGCGCACCTGCGCGGGGCTGAAGCGGGGGCGGCTGAGGCGCACCATGCCGGTGATCGCCGTCACCTGCCGGAAGAGCCGCTCGTCGACGGCCGCCTCGTCGAGCCCGACGAGCAGCGCGATCGCCGCGCTCGCCGACCGGCGGGCGTGGGCGGCGAGGTCGACGCGCTCCCCCGCCGCGAGCCGCCGCTCGAGCTCGGCCGCGCCGGGGCCCAGGGTGCGCTCGACGAGCGGCTCGACGAAGCCGGGGGCGAAGATCGGCGCGAGCCGGCGCCGCAGCGCCCGGTGGTCGTCGCCGTGCATGTTCACGAGCACACTGGGCCCGAGCACCGGCGTCCACAGGTCGCTCGACGCCCCGCGCCCGCGCTTCGAGAAGGCGGCGCCGTCGAGCAGCACGGCGCGGGCGAGCGCGGCGTCCTTCACGACCACGCCGATGCCGGGCACGCGCCGCACGGGCCCGGGCACGGCCTGCAGCAGCGGGTAGGCGACCGGGTGCGCGGCGTGCATGAGCCGCTCGTCGCGGCGCATCGCGAGCGCGAGCCGACGCTGGCGGTCGGCGCTCACCGGATCGGCGCTCACCCGGGGGTCGCTCACCGGATGTCCACGTGCGCGGGCCGGTAGGCGTGATCCTTGTACCAGAGCAGCGTGCGCCGCAGCCCCCACGCCTGCACGCGCCGCGAGGAGCCGCGCACGACCACGTCGTCGCGCCGCGCGACCCGGCCCGTCTGCCGCCGCACGGCGTTCACGAGCGCGCGGTCCTCGTGCAGCTCCTCGATCGCGGTGCGCGGGAAGCCGCCGCTCGCGACGTAGCGGGCGGCGGTGATCGCCACGTTGCAGCCGGCCGCCATGACGTAGGGCCCGTGGAACTCGGGGCCGTTGTTCGACGGCCGCACGACCCCGAACGCATCCGCCACCCGCACCGCCGCGGTGAGCGCCACGCGCCGCACGGGCCCGAGCCCCTCGTCGCGGCGCGGCACGAGCAGCCCGGCGACGAGCTCGAGCCCGAGCCCTCCCGCGCCCCGCGGCGTGAGGGCGTGGCGGATGCGCGCGGTCCAGTCGAGCCGCGGCAGGCAGTCGGCGTCGGTGCGGGCGAGCATCGTCGCGCCGGCCGCGATCGCGGCGCGCATGCCGGTGTCGGCGGCGGCGCCGGTGCCCTTCTGCGGCTCGTCGACGACGTGCCAGCGGGCGAGGCCGCGCTCGACCGCGAACCGCTCGATCACCTGCCGCGAGCCGTCTGTCGAGCCGTTGTCGACGAACCACACGTCGATGTCGCCGTCGCGCTGCGCGGCGAGGTGCTCGAGGGTCGGGCGGATGCCGGCGGCCTCCTGGAACACCGGCACCACGACCGCGAGCCGCCCGTGCAGCTCGGAGGCCGCGCTCACAGCCGCACCAGCGCCGCGCCGAGGCTGATGCCGCCCGCGAGTCCGACGAGCAGCACGAGGCTGCCCGGGCCGACGAGCCCGTCGTCGAGCGCGCGGCGCAGCTGGATGGGGAGCGTCGCCGAGGCGAGGTTGCCGTGCTCGGCGACCGTGGGCAGGATGCGCTCCACGCCGAGGCCGAGGCGCTCGGCGATGGGCGCGAGGTGCGGCTCGGCGACCTGGTGCATGAGCACGAGGTCGACGTCGGCGAGCGCCACGCCGCGCCTGGCCAGCAGGTCGGTGATCAGCTCGGGCCCGAGCGCGAGGAACGCGCGCTGCAGCCCGCGGCCGTCGATGTCGAAGTAGGTCGCCTCGGGGTCGCGCGGGTGCATCGAGCCGCCCGTCGGCAGCGTGCCGATGCGCCAGTGGTGCGAGGCCGCCGAGAACGCCAGGTCGACGATGCCCGGGCCGGCCGAAGGCGCGGCCTCGAGCACGAGCGCCGCGCCCGCATCGCTCATCGTGTAGCCGGGGAAGGAGCGCACGAACTGGTGCCGGTCGGCGAGCCGCCAGCGCACGGCGCTCGTCGGCGTCTCACCGCTCGCGATGAGCACCCGCCGCGCCTGGCCGCTCACGATCATCGCGTGCGCGACCTGCACGGCGTTCAGCACCGAGTTGCAGGCGTTCTTCACGTCGAAGACCGGCACGTCGAGGCCCAGCCGGTCGGCGACGATGTGGGCGGTGGCGGGCTCGATGAGGTCCTGGCTCGCGCTCGCGAAGATGAGCAGGTCGACGGGCTCGGGCGAGTCGGCGAGCGCCCGGCGCGCGGCGTGCGCGGCGAGATCGGATGCCTGCTCGCCCGGCTCGCGCTCGTGCACCCGGTCGACCCCGGTCATCCGTCGGATGAGCCCGACCGGGAGCCCGCGGCCCGGGTTCTCGTCGCGCAAGCGCCGCTCGGTCTGCTCGGTGGTGCGGATGCCCGCCGGCAGGTGCGCGCCGACCGCGACGATGGCGGAGGTGGGCGAGGGCACTCGGCGAGCGTAGCCCGCGGCGCCGCCCGGGCCGCTCGGAGCCGCGGGCGGCGCGCCGGGCGGGCTCAGGCGGCGGCCGGCGCGAGCGCGTCGAGCGCCCGGATCCGCTCCCCCGTCGCGCGCCGGCGCGCGCTGCGCACCGCGAGCGCCGCGGCGAGCAGCCCGACGCCGACGAACAGCACGAGCATCGCGACCGAGCCGCCGAGCGCGGCGCCGCCGGCGCCGGAGCCCGCCGCGATCGCCTGCAGCGCGTCGACCGCGTGCGTCATCGGCAGCACGGGCGCGATCGCCTCGAACGGGCCGCCGAGCACGTCGCGCGGCACGAGCCCGCCGGCCGCGACGGCCTGCAGCCCGAGCAGCACGAGCGAGACGACCGCGCCGGCCGGGCCCCACCAGGCGACGAGCGCGAGCTGCAGCAGCCCCGCGGCGGCGGCGAACAGCAGCGTCACGCCGAGCGTCGCCGGCAGCGACGCCCACGCGACCCCGCCGATGGCGTGCACGACGAGCGCCGCGAGCACCGCCTGCACGACGACGACCCACGCCGAGCGCGCGAGCAGCGTCGCGAGCACACGACCGTCGGACTCGGCGGATGCGGCGATGCGGCGGGCGGTGCGCGCGAGCACGAGCACGAGGGCGAGCGCGCCGAGCCAGAGGCCGATCGGCACGGCGAGCGCGGCGATGCGCGCCTCGCCGCTCGGGAGCGCGCCCTGCTCGTCGAGGTCGAAGCCGACCGGGTCGGTCGCGACCGAGGAGAGGTCGGCGAGCTCGTCGTCGCCGAGCTGCGGCATCGCCGCGACGCCTTCGCGCAGCCCGTCGCCGAGCTCGGAGGCGCCGTCGCCGAGCTGCGCGGCGCCGGTCTGCGCCGAGCGCGCGCCTGCCGCGAGCTGCACGGCGCCCGACTCGAGCTGCTGCAGGCCGCCGGCGAGCTCGCCCGTGCCGTCGGCGAGCTGCTGGGCGCCGTCGACCGACGCGCCGAAGCCGTCGTCGAGCTCGGCGAGGCTGCCCGCGAGCTGCGACGCGCCGTCGCGGAGCGCCGGCGAGCCGGCGGAGGCCTGCGCCGCGCCGTCGGCGAGCTGCGAGGCCCCGTCGCGGAGCGCGGCGCCGCCGCCGGCGACCTGTGCGGCGGCCGCGTCGAGCTGGCCGATGCCGGCGGTCGCCTCGGCGAGCCCGGCGCCGAGCTGGCCGCTGACGTCCTGCTGGCCGAGCTGCGCGAGGCCGCCGGCGAGCTGCCGGGCCGCCTCGAGCGTCTGCGGATCGGTGGTCGGGTCGGCCTCGAGCGCGGCCACGAGCTGCGCGGCGCCGCCGGCCGACTGGTCGATCGCGCCCTCGAGCTGCGCGACGCCCGCGGTCGCGGAGCCGAGCCCCGCCTCGAGCCCGTCGGCCGCCTGCTGCACGCCGCCGGCGAGCTGGTCGACTCCGGCCGTGTAGCGGTCGACGCCGTCGCTGAGCGACGCGGCCCCGCCCGCGAGCGCGTCGACGCCGCCGGTGTACTGCGCGACCCCGTCGCTGAGCGACGAGGCGCCGCCGGCGAGCTGCCCGATGCCGTCGTCGGCGGTCGCGAGCCCGTCGGCGAGCTGCTGCCCGCCGGCCGCGAGCTGCCGGGCGCCGTCCTCCGAGGCGCCGGCGCCGTCGGCGAGAGAGTCGATGCCGCCGGCGAGCTCGCCGAGGCCCGAGGCGAGCTCCGCGCCGCCCGTGCCCACCGCATCCGCCCCGTCCGCCGCGGCGCCCAGCTGCTCGGCGAGGGTGCCGTAGCCGCCGAAGATGCCGGAGATGAAGCCGCTCGTGACGAGGTCGCCGAAGGAGGCGACGACCGACTCTCCGGTCTCGGCGGCGAGCTCGGTCGCGAGCGCGTCGCTCGACGCGTCGGTGACGATCTCGATGCCCGCCTGCCGCGGCTCGTCGCCCTGCAGGCTCAGCACGCGCTCCGAGAAGTCGGCGGGGATCGTGACGACGGCGTGGACGTCGCCGCGCGCGAGCTGCTCGGCGGCGTCGTCGGCGTTCAGGATGCGGAAGTCGATGCCGTCCGTCTCGTCGCCCACCAGGTCGGTCACGACCTGGCGCCCGGCGAACATCACGCTCTCGGTGCCGTCGTCGGCGATCGTCGTCACCATCTCGTCGAGGTTGACGACCGCGGCCGGCACGTCGCGGTCGCCGTCGACGGCGGGCCCGATCGACCAGGCGGCGAACGCGGCGATGGCGAAGGGGGTCGCGGCGGCCGCGCCGAGCGCGACGGCCTTCTGCAGTGCGGTGGTCATCGGTCGGCTCCCGTGGTCGCGAGCGCCGCGGTGGCGTCGCCGGTGTCGGTGGGGTCGGATGCGGCGGTGGATGCGTCGGCTGCGGCGCGGTCGTCGGCCGCGGCGTCGTCGGGCGCGAGGTCGATCGCGGGGCGGCCGTGCGCCTCGGGCGCCGGCTCGCTCGTGACGATCGTGAGGTCGTCGCCGCCGAGCCGCGCCGCGACGCGGGCGGCGCCAGCGGGTGCGCCGGTCGCGGCGTCGATCCACACGAGGCTCGGCTGCCGCTCGAGCGCGATCGCCACCAGCACGGCGGCGCGCGCGAGCGGCGAGAGCCGCGAGAGCGGCGCCGACGCGTCGATCGGGCTGCCGAGCGCCGCGGCCGCGCGCTCGACGAGCGCCGACGCGCGCCGGTCGAGCGTCGCGCCGAGCGCGAGCGGCGTGCGCAGCGAGAGCGCCGCGCGGGCGGCGTGGTGCGCCGTCTCGGCGCGGCCCCCTGGCTCGATGAAGCCGGCGTCGACGAGGTCGAGGTCGACGAGCGCGAGGCGGCTGCGCAGCAGCGGCACGTCGCCGGGCAGCGCGGCCCCGCCGAGGTGCGCATGGCCGGCCGCGCCGACGTCGCCGAGGAGCGCGTGGGCGAGCCGCTGCCGCTCGGTGAACGGCGCGTCGAGCCGCACGACCGCGCCGCGCGGCGCCGTGACCGTCCAGGAGGCGCTGCCGGGCCGGTCGTGGTCGACCTCGGGCCGCAGCCGCTCGAGCGCGAGGTGACCGCCCGCATCCGCGGCACACGCGAGCGCGGCGCGGTGCCGGCCGAGGCTCTCGCCCTCGACATCCATGTCGGGCATCGCGCGGTCGAGCCAGCGCGGCAGCCACCAGGCGCGCTCGCCCAGCAGCGTCATGACCGCCGGGATGAGCGTCATGCGCACGAGGAACGCGTCGACCGCGACGCCGACCGCGAGGCCGAGCGCGATCGCCTTGATCATCGCCATGCCCTCGGGCACGAAGGCGAAGAAGACGAAGAACATGATGAGCGCGGCAGCGGTCACGACCCGCGCGTTGGCGGCGAAGCCGTGCCGCACGGCGCTGATCGCGCTGTGGCCGTGCGCGTGCGCCTCGCGCATGCCCGAGACGAGGAAGACCTGGTAGTCCATCGCGAGGCCGAACAGCACCGCCATGAGCAGCACCGGCATGAACGACAGGATCGGGCCCGCCTCGGTGTGCAGCAGCTCGGCGCCCCAGCCCCACTGCAGGGTCGCGACGACCGTGCCGAAGGCGGCGAGCACCGACAGCACGAAGCCGATCGCGGCGGTCACGGGCACGAGGATCGAGCGGAACACGAGCAGCAGCAGCACGACCGCGAGCGTCACCACCACGATGCCGAAGGGCAGCAGCGCGTCCTGCAGGCGCTGCGAGACGTCGATCTGCACGGCCGTCGCGCCCGTCACGGCGATGGGCGTGCCGTGCTCGGCCTCGAGCGCGGGCGCCGCGTCGCGGATCGCACGCACGAGCTCGGCGGTCGCGTGATCGGCGGGCCCCGTCTCGGCGATCACCTGGATGATCGCGGTGTCGGCCGTCTCGTCGGGGAAGGCGCTGCCGATGCGGTCGACGCCATCGATCGCCGCGAGGTCGTCCGAGATCGCCTCGAGCGTCGGCATGATGTCGGTCACCTGCGTGATGTCGGCCATCACGACGAGCGGGCCCGTCGTGCCCTCGCCGAAGCCCTCCTGCAGCAGGTCGTAGGCGATGCGCTGCGTGGTGCCGCGCTCCTCGCGCCCGTTGTCGGGCAGCGCGAGCTCGAGGCTCGCGGCGGGCACGGATGCGACGCCCACGACGACGAGGACGCCCACGATCGCGAGCCACGGGCGCTTCGTGATCCCGGTCACCCAGCGCATGCCGAGCGTCGGCTGCGCGTCGACGTCGCGCTCGGCGAGCCGAGCCGCGCGGCTGCCGGGCCGCGGCCGCAGCCGCTCCCCCAGCAGCGCCATGATCGCCGGCAGCAGCGTGGTCGCCGCGGCGACCGCGATCGCGACCGACGCGGCCGCGCCGATGCCCATCACCGACAGGAACGGGATGCCCACGATCAGCAGCCCGACGAGCGCGATCACGACGGTGAGGCCGGCGAAGACGACCGCGGTGCCCGCGGTGCCGACCGCGAGCGACCCCGACTCGACCACGCCCATCCCGCGTGCGAGCTGCGAGCGGTGCTTCGAGAGGATGAAGAGCGCGTAGTCGATGCCGACCGCGAGGCCGATCATGAGCGCCATGAGCGGCGCCGAGTTCGAGACGGTGACGAGCGCCGAGGCGCCGAGCACCCCGCCCATCGTGATCGCGACGCCGACGAGCGCGGTGATGAGCGGCAGGCCCGCGGCGAGCAGCGACCAGAAGGTGACGAACAGCACGATGGCGGCGAAGAGCACGCCGACGCCCTCGACCCACGAGATGGGCACGCTCGTCGCCTGGAACGCCTGCCCGCCGAACTCGACCGTGAGGCCCCCGGCCCGTGCCGCATCCGCCGTCGCCACGAGCTCGTCGAGGCCCGCGGGCGTGACGCCCGAGCCCTGCGGCTCGAACTGCACCTGGGTGAAGGCGGTCTCGCCGTCGGCCGAGACCTGGTCGCTCGCGAACTCGCTCCACGGCTCGACGACGCTCGCGACGTCGTCGATCGCCTCGATCTCGCTCGCCTGCTGCTGGATCTCCGCCTGGAAGTCGAGCACCTCCGCGCCGTCGGGCGCCTGGTAGACGACCTGCACCGAGGAGCCGGCGACCTGCGGGAAGACGCTGCCGAGGCGGTCGAGCGCCTGCTGCGATTCGGTACCGGGGATCGCGAACGACTCCTGCATGTTCGGGCCCAGCGCGAGCGCGCCGCCGAGCACGCCGCCGAGGATCGCCACCCACGCGACGATCACGAGCCAGGCGCGGCGCATGGACGCGGCGCCGACGCGGGCGAGCCAGGTGGCCATCAGGCGTCCTCTCCGGTGCTCGAGAGCTCGAGCAGCGTCTCGATGAAGATCGCGCGCATCTCGTGCGGATCGAGGTGGTCGTGCTCGGTCGAGAGCGTGTCGCCGAGGATGAAGGCGACGCCGGCGAGCCCGATCGACAGGCGCGTGAGCACGCGCGGCGTGGGCGCCTCGAGCACCAGCGTGCGGGCGATGGCGTCGACGATGGCGTTCGCGCGCTCGATCGCCGGCACCCCCTGCAGCGCGCCGCGCTGGGAGATGAAGATCGAGATCGCGGCGCTGTGCGCCATGAGCGTGTCGACGAAGCGGGTGACGAGACCGGGCGCTGCCGCCGTGTGCTCGTGGCGCAGCTCGGGCAGCGCGTCGATGAGCGACTCCATCGCGTCGAGCGCGGGCGCCATCGCGGCCTCGAGCAGCGCCTCCTTCGAGTCGAAGTGGTAGAGCACCGACGACTTGGAGGTGCCGACGTCGTCGGCGATCTGCTGGATCGAGCTGCCGAGGTAGCCGACGCGGGCGAAGCGCTCGAGCGCGGCCTGCAGGATCGTGTCGCGGGTGGTCACGTCGCACCATCGTACTGACCGATCGGTCAGAAGTCGACCGGTCGGTCAGGATGCTCGTCGGAGCCGGGCTCCAGGTGCGCGGCGGTAGTCTGCTCGCCGACGAGGAGGCGACATGCGCAAGTACCTGTTCAACGCCGGCGTGATCAGCTCGCTGGCCAGCGGCATGGCCGTGGTGAAGGCGACGAAGTCCGGCCCGAAGGACTGGCGCCTGGCGCTGCTCTGGGCCAGCTGGGGCATCGGCGTGGCCCTCGCGCTCGGCGCGGTGAAGCAGCGCGAGGAGGGCATCCGCCAGGAGGAGCTCGAGCGCTCGCTGCGCAAGGCCGCGAAGGGCAAGTGACCCGATGAGCGACCGCGTCGTCGTCGTGGGCGATGCGCTCGTCGACGAGGTCGACGGCGCCGCGCACGTCGGCGGCGCCGCCCTCAACGTGGCCGTCGGGCTCGCGCGCCTCGGCGTGCCGGCGCGGCTCATCGCCATGGTCGGCGACGACGACGCGGGCAGGCTCGTGCGCGAGCACTGCGCCGCGCACGGCGTCGAGCTCACGGCCACGGCCGCCCCGCGCGGCACCGCCGTCGCATCCGCCGTGCGCGACGGCGGCACGATGCGCTACGAGTTCAACGCCGCCGGCACCTCCCGGTTCGTCGACCTGCAGCCGCACGCCGCGCTGCTCGCGTCGGCTCCGCTCGTGGTCGTCTCGTGCCTCGCGCTCGAGCACGAGGCGCAGGTGGCGCCGCTCGCCGCGATCGAGCGCTCGCACGAGCGGCTGCTGCTCGACCCCAACGCCCGACCCGCGTACCTGCGCGAGCCGGGCGCGCGCGAGCGCTTCGCCGCGGGGCTCGACCTGCTCGCCTCGCGCGCGCTGCTCGTGAAGCTGAGCGACGAGGACGCCGAGCTCGTCTACGACGAGGACGCGAGCGAGACCGCCTCGCGGTGGCTCGACTCCGGCACCCGGGCGGTCGCGATCACCCGCGGGCCCCAGGGCGCCCGCGTCGTCACCGCCCGGGGCTGGGTCGACGCATCCGTGCCGGCCCTCACCGACCCGATCGTCGACACGATCGGCGCGGGCGACAGCGTGCTCGCCTCGCTCGCCGCATCGGTGCTCGCGGGCGACCACGCGGGCGGATGGGCCGGGCCGCTCGAGCGGGCGATGGCCGTCGCGGCCGCCACGACCCGCTCCGCCGGCGGGCTGCTGCAGCTGCCCGGCTGACGCGCGGCGCGGTCCACCTGCGCCCGAGTGGCGGGAGCAGCGCGCCTAGCATGGTGCAATGGCCCTGAAGTCGCTCGATCAGTCGTCGAAGCTGAAGCACGTCCTCTACGAGATCCGAGGACCCGTGGCCGCCGAGGCCGCACGGCTCGAGGCCGAGGGGCACCGGATCCTCAAGCTGAACATCGGCAACCCCGCGCCGTTCGGCTTCGAGACGCCCGACACGATCGTGCAGGACATGATCGCCAACCTGTCGCTCGCGCAGGGCTACTCCGACTCCAAGGGCGTGCTCTCCGCGCGGCGCGCGGTCGTCACCCGCTACGAGGACGTCGACGGCTTCCCGCAGCTCACCGTCGACGACGTCTACCTCGGCAACGGCGTCTCCGAGCTCATCACGATGACGATGCAGGCGCTGCTCGACGCGGGCGACGAGGTGCTGATCCCCGCCCCCGACTACCCCCTCTGGACGGCCATGACGTCGCTCGGCGGCGGCACGCCCATCCACTACCTGACGGATGAGTCGTCCGACTGGGCGCCCGACCTCGCCGACATCGAGGCCAAGATCACGCCGCGCACGAAGGCCATCGTCGTGATCAACCCCAACAACCCCACCGGCGCGGTCTACTCGCGCGAGGTGCTGCAGGGCATCGTCGACCTCGCGCGCCGGCACTCGCTGCTGATCCTCGCCGACGAGATCTACGACCGCATCCTCTACGACGAGGCGCAGCACGTGTCGATCGCGACGCTCGCGCACGACCTGCTGGTGCTCACGTACAACGGCCTGTCGAAGACCTACCGCGCGGCCGGCTTCCGGTCGGCGTGGCTCGCGATCACCGGGCCGAAGGACCACGCGAAGGGCTTCCTCGAGGGGCTGACGCTGCTCGCCTCGACGCGCCTGTGCCCCAACGTGCCGGCGCAGTACGGCATCCAGGTGGCGCTCGGCGGGCACCAGTCGATCGAGGACCTCATCCTGCCCGGCGGGCGGCTGCTCGAGCAGCGCGACGCCGCCGTGCAGGGGCTGCGGGCCATCCCGGGCGTGAGCGTCGTGAACCCGAAGGGCGCGCTCTACGCGTTCCCGCGGCTCGACCCTGAGGTGCACGAGATCCACGACGACGCGCAGTTCGCGCTCGACCTGCTGCGGCAGGAGAAGATCCTCGTCACCCACGGCTCGGGCTTCAACTGGCCCGCGCCCGACCACTTCCGCATCGTGACGCTGCCCTGGAAGCGCGACCTCGTGCACGCGGTCGAGCGCATCGGCAGCTTCCTCTCGTCGTACCGGCAGTAGCGCGAGAAGTCACTCTCCCGATCGTTAGCCACGGTGGCTAACATTCAGCCATGATCGCGGCAACCGCCCCGAACGTCGCCTACAACGAGGCGCAGCTGGAAGAGCTGCTGCTCGAGCTGAACCACTGCGCGCACGACGCCGGGCAGCTGCGCGCGTGGGCAGCGCGCACGACGGTCGAGATCGAGCGCCTCATGGCCTGCGACTCGCTCATGTACGTGCGCCTCGCGGGTGCCGACGAGCATGGCGGCGCTGTGGTGCTGATGCTGCTCGACGGCGTCTGGGAGCGGACGCTCTGAACTCCTGAGCCGTGCCGTCGTGCGGCGTCAGGCCGCGAGCACCGCCCGGGCGATGCCCCTCGCCCAGTCGCGCGCCCGCTCCGCCTCGCCGTCGACCAAGGGCCCGCCGTAGTCGTGCACACGGAAGCTCTCCTGCTTCGCGACGATGTCGAAGCCGAGGCTGCGCAGCTCCTGCTTCGCGGCGCGCGCGGCCGAGCCGGGCAGCCGCGGGCGGTCGACGCGGGTGTCGAAGGTGACCGCTCGCGTGCCTCGCGGCGCCTGCACGAGCCCGTCGAGCCACTCGCGGATGCCGCGACCCGGCGACATCGGGGCGCCGTGCTGCGCGACGGCGGTCTCGCGGGTCGACGGGCGCGTCATCGAGAACGCGTGCGTCGGACCGCCGACGAGCACCAGGTCGTACCCGTCGACGCTCGTGGGCGCCGCATCCGTGTCGACGACCTCGACCTCCATCGACGAGCGCAGCTCATCGGCGATCGCCTGCGCGATCGATGCCGTGTTGCCCCACAGCGACTCGTAGACCACCAGTGCCCGCATGCGCGCCTCCTCGGCTCGGGCTCAGGCTATGACCGCGGCGGGGCGAGCGATAGGGACGGGAAAAGCCCCGGGCCCGCTGCACGCGGACCCGGGGCCTCTGGTACACCCCCCGGGACTCGAACCCGGAACCAATTGATTAAGAGTCAACTGCTCTGCCAATTGAGCTAGAGGTGCATGGCCTCACCGGCCGAGGATCAACGATAGCACAGGCGCGCATCGCCCGCCACCGCGGTCGCGTCGCGCCCCGCCTGGTTGGATGGAGCCGATGACGCACCTCGAGCCCGGCATGCCCGCCCCCGACTTCACCCTGCCCGACCAGCACGGCGCATCCGTCGCGCTCTCGGATCTGCGGGGCCAAAAGGCCATCGTCTACTTCTACCCGGAGGCGCTCACCTCCGCGTGCAAGCAGCAGGCGTGCGACTTCAACGACGCGCTGCCCGACCTCGGCGGCCACGGCTATGCCGTCGTCGGCATCTCTCGCGACTCGGTCGAGAAGCTCGCGCGCGCGGCCGAGCTCGACGGCCTGGAGTTCCCGCTGCTGAGCGACGCCGACCTCTCGGTGCACCGCGCGTGGGGCACCTTCGGCGAGAAGAACAGCTACGGCCGCATCGTCGAAGGCGTGCGCCGCTCGACCTTCGTGCTCGACGAGCAGGGCGTCATCACGCACGCCTTCTACAACACGAAGGCGAAGGGCCACCTCGACATGCTCGCGAAGCGGCTCGCCTTCCGCGACTGACGCCGCCGCGTCACTCGTCGCGGCGCAGCCAGCCGGTCACGCTCCTGCGCAGCACGAGCGTGAAGCCGGTGATCGCGACCGCGGCCAGCAGCACCGCGAGCCACACGGGCCCCTCGCCACCGTCGAAGGTGCCGAGCGCGACGCCCAGCAGCAGCACGTGCCACACGACCGCCGCCGCGCGCGACCACGCGCGCCCGTCGAGCATGGCCTTGCCGGCCGCCGCGAGGAACAGCGCCGCACCCGCCGCGAGCACCGCGAGGAAGAGGCCGCCGGCGATGTGCTCGACCGGGTCGCCGAGCGCCGCGATGGCCAGCCAGACGGCGACGGCGATCATGCCGAGGCCCTCGAGCAGCATCAGCGCGGCGGCCGCCGCAGCGGTCGAAGGACGGGCTCGGGAGACATCGCTCACGGAGAAAACCCTTGCCTCTCTGGGGGGCCTGTGGAAACATTGCACTTCGGGCGGCAGAGCTGCGACGCCCTGAGACTTCCCGCGCCGCGTCTCTCGCGAAGCGCGGCTCCCCCTCCAATCTACAAGGAGCACATCTATGGACTGGCGCGACGACGCTGCATGCCTGACGGTCGACCCCGAGCTGTTCTTCCCGGTCGGCAACACGGGCCCCGCGCTCGAGCAGATCGAGAAGGCGAAGGCCGTGTGCGCGACCTGCCCGGTGACCGAGATGTGCCTGCAGTACGCACTCGAGACCAGCCAGGACTCCGGGGTCTGGGGCGGCCTGTCGGAGGACGAGCGCCGCGCCCTCAAGCGCCGCGCCGCTCGCGCGCGCCGCGCGGGCTGACAGCCACGACGCTTCGAGCGGGGTCGCCGGAAGGCGGCCCCGCTCTCGTGTGCGCGGGGGAGGCGCGCGGCCTCAGGCCTCGTCGTCCTCGCGGATGTAGCCGAGCGGCACCCGCACCGTCACCTCGGTGCCCTCGCTCGCCCGAGCGCCCCAGTCGATCGAGCCCGACAGCTCGCCGGTGACGAGCGTCTTCACGATCTGCGTGCCGAGCCCGCTGCCGACCCTGCCCTGCGGCAGGCCGGCGCCGTTGTCGCACACCTGCACCGTGAGCCACTCGTCGTCGCGCCGGGCGGTGATGCGCACGAGCCCGTCCTGCCGGCCGGCGAGCCCGTGCTCGACCGCGTTCGTGACGAGCTCGGTCAGCGCGAGCGCGAGCGGCGTCGCGTAGCCGCTCGGCAGCACGCCGAAGGAGCCGAGCCGCTCGGTGCGCACGTGCGCGCTGTGGATGGAGGCGAGCTCGCTCGTGAGCTTCATCGACCGGTCGAAGACCGCGTCGAAGTCGACCGACTGGCTGAGGCCCTCCGAGAGCGTGTCGTGCACGACCGCGATCGACGACACGCGCCGCTCGGCGTCCTGCAGCGCCGTGCGCGCCTCGTCGCTCTTCGTGCGCCGCGACTGGATGCGCAGCAGTGCCGCGACCGTCTGCAGGTTGTTCTTCACCCGGTGGTGGATCTCGCGGATCGTCGCGTCCTTGGTGATGAGCGTCTGCTCCTGCATGCGCAGGTCGGTGACGTCGCGCACCAGCACGATCGCCCCGAGCCTCGACGCCCCGCGCCGCAGCGGCAGCGCACGGAGCGTCAGCGTCACCGTGCGCGTCTCGATGTCGGTGCGCCAGGGCGCGCGACCGGTCACGACGAGCGGCAGCGCCTCGTCGACCTCGTGCGAGTCGTCGATGAGCTCGGTGGTGATCTCGGCGAGCGACTCCCCCTCGAGCTCGCCGACGAAGCCGAGCCGCGTGAAGGCCGAGAGCGCGTTGGGGCTCGCGAAGGTGACGGTGCCCGCCTGGTCGAGCCGGATCAGGCCGTCGGATGCGCGCGCGGCACCGCGGCGCGGACCGGACGGGGCCGCCTGGTCCGGGAAGTCGCCGTCGGCGATCATGCGGAACAGCTGGTCGGCGCACTCCTTGAAGGTGCGCTCGAGGCGGCCGGCGCTGCGCGTGTCGGCGTGGTTGGCGTGCCGCGTGATGACGGCGATCGGCTGCTCGACGAGCGCGATCGACGGCTCCGCCTCGCGCCGCCGCACGGGGATGGCCCGCACCTTCGCATCGGTCTCGACGCCCCACTCGGGCGAGTCGCCGTCGAGCGAGATGCCCTCCTCGAAGGCGCGGCCGACCTGCTCGCGCCACGCGTTCCGCACCGGCTGACCGACGATGTCGCGGTAGAAGAGCGTCGCCGCGCCGGCGGGACGCGCGTGCTGCACGGCGATGTAGCCGTGCTCGTCGCCGGTCGGCAGCCACAGCACGATGTCGCCGATGGCGAGGTCGGCCAGCAGCTGGAAGTCGGCCACGAGCCGGTGGAGCCAGCGCACGTCCTGCTCATCCAGGCGGCCGTAGCGCTCGGCGATCGACGTCAGGCTCGTCACCCGATCAGCGTAGCGCGGCGCGCCAGCTGCGCCTGGGCCGCTCGGCCGCGCGCAGGGCCGCCCGACTGGGCGGCGCGTCGCCGGGCAGCAGCGCGGCGGCGAGCTCCTGCACGCGACGGCGCAGCCGCGAGCGCCCCGCGACGTCGACGAGCGGCCGCCCCTCGAGCAGCGCCGCATCGGCGGCGCGCGCGTCGTAGGGCCAGCACGCCTCGGGCGTGACGGCGGCGAGCCGCCGCAGCGTCTCCTGCACCGCCAGCTCGGGCGCGACGCCGATCGCGGAGGCCCGCACCTTGTTCACCACGACCCGCACCCTGCCCTGCGGCACGAGCTCGCGCAGCTCGGGCAGCGCCCGCACGAGGCGCGCGATCCCGACCGCGTCGCCGCCCGACACCGCGACGATCTCGTCGGCGCCCTCGAGCGCCGCGATCGTCGCCGCATGCCGCCGCGGCGCGAACAGGTCGCTCGAGATCTCCTCGTCGCGCTCGAGGCTCGCGGCCACGTCGACGACGGTGCAGTCGACCCAGTCGCGGCAGCGCTCGAGCACCTCGGCGACGCGATCGCCGCCGAGCTCGGGCCAGCGGCTCGCGCGGCCGATCCCCGTGAGCACGCGCACGACACCGCCCATCGTGGGCACCTGCTGGGCGACGCGGTCGAGCTCGTCGACGGTGAGGCTGCCGGCGCGCGCGAGGCGCGCCGCGGCGGCGAAGCCGGGCGACTCGTCGAGCAGCCCGAGCGCGGGGGCGACGGATGCGCTCGTGGTGTCGGCGTCGACGAGGGCGACCCTGCGGCCCAGCAGCGCGAGCTCCGCGGCGAGCGCGATGGCGGCCGTCGTGCGGCCCGGCGCGCCCGCCGGGCCCCACACCGCGATGACGCGGCCGCGCTCCCGCGCCGCGGCCGGCGCCTCGTCGGCCGAAGGCGTCGCGGCGGCCTCGACGCCCGCGAACCCGTCGGCCCACGCGACCGCGTCGAGGCCGAGCGTGGCGGCGCGGGCGCGCTCGGCGGCGCTGTCGGCGAGCGCGAGCAGCCGCAGCGCCCGCTCGTCGCACGCCTCGACGAGCGCGCGGCTCGCGTGGTGCTCGTCGGCCACCACCAGCACGAGGTCGATGCGCGGCTCGGCGTCGGCGGGACGGGCGGCGAGCCGCTCGACGAGGTCGGCGGCGGTCGCCGCGCGGATCGCGACGCGGTGCCCGTGCCGCGCGGCCTCGCGCACGATGGCGTCCTCGCGCTCGAGCGGCGCCGAGACGGCGATGCCGATCACGGCGCCGCCTCGACCGGCTGGGCGAGCGGCACGACGCTCAGCGCGTGCTGGTTGGAGACGGCCTCGAGCAGCAGCGCGGTCTCGTCCCTCGGCACGAGCAGCTCGAGCTGCGCTCCCGAGGTCGCGAGGATCCCCTCGTCCTCGAGCAGCCCCACCACGACCGCGCCGTCGACCAGCACGTCGGGCGCGGCGAAGCCGTCCTCCGCGGGCGCCGCGGTCCACACGTCGACGATGGCGCCGGCGCGCACCGAGCGCGGCAGTGCGCCCTCGACGTCGATCACGACCGCGGCGCGATCGTCGCTCGCGGCGGTGCCGACCGCGCGCACGGGCAGCACCTCGCCCTGCCCGACCGTCGACGCGACGACGAGCCCCACCGGGTCGTGCGACGCATCCAGGTAGTGGCCGTGCGACTGCGGCAGGCGCACGTCGACCGGCTCGACGTCGCCGGCGCCGATCGTCTCGCCCGGCAGCAGCGTGCGGGTCGCCGACCACGCTCGCTCGGTGCGCGAGGACTCCTGCACGACGAGCCACACGCCCGCGAGCGACGCGAGCACGAGGACGACGCCGATCACGAGCCTCGGATCCATCCAGGTGCGGCGTGCTGCCATGGCGTCCTCCCTCGTCGGTGGCACCACCGTGGCAGGAGGCCCGGGCGCGTCGCTGAAGTTCTCCACAGGGTCGGCTCACGCGGCGCGACGCTCCCCCACAATGGGGCCATGCCCATCGAAGCCCGCCGGTTCCTCGCCGTCGCCGACGTCGCCGAGGTGCTCGGCACGACGCCGGCCGCGGTGGTCGAGCTGCTCGAGGCGGGCGAGCTGCGCGGCGTGCGCGTGGGCGGCGCGTGGCGCGTCGCCGACGACGAGGTGCAGTCGTGGGTCGACCGCGAGCTCGAGCTCGAGCGCCGTCGCGGGCTGTGGCGGCAGGCGCAGTCGGCGAGCATCGCCGACCTGTTCGGCCAGCGCTGACCCGCTACGGCAGCCGCACCCAGTCGAAGGCCGAGAACGGCACGATCCGCCACGAGCGCACGGTGCCGAGCCGCGGATGCGCGCCCGGCTCGTGCACGGCGAGGTCGAGGTGGTCGCGCCCGACGCGGTCGATCGTGCCCGCCACCGGCAGTGCTCCCTCGAGGATGACCGGCGCGCGCCGGCGCGCGAGGTCGCGGAGCGCGAACGCGAAGCTGAGGCGCGCCTGCAGGTCGCCCTCGGCGGCGGTCGGCCGCACCGAGGCAGCGGCGCCGTCGGCGTCGAGCTCGATGCCGGCGATCGCCTGCAGCGGCACGATCGCGCCCGTCTCGGCGGGCGCGCCCTCGAGCACGACGCCGTTGAGCCAGTCGCGCCCGAGGGCCATGCGGCGCAGGCGCAGGCGCCCGCCGCCGCGGAGCGTGAGGTCGAGCGCCCGCGGCGCCGCGGCGATGCGCTCGCGCAGCTCGAGCCGGCCGACGCGGAACCGCTCCTCCTCCGCCTCGAGGTCGCGCCGCTCGGCCCCCAGCTCGGCCTCGAGCTGGCTCTCGAGGTCGTCGAAGAGGTCGTCGAAGCGCACGCGGGCGAATCTAACCGCCGCGGACGCGCCCGTGTCGAGCGCTCTCCACAGGGCAGATCTGCCCATCCCCCGCCCGCCGCGCATCCGGCTACCTTCTCCCGCGACGGCTCGCCGCGGTGCGAGGCCGACCCGGGAGGCGCCGGATGCGAGGGGGCAGCGCGTGACGAGACGACGGATGACGGCGGTCGACGCCGAGGAGTTCTTCGACTTCCAGCCGTGCTCGTCGGCGGCCCTGCCCGACCCGGCGCCGCTGCTCGAGAACCTCGCCACGAGCGTGATCGAGATCCTGCTCGGCGTGCGCGAGGTGCAGCAGATCGCGCGCTGGGTCACCGAGCCGACCTACGACCTGCTCGTGCAGCGGGCGCTCAGCGCCCGGCGAGGCCGGGGCCGCAGCGCCGAGCGCACCGTGCCCGGCTTCGCCATCACGAGCGTGCGCGCGTGCCACACGGCCGACGGCGTGGTCGAGGGCGCGGTGGTCGTGCGCTCGTCGGGGCGCAGCCGCGCGGTCGCGATCCGCCTCGAGGGCCTCGACGGCCGGTGGCGGGCGACGTCGCTCGCCGTGCTGTGAGGCGGCGCTAGAGGAACGGGCCCTCCGGCAGGTGCTCCGGGTCGCGCAGCACCTCGAAGCCCAGGACGTAGCGCGCGCCGCCGCCGGCGTGGTTCGTGAGGAAGTGGTACTCGAGGCCGGTGTGCCGCTGGCCCTCGCCGAGGTACGTCGCGCGATAGCTGGTCGACAGCGCCTCGAGCATGCCGCTCGAGTGCACCACCGTCTGCGTCTCGATCGGGTCGTCGGCGGTGTCGAGCAGCCAGTTGACCGCGTCGGTGATCGTGGAGCTCAGCAGCTGGGCGAGCGCCGCGGGCGGGTAGAAGTAGGCGAGCACGGCGAGCGCCGCCTTGACGAGCGCGTCGAGCTCCTCCCGGTACGCGTCCGGGTCGCCCATGTCGTGCTCCATCACGACCGCGGTGAGCGAGACGGTGTCGGCCCTGCCGTGCCAGCACGCGGCGACCGGGCCGAGCCTCGCCTCGTCGGAGTCGACGTCCTCGTACCAGCGATCGTCCTCGGCGACCGGGTGCCGCTCGGTGCGCACCACGTTCGCACCGCCCTCGACATGCACGGCGCTCGTGATGACGTAGATCTCGTCCGCCCACGACACCCAGTCCCACGTGGTCTCGTCCTCGCACCAGAGCCCTCGGTAGTTGATCGTGTAGACGGGCGCCGCATCGGTCTGCTCGTCGAGCATCTCCTCCCGCACGTCGCCGGTGGCCACGGCGCCGGTGTCGATGAGGCGGCCGAGCCGCGCGAGCACCGTCGACGACACGGTGAGCGTCACCGGCTGCGCGGTGCGCTCAGGGCGCTCGAGAGTGCGCTCGGCGGGCACGAAGCCCGGGTCGGCGACGTCGCCGAGCAGCGTGAGCCGCGCGCGGCGAGGCATCGCGTCGAAGGTCTGGAGCATGCGCCTGGCCGCGTCGACGGGCACCTCGTGCGCCCGCATCGACTCGGCGATGGCGCGCTCCGCGTCGTTGGCAGGATGCCGCTGCTCGAGATGGACGCGCAGGGCCGCGACGAGCCGGCCGAACGCGTCGATGTCCCTGGGGCTGCGAAGACGACGGCGCATGAGAGCTCCCTCCGGCGGGCATGCCGCGAGCGCCGCCCGGCACGGGCGACGCTGCTGCGCTCAGTGTCCGCCCGGCCCTCGGGCCCGTCAAGGGGTCGTCTGCGGGGGCTCCGGACTCGTCAGGGGGTGCGCGGCGGCGCGTCGTCGGCGCGCCCGTCCGCGTCGTCCGCGCGGTGCCCGGCCGGGGCATCCGGCGCCTCGGCCGAGCGCTGCTCGGCGAGCTCGGCCGCGATGCGCTCCTTCGCCTCGGCGCGGTCGCTGATGCGCCGCACCCGGCGGTTGAAGTCCCACATGAGCGCCATGATGACGATCGCCACGAGCGCCGTCGCGGTGAACCCGATCCAGCCCGGCGTGACCTGGTTGGGGTCGTAGGGCAGCTCCTCGAGCAGCAGCGGCATCATGCGTCCTCCTCGACGCCGGCGAAGAGGTCGTCCTCCGGCCCGTCGGCGGGCACGCGCGAGCGCACGAGCTCGTAGTCGTCGGTCGGCCACGTCTGGCGCAGCAGCTCGTTCGGCCAGAAGAAGAAGCGCGACTCGGGATCCACCTGGCTCGCGTGGGCCCGCAGCGCGAGGTCGCGCGCCTCGAGGTGCGCGGCCACGTCGACGCGGGTCGTCATCGTCTCGCCGCGATCGCCCATCCGCTCGGCCCATTCGCGCACGAACGGCAGCCGCTCGTCGTCGGGCGCCGTGTGCTCGAGCGCCCCCAGGAGCGCGCGCAGCCGGGCGCCGCTCATCGTGCGGTCGAAGTACACCTTCGGCACCTCCCACGGCTCGCCGAGCTCCGGCAGGCCGCGCGCCGCGTGCTCGACCGCCCACATGGTCACCTCGTGGCAGCGGATGTGGTCGGGGTGCGGGTAGCCGCCCGTCTCGTCGTAGGTCACGACCACGTGGGGCCGGAGGCGGCGGATGAGCCGCACGAGCGGGCGGCCCGAGATCTCGAGCGGGATGGTGGCGAACGAGAGCTCGCGCAGCGGCTCGCCCTCGTCGGGCATCCCCGAGTCGACGTAGCCGAGCCACGCGTGGTCGATGCCGAGCGCCTCCTGCGCCGCCGCCATCTCGAGGCGGCGCACCCCCGTCATGTCGCGCACGGCGCGGTGCAGCGGCTCGAAGCGCTCGTTGAGCACGCTGCCGCTCTCGCCGCCGGTGCAGGAGACGACCGTCACCTGCGCGCCCTCGGCGGCGTAGCGGGCGAGCGTCGCCGCGCCCTTGCTGGACTCGTCGTCAGGGTGCGCATGCACCGCGAGCAGCCGTCGCACGGGCTCTCCCCTCGAAGTGCAGCCCGAGCCGCGCCGAGCGGCGCGACGGTAGGCTGGATGGACGCACCCATCCTCCCACGACAGGCCCGCATGACCGATCTCGAAGCCCGCTACGGGCGCACGCGCAGCTGGTCGCGCCGGGAGCGGATCCTGGGCATCGCGGCGGGCGTCGCGGTGCTGGTGGTCGCGACCCTGTGGGTGTGGTGGGTCGGCACCGACCCGAGCCGCACATCTCTGCAGACGCGCGACATCGGCTTCTCGATCGTCGACGACACGACCGTCGAGGTGATCTTCGAGGTGTCGGTCGACGCGGGCACCGAAGTGTCGTGCGCGGTGCAGGCGCTCAACCCCGCGTACGGCGTCGTGGGCTGGCTCGAGCTCGACCTGCCGCCCGCCGAGGGCTTCACGAGCACCCACCGGGTCGAGGTGCGCACGAGCGAGCCGGCGACCACGGGATTGGTCTCGGAGTGCTGGCTGTCATAGACTGTCCCCCGGACCGGCCCACTCGGGGCCGGTTCTGTGCATATCGGGAGACCACATGAACGGCACCACGGAGACCTGGCTGACCCAGGAGGCCCACGACCGCCTGCAGGGCGAGCTGGAGCACCTGCAGGGTCCCGTCCGCGCCGAGATCGCCAAGCGCATCGAGGAGGCCCGCGACGAGGGCGACCTCAAGGAGAACGGCGGCTACCACGCGGCCAAGGACGACCAGGCGCAGATCGAGGCCCGCATCGCCCAGCTCACGCAGCTGCTGCGCACCGCCAAGGTCGGCGATGCGCCCACGGCGAGCGGCGTCGTCGAGCTCGGCACCGTCGTCACTGCGACGATCGCCGGCGACGAGACCACCTTCCTGGTCGGCAACCGCGAGATCGCGGAGGCCGGCGACGACCTCGACGTCTACAGCGAGGCGAGCCCGCTCGGCGCGGCGATCCTCGGCCTGAAGATCGGCGAGAAGGCCAGCTACCAGACGCCGTCGGGCGCGACGATCGACGTCGAGATCACCGACGTGCAGACGTACCGCGGCTAGGCACGCGCACCGCGGCCGACCGCCGCGACCGACGAAGGGCCCCGCGCTGCGCGGGGCCCTTCGTCGTGCGGCAGCGCGGCTGCGGTCTAGAGCACCTGCGGCTCGTAGCCCGCGCGCCGGAGCGCCTGGAGCACCCGCTCGGCGTGCTCGGGCCCGCGCGTCGTGACCGAGATGTCGATCGAGACGTCGGTGATCGACGTCCACGCGTCGTGCTGCGTGTGCAGCACCTCGACGACGTTGGCCTGCTCGTCGGAGACGATCTGCGCGATGATCGCGAGCTGGCCCGGCCGGTCGGGCAGGGCCATCCGCACCTTCAGGTAGCGCTGCGACGCCGCGAGGCCGCGCGAGATGACCCGCTCCATGAACAGCGGGTCGACGTTGCCGCCCGAGAGCACCGCGACCGTCGGGCCGTCGGCCGCGACGAGCCCGGTCATGATCGCCGCGATCGCCACCGCCCCGGCCGGCTCGACGACGAGCTTCGCGCGCTCGAGCAGCACGATGAGCGCCCGCGCGATGTCGTCGTCGGAGACCGTGACGACCTCGTCGACGGCGTCGCGGATGATCGCGAACGGCAGGGCGCCAGGGCGCGCGACCGCGATGCCGTCGGCGATGGTCGGGCGCGTGACGATCGTCGTCGGCTCCCCCGCCGCGAGCGAGTCGACGTAGCTCGCCGCGCGCTCCGCCTGCACGCCGATGATGCGGATCTCGCGGCCGTCGAGCGCGGCGCGCTGCCGGATGGCGGAGGCGACCCCGGCCGCGAGCCCGCCGCCGCCGATCGGCACGACCACCGTCGTCGCATCCGGCACCTGGTCGAGGATCTCGAGCCCGAGCGTGCCCTGCCCCTCGATGATGTCGGGGTGGTCGTAGGGCGGCACGAAGGTCGCGCCGGTGCGCTCGACGTGCTCGATCGCGGCGGCGAGCGCCGTCTGGAAGTCGAGGCCGCGCAGCTCGACCGCCGCGCCGTAGTCGCGCGTCGCCTGGAGCTTGGGCAGCGCGACGCCGACGGGCATGAAGATCGTCGAGCGCATGCCGAGCTCGGTCGCGGCGAACGCGACGCCCTGCGCGTGGTTGCCGGCGGATGCGGCGACGACGCCGCGGGCGCGCTGCTCGGCGTCGAGCTTCGCGAGCATGTTGTAGGCGCCGCGGATCTTGTAGGCGCCGGTGCGCTGCAGGTTCTCGCACTTGAGGAACACCTCGGCGCCGAGCATGCCGCTCAGGTAGCGCGAGCGCTCCATCGGCGTGACCTGCACGACGTCGACGAGGCGCGCGCGGGCGGCCTCGAAGCCGGCGAGGTCGGGGCCGGGCAGGGCCGACCCGGTCGGGGCCGGGGCTGCGGTGCCGGGCAGCGCGGCGGCTCCCGGTCGGGTCGTGTCGGTCATCGGACGACGTCCTCCACGGATGGGTCGGGGTTGGTGCGCCAGGATCCGGTCGCGATGGTCTTGACGAAGTTGTTGAGGAACGCGACCACGGGCACGGCGAAGAACGCGCCCGCGATGCCCGCGATCGTCGAGCCGGCGCCGACCGCGAGCACGACCGCGAGCGGGTGCACCTTGACGGCCGTGCCCATGATGAGCGGCTGCAGCACGTGGCTCTCGATCTGCTGCACGAGCAGCACGATGCCGAGCATGATGACCGCCGGCCAGAAGCCGAACGAGACGAGCACGACGAGCACCGCGATGGTGCCCGTGACGATCGCGCCGATGATGGGGATGAACGAGCCGAGGAAGACGAGGATCGCGATCGGCAGCACGATCGGCATGCCGCCCTCGAAGAACAGCCCCAGGATGAAAGCGCCGAGGCCGATGCCGACCGCGTCGATGAACGCGACGAGCACCTGCACCCGCACGAAGTTGCCGAGCGTCACCCAGCCGGCGCGGGCCGCGCCGTCGGTGGCGGCCTGCGCGTTCTTCGGCAGCACGCCCACGAGCCAGCGCCAGATCCGCTGGCCGTCGGCGAGCACGAAGATGAGCGCGAAGAGCGTCAGCAGCACGCCCGCGAGGAAGTGTCCGACGGACGAGCCGACCGACAGCGCGCTCGAGAGCACGGAGGAGACGTCGTCGCGGATCGTGCCGATGATGTTGGTGCCGAACCCCTGCAGATCCTGCTCGTCGATCTCGAACGGGAGCGACAGGATCCAGCCCCGCGTCTCATCCCAGAACGCGACCGCCTGCTCCTGCAGCGCCGGGTACTCGTCGCGGATCTGCGAGACCGCGAGCCAGCCGAGCGCGACGACCCCGACGAGCAGGCCCACGATCGACACCGCGACCGCGAGCCCGCGCGGCCAGCGGGCGCGCACGAGGCCGTCGACGACGGGCAGCAGCGCGGTGGTGATGAGGGCCGCGACCAGCAGCGGGATGACCACGATGCGGAAGACGACGATGAGCCAGATGACGATCGCGGCGGCCGCGGCGACGGCGACGAAGCGCCATGCCCAGGCGCCGGCGATGCGCATGCCGCGGGGCACCACCTCGTCGACCGCTCCCGAGGGCGCGTCAGGCCCCTCGGGCGTGGAGCGTCGGAGGACCATTGGTCGATCCTACGGCGCGGGACGGTCACGGCGCGGGCATGCGTCGGCGGCCGTTGCTAGCCTCCGAGGCGTGACCGCAGCCCGCATCTCCGCCGCCCAGGCGCGCCGCATCGCGATCGCCGCGGGCGGGCTCGACGGGGCGCTGCCCGGCGAGCGCGGCCGCACCGGCGCCAAGACCCTGCAGCGGGCCCTCGCCCGGCTCGGCCTCCTGCAGCTCGACTCGGTGAACGTGTTCGAGCGCAGCCACTACCTGCCGCTGCTGAGCCGGCTCGGGCCCTACGACCGCACCGCGCTCGACCGGCTGCTGCACCACGACCACGGGCGGCGGCTCGGCGGCTACACCGAGTACGTCGCGCACGAGGCCGCGGTCATCGACGTCGCCGACTGGCCACTGTGGGCGTGGAAGCGGCAGCAGCCGATGCGCCCGAGCGACGAGCGGTGGGCCGCCGAGCACTCGACGCTCATCGACGGCGTGCTGTCGGAGTTCGCCGAGCGCGGGCCGATCCGGCCGAGCGAGATGGAGCATCCGGCGCACGAGCGGCTGCCGGGCGGGTGGTGGAACAAGTCGGATGCGTACTGGGCGACGGCCGTGCTCTTCCGGCGCGGCGAGCTGGTCACCGTGGGCCGCTCGCGGTTCGAGCGCCGCTACGCGGTCGCCGACGCGGTGCTGCCCGAGGCCGCGCGCGGGGAGGTCGAGCGCGGCGAGGCGCACCGGGTGCTCGTGGCGCGCGCCGCCGAGGCGTACGGCGTCGCGACGCTCGACGACCTCGCCGACTACCACCGCCTCAAGCGCGCCGAGACGCAGGAGGCGGTGGATGCGCTCGTCGACGCGGGCGAGCTCGAACCGGTGTCGGTCGAGGGCTGGGGCCGCCCCGCCTACCGGTGGGCGCGGGCGCGCAACCCCCGCCGCGTGCGCGCGACGGCCCTGCTGTCGCCGTTCGACCCCATCGTCTGGCACCGCCCCCGCGCGGAGCGGCTGTGGGGCTTCGAGTACCGCATCTCGATCTACACGCCCGCGTCGCAGCGCGCGCACGGGTACTACGTGCTGCCGGTGCTGGTCGACGACGAGCTCGTCGGCCGCGTCGACCTCAAGAGCGACCGCCGAGCCGGCGTGCTGCGCGTGCAGCACGCGACCGTCGAGCCGTCGCACGCCGCGCGGGCCGGTGAGCTGGCCGAGCGGCTCGCGCCCGCGCTCGCCGAGGCGGCGGCGTGGCAGGGCCTCGGCAGCGTCGAGGTGACGGGACCGGGCACGTGGGCGCGCGAGGTCGCGGCGGCGGTGCGGCGGGGCTGACGCCGACCCCGTCCCCGCTTGGTCGAGGAGCGCGCGGGCGGAGCCCGCACGCGTCACGAGACCTGCCGCACAGCGCCCCCGGGTGGTCTCGAGACGCCGCCTGCGGCGGCTCCTCGACCAGCGGAAGGGGCCGCGCTTGGTCGAGGAGCGCGCGGGCGCAGCCCGCACGCGTCACGAGACCGGTCGCACAGCGCGACCGGGTGGTCTCGAGACGCCGCCTGCGGCGGCTCCTCGACCAGCGGAAAGGGTCGCACGCTTCACGAGACCAGGCGCACGGGGCTAGCGGGTGGTCTCGAGACGCCGCCTGCGGCGGCTCCTCGACCAGCGGTGGTCAGAACTGGATGCGGGGCGGCTCCGCGACCGCGCCCGCCTGGTCGACCTCGAAGAACTCGCGCGGCACGCCCGCGGAGCCCTTGAACAGCGACGTCGGGAACCGGCGGCCCTTGGCGTTCAGCTCGCGCGCCCCCGTGTTGTAGTCGCGGCGGCGCGCCTGCGCCTCGTCGTCGAGCGCCGCGAGCGCGGCTCGTGCATCCGCGGCCGCCGATCCCGTGGGCTGCGACCCGGCCGCCTGCACGAGCGGGCGCAGCGCCCGCTGCACCGCGGCCTCCGCCTCGGCCTTCTCCCCCGGCAGCCGCGCGCTCTCGAGCCGGCCGAAGGCATCCGCCGCCGTGCGGCGCTGCCCCTCGTCGGCGGTCGACAGCAGCGGATCGGCCACGTCGCGGCGCCGATCGAGCGTCTCGGCAAGGGCGCTCCAGCGCGCGTCGACCGTCTCGGCGAGGCGCCGCATCGACGCGGCGGCCGAGGCCGTCCACACGACGAGGACGAGCACGACGACGACGATCGCGCCGATCGCGATCCAGAGCCAGAGGAGGGGGTCTTCCATGCCCTCCACTGTAGGACGGTCAGGCCCCGAGCACCCTGCGCGTCCACGAGCTCGCGAAGACGCGCGCGGGGTCGAGCTCGTCGCGCGCCTGGGCGAACGCGGCGAAGCCCGGGAAGCGCTCGGCGAGCTCGGGCGCCCGCAGCGAGTGCAGCTTGCCCCAGTGCGGCCGGCCGTCGTGCGCGAGCAGGATGGGCTCGACGATCTCGAACAGCGGCCGGGGATCCTCGCGCCACCACCGGTGCGCCGCGATGTAGCCGGTGTCGCGCCCGAGCGCCGTCGACAGGTGGGCGTCGTCGGCGGCGGCCGCGCGCAGCTCGAACGGGAACGTCAGCACGAGGTCGGCGCGACGCAGCGCCCGGTCGATCTCGCGCAGCGCCTCGGGCACGGCCGCGACCGGCAGCCCGTACTCGAGCTCGCGGAACCGCACCGCGCGCGGCGCCGCGAACACCTCGTGGCTCGGCTCGACGAACCTCCCGCGCGGCAGCAGCCGCGCCGACAGCTCGTTGAGCGGGGCCGCCGTCGCGGGCACGAGCGCGCCGAGCGCGAGCAGCGCCCGGTGGCCGACGTCGGTGAGCAGCCGCTCGTCGACGAATCGGCCGACGGCCGAGCGCGGCCGGAGCGGCCCGTCGACGCGCGTGTTCGACTTCGTCGCCGCGACCCGCGTGGCGGCGAACCAGTAGCACTCGAAGTGGTCGGTGCGCTCGAGGAGCCCCATCCAGTCGTCGAGCACGGCGTCGAGCGCCACCGTCGTCTCGACCGCGTCGAGCGCGAACGCGGGCACGCACTGCAGCGTCACGTCGACGAGCACGCCCAGCGCCCCGAGCCCCAGCCGCACGGCGGGCAGCAGGTCGGGCCGCTCCTCGTCGCTCACGCGCACGAGGCTGCCGTCGCCCGCGACGAGCGTCGCCGCGACGACGGATGCGCCGATCGAGCGGTGCGCGAGTCCCGTGCCGTGGGTGCCGGTCGAGATCGCGCCCGCGATCGTCTGCACGTCGACGTCGCCCAGGTTGTCGAGCGCGAGCCCGTGCTGCGCGAGCAGCAGCGACAGGTCGCGGATGCGCGTGCCGGCCAGCACCGTCGCCCGCCGGTGCTCGCGGTCGACGTCGAGCAGGCCGGTGAGGCCGTCGAGCCGCAGCTGTGCGTCGTCGGGCCGAGCGGCACCCGAGAACGAGTGCCCGCTGCCGACGGGGCGCATCGTGCCGCCGCGCGCGGCGACGCGCTCGACGGCGCGGCGCACCGATTCGATCGTCAGCGGCGCGTCGACCTCGCGCGGCTCGGCCCGTTGCGACCGGGCCCAGTTCGTCCACGTCACAGCAGCGCCCTCCCCTCGCCACGGTACGTGGGGATGCTGGTCACCACCTGGTCGCCCGAGACGACGTGCAGGCGGTCGGTGCGCTCGCACAGCTCGCCGGCCTTCGCATGGCGCAGCCACACGCGGTCGCCGAGCCGCAGCCGGTCGGCGGCCTCCCCGAGCACGGGCGTCTGCACCTCGCCCGCCCCCTCGCGCGGATCCAGGCGCATGCCCTCCGGCCACGCGACGAGCGGCTGCTTGTCGGCGCCCGCGGGCCCGGAGGCGACCCAGCCGCCGCCGAGCAGCGTCACCGAGCCCGGCCCCGGCCGACGCACGACCGGCAGGGCGAACGCGAGCGCCGGCGCGGGCCGGAAGCTGCGGTAGCCGTCGAAGAGGTGGGGACCGAACAGGCCGCTGCCCGCCCCGATCTCGGTGACCGACGCATCCGCCGCCGTCGACTCGATCGATCCCGTGCCGCCGCCGTTGACGAGCTCGAGCTCGGCGACCTCGCGCACCGCGGCGATCGCGGCGCCTCGCCGCTCGCGCAGCTCGCGGCGCGAGAGCTCCTGCATCGCCCGCACCGCGGCGGCCGGCGCGAGCCCGCGCGACCGGGCGTCCTGCACGCCGGCGATCTGCGCCTCGTACGCCATCACGCCCACGAGCCGGAACCCGCGACGGTCGGCGACGGCCCGCGCGAGCGCGCGCAGCTGCTCGGGGCGGTGCTGGGGCGATCGCCGCACGCCCGCCCGCAGGGGCCCCACCTCGAGCGACGCGTCGAGCTCGATCGCCACCCGCAGCTCGGGGTGGCCGGGAGCCGCGCGGTCGATCGCGTCGAGGTGCTCGACGCTGTCGACCATGAGCGTCACCCGCTCGCGCGCCAGGTCGTCGCTGGCGAGCGCGCGCAGCGCACCCCGGTCGACGGTCGGGTACCCGAGCAGCACGTCGTCGACCGTCGCGGCGAGCCAGAGCGCCTCCGGCAGGGTCGCGGCGAGCACGCCGTGCCAGCCGGGCAGGCGCAGCACAGCCTCGATCACCGGGCGGCTGCGCACCGACTTCGTGGCCAGCCGCAGACGCGTGCCGGCCGCGCGGCGCGCCATGTCGGCGGCGTTGTGCGCGAGCGCCTCGAGCGACAGCGCCGCGAACGGCCCGTCGAAGTGCGCGGTCGCCGCGTCGAGCCGGCGCCAGTGGCCTCGGCGAGCCAGGGCGCCGCACCCTCGAGCCGGATCCCGCTCACGAGCGGTCGTCGATCGTGCGCCGCACGAGCGGCACGGCGGCCTCGATGAAGCGGTGGGATGCCTCGGTGTCGTGGGTGCGCAGCCAGCAGTACGTGAGGCCGTCGGTCAGGTGCAGCACGAGCGCCGCCGCGTCGCGGGCGGGCATCGCCGCGCTCGCGCCGAAGTGCTCGCGCAGGCCCTCCACCGCATCCGTCACGGCTTCGAGGTAGCGCTCCTGCACCTCGCCCGGGAGGTGCGCGAGCGAGGGCGTGCGGCTGCAGTACGCCATGATCTCCATGATCGCGAGCTCGTACTCGGGGTGCTCGAGGAACCGCTCGAACCACAGCGTGAAGATGGCGCGGATGGCGTCGTCGAGGGTCGCGCCCTCCGGCATCGCCGCCATGGTGTTCTCCTCGGGGCGCAGCGCCACGAAGGCGTAGGCCTCGCCGATCATCTCGTCGCGCGACGAGAACACGTAGTGGAAGGTCGCGAGCGGCACGCCCGCCTCGGCGACGATCGCCCGCACGGTTGCCCCGTGCATCCCCTCGCGCGCGATCACGCGCAGCCCTGCCTCCACGAGGTCCCGACGCCGCACCGCGGCCGGCTTCCGCGCCACGCGAGCTCCGTTCTGCACGCCTACTTGGACGGGCGTCCACGACAACGATACGACAGCGCCGCGCCCCTCGGAAGGGACGCGGCGCTGTCGTGTCGCGAAGAGCGGAGCCTAGGCGTCGACCTTCGGCTTCGGGCGCGACGCGAACGTCTCGAACGCCTGGCGCGGCACCTCGCGGTCGGAGAGCTCGGCGATGTCGCGACCCAGCCAGAAGTTGTTCCACCAGCCCGTGAAGACGCGGATCTTGCGCTCCCACATCGGCATCGCGAGGCCGTGGTAGCCGCGGTGCGCCAGCCAGGCCAGCGGCCCCTTGATGGCGATCTTGCCCTTCTGGAACACGCCGTTCCAGAGGCCGAGGCCCGCGACGGCGCCCTCGTTGTCGTGGATGTACTCGCGGGGCGCGTCGCCGCGCAGCACCGCGACGATGTTCTTCGCGAGCAGCTTCGCCTGGCGCACCGCGTGCTGCGCGTTGGGCACGCAGAAGCCGCCGGGGCCGGGGGTCTTCGACTTGTCGGGCACGGCCGAGACGTCGCCCGCGGTCCAGGCGTCGGGCACGACGACGCCGTCGCGTGCCACCTGCAGCGTCGCGAGCGCGGTGATGCGGCCGCGGTCGTCGAGCGGGAGGTCGGTGGCACGAACGACAGGGTTCGCCATGACGCCGGCGGTCCAGATGATGAGGTCGGAGCCGAAGCGCTCGCCCGTGGAGAGCTCGCACACGCCGTCGAGCGCGCTCTGCAGCTGGGTCTCGAGGTGCACGTCGACGCCGCGCTTGCGGAGGTCCTCGACCACCCAGTCGGCGGTCGAGGCGCTCACCTCGGGCATGATGCGGCCCATCGCCTCGACGAGGTGGAACGCGACGTCCTCGAACGCGATCTCGGGGAAGCGCGAGAGCAGGTGCGTCGCGAAGTCGCGCAGCTCGGCGATCGTCTCGATGCCGGCGAAGCCGCCGCCGACGACCACGACGGTCAGGAGCCGGTCGCGCTCGGGGCCGGCGGGCAGCGCCGCGGCCTTCGCGAAGTTCGAGATGAGGCGGTCGCGCACGGCGGCGGCCTCCTCGATCGTCTTCATGCCGATCGCCTCGTCGGCGACGCCCGGAATCGGGAAGGTGCGCGAGACGGAGCCGGCGGTCATGACGATGACGTCGTACGCCATCGCCGTCGGCTCGCCGAGCTCGGGCTGGATCGTCGCGACCTTGGTCGCATGGTCGACGTTCGTGACCTTCGCCTGCACGACGCGGGTGCGGCTCAGGTGGCGGCGCAGCGGCACGACCGCGTGGCGCGGCTCGATGGAGCCCGCGGCGACCTCCGGCAGGAACGGCAGGTAGGTCATGTACGACAGCGGATCCACGATGGTGATCTCGGCCTCGGCCTCCCCGAGCAGACGCTCGAGCCCGCGTGCGGTGTACAGGCCGGCGTAGCCGCCGCCGACGATGAGGATCTTGGTCAAAGCGCGCTTCTTCCCCGGTATCAGATGTGGATGTGGGAGCAGTCTATCGCGGGTGGGAATCCGTGCCGGTCGCGCGCGGGCCCCGGTCCTCGGGCGGGCAGGCGCACACCTCGGGCGACCAGTCGGCGAGCGCCAGGGCGGCGTCGCCGATCGGGTTCACGCCCGGTCCGGCGGCGAGCGAGTGCGCGATCACCGCGTGCAGGCACTTCACCCGCGTCGGCATGCCGCCGGCCGAGATGCCGGCGATCTCCTCGACGTGCCCGTGGGCCTCCCGGTCGGCGAGGTACGCCGCATGGGCCGCGGCATACGCATCCGCCGTCTCGGGCTCCTCGAGCCGCCGCTGCAGCTCGGCCATCGTGCCGTCGGCCTCGAGCCGCGACGCGGAGGCGGCGGCGGCCGGATGCGTGAGGTAGTAGAAGGTGGGGAACGGCGTGCCGTCGGGCAGTCGCGGCGCCGTCACCAGGACGGTCGGCGCGCCGCACGCGCAGCGGGCGCCGATGCCGAGCACGCCGCGCATCGTGCGGCCGAGCTGGGACGCCATGATCTCGAGGTCGCGCTCGGTGGCCGGGTCGATCACTGCGGCTCCCCCACCTCGGCCGGCTCGCCGAACGACGACGGCCCGTCGTCGGTCAGGCCCGCGACGAGGAACGACGTGGCGGTCGCGGCGACCCAGTCCTCGGTCGGCTGCTCGATCGTCGCCGAGGGCACGTCGGCGGAGGCCGTCTCGAGCGCCGACCGGTCGTCGAGCAGCACGAAGCTCGTCTCGCCCGGGTAGACGAAGAACAGCCGGTCGCGCGCCTGCGCCTCGATGTAGGCGGGGTCGTCCCAGCGCGCCTGCTCCTGCTGCAGCGCCTCGACGTTCTCCTGCTGCGCCGTCACCTGCGCCTCGAGCGCGGCGATGTCGCGGCGCTGCTCGAGCAGCAGCCCGATGGAGGGCGCGAGCGTGACGACGCCGGCGAGGACGAGGCCGACCGCGACGAGCAGGAGCCACGACACGCGCAGCTGACCGGAGGCAGGACGGACGGAGGGCACCCGCCGAGGATATCGGCGAGTGCCCTCCCGTCGCGGCCGAACCGCGGGGGTCAGCCCTCGAAGCGCGGGAACGCGGCGGCGCCGGCGTACTCCGCGGCCTCGCCGAGGTCCTCCTCGATGCGCAGCAGCTGGTTGTACTTCGCGACGCGCTCGCTGCGAGCGGGGGCGCCCGTCTTGATCTGGCCAGCGTTCACGGCGACCGCGATGTCGGCGATCGTGGTGTCCTCGGTCTCGCCCGACCGGTGCGAGAGCACCGACGAGTAGCCCGCCTGCGTCGCGATGCGGATCGCGTCGAAGGTCTCGGAGAGCGTGCCGATCTGGTTGACCTTCACGAGCAGCGCGTTCGCGGCGCCGCGCTCGATGCCGTCGACGAGGCGCTCGGGGTTCGTGACGAACAGGTCGTCGCCGACGATCTGCACGCGGTCGTCGAGGCGCTCGGTGATGCCGGTCCAGCCCTCCCAGTCCTCCTCGCTCATCGGGTCCTCGATGGTGACGAGCGGGTAGGAGTCGACCAGCTCGGCGAAGTAGTCGGACATGTCGGACGCCGAGCGCTCCTGGCCCTCGAAGCGGTAGACGCCGTTCTCGAAGAACTCCGTCGCCGCCACGTCGAGGCCGAGCGCGATGTCGGTGCCGGGCGTGAAGCCCGCCTTCTCGATGGCCTGCACGAGCAGGTCGAGCGCCGTGCGGTTGCTCGCGAGGTCGGGCGCGAAGCCGCCCTCGTCGCCGAGGCCGGTAGAGAGGCCCTGCTCCTTGAGGATGCTCTTGAGCACGTGGTAGGTCTCCGTGCCCCAGCGCAGGCCCTCGCGGAACGACTCCGCGCCGATCGGCAGGATCATGAACTCCTGGATGTCGACGCCGGTGTCGGCGTGCGCGCCGCCGTTGATGACGTTCATCATCGGCACGGGCAGCAGGAACGCGTTCGGTCCGCCGAGGTAGCGGAACAGGGGCAGCTTCGCCGAGTCGGCGGCGGCCTTCGCGACCGCGAGCGAGACGCCGAGGATGGCGTTGGCGCCGAGGTTCTTCTTGTTGTCGCTGCCATCGAGCTCGATGAGCGTCGCGTCGACGACGCGCTGGTCGTCGGCGGTGAGGCCCTCGATCGCCTCGGCGATCTCCTCGTTGACCGCGTCGACGGCCTGCTCGACGCCCTTGCCGGCGTAGCGGGCGCTGTCGCCGTCGCGCAGCTCGTACGCCTCGAAGGCGCCGGTGGATGCGCCGCTCGGCACCGCGGCCCGGCCGACCGAGCCGTCCGAGAGCAGCACCTCGACCTCGACGGTCGGGTTGCCGCGGGAGTCGAGGATCTCGCGCGCCTGCAGGGTGTCGATGAGTGCCACGGGTGCTCCTAGGGTTCGCAGTGGACGGCCGCTGACGAGCCTAGTCCTGGGCGCATCCCTGCACACCCGCCCGCTGTGGGAGCGCATCCGCCCTCCCGCGCGCCTCCGCATGAGCGGCGCCTCCCTGCATCGAGTGGCGCCTCCCGACATCGAGCGGCGCGCGCGGCGGTCGAGTGGCGCCTCCGGACATCGAGTGGCGGGTCCGGGGATCGAGTGGCGCCCGCAGACATCGAGTGGCGCCTTCGCGGCGGAATCGCGGGAGTGGCCAGGGCAAGGGCCGGGGCGTCACTCGATCGCGCGAACCGCCACTCGATCGCGCGGAGCGCCACTCGATCGCGCGGAGCGCCACTCGATCGCGGGGAGCGCCACTCGATCGCGCGGGGCGCCGCTCGATCGCGGGGAGCGCCGCTCGATCGCGGGAGGCGCCGCTCGAGGCGGCGGGTCAGGCGATCGGCTTCACCTCGAGGCTCGCGGCCGAGTCGCCGGGGCGCACGAAGGCGAAGCGGGTGGCGCCGGATGCGGCGAGCTGTTCGAGCATGCCGGTCACGTTCTTCGTGCGGCGCTGCATGCGCACGGTCTCGCCCGCGGCGACGAGGTCGCGCTTGATCGCGAGCGCGTCGGCCGGCGGCGTCGCCTTGTCGACGAGGAGCGCGAGCGCATCGCGCGCGCCGCCCGCGGGCAGCTCGACGAGGTCGACGAGCCGCTCGAAGCCGAGCGAGATGCCGACCGCAGGCATGTCCTGGCCGAGGAAGCGGCCGATCATGCCGTCGTAGCGGCCGCCGCCGCCGATCGAGAACGGCAGCTCGGGGTGCGCGATCTCGAAGATCGGGCCGGTGTAGTAGCCCATGCCGCGCACGAGCGTCGGGTCGAACTCGAGGCGGATGCCGACGCGGGCGTCGAGCAGGGAGCGCACGTCGTCGAGCACGGCCGGGTCGAAGCCGTCCGGCAGCGCCGCGCCGTCGCGGATCGCGTCGAGCGTCGTGAGCAGCCGGGCGCCGTCGATGCCGCGGCTGCCCAGCTCCTCGGCCACGCCCTCGCGGCCGATCTTGTCGAGCTTGTCGACCGTGATGAGCGCGCCCTCGCGCTCGGCCCCGGGCACGCCGGCGTGCTCCAGCGCCGCGGCGAGGATGCGGCGGTCGTTGATGCGCACGAACGCGTCCGGGATGCCGAGCCGGGTCAGCGCATCCCCCGTCGCGGCGAGCAGCTCGAGCTCGGCCGCGATGCCCGGCTCGCCGGCGATGTCGATGTCGCACTGCATGAACTGGCGGAAGCGCCCGCGCTGCGGCCGCTCGGCGCGCCACACCGGCGCGATCTGGATCGCGCGGAACACCGGCGGCAGCGCCGCCCGGTGCGTGGCGATGAAGCGCGCGAGCGGCACCGTCAGGTCGAAGCGCAGCCCGAGGTCGGCCAGGTCGAGCGGCGCCGCGGCCGAGCGGAGGTCGTCGACGGCGAGGCCCCGGCGCATGACCGCGAACGCGAGCTTCTCGTTGTCGCCGCCCAGGCCCGCGTGCAGGCGCTCGGCGTCCTCGACGACGGGCGTCTCGATCTCCTCGAACCCGTGGTCCTCGTAGGCGTCCCGGATGACGCGGAGCACGCGCTCGCGGCGGCGCTTCTCGACGGGCAGGAAGTCGCGCATGCCGCGCGGCGGGTGCACCTGGGTTGCCATGGCGACCATTCTCCCGCACGGTGTGCGCGGCCCGCGCCGCCCGCGCATCCGCCGATGCCATCATGGGCTGGTGCGACGTCGCTGGCCCCTCCACGACCGCGCCGTGCCCGTCGTGGCGTGGCGGGTCGGCATCCTCCTCCTCGCCGTCTCGGCCGAGATCTGGAACATCAAGAACATGCTCGAGTCGGGCGAGCGCGCGAGCGAGCACTTCGCGTACTTCACGGTGCAGTCGAACCTGCTGGTGATCGCCCTCATGGCGTGGATGCTGGTCGTGCCGCAGTGGCGCAGGCCCCGCTGGTTCGACCACGTGCGCGGCGCGATCACCGCGTACATCGTGCTCACGGGGCTCGTCTACGCGGTGCTGCTCGCGAAGCCCGACGAGGTGTGGGCGTGGACGATCGAGTACACCAACGCCGCGCAGCACCGCTTCATCCCCTGGATGGTCGGGCTCGACTGGCTGCTCGTGCCCGCCGCGGGGCGCATCCGGCTCTCGCGGGCCGCGTGGTGGATGGGCTATCCGGTGGCCTACCTCGCCGCGTCGTGGCTGCGAGGCGCGCTCGTCGACGGCTGGTTCCCCTACCCGTTCCTCGACCCGGGCGAGCACGGCGGATGGGCGGGGCTGGTGTGGCCGACGGGGCAGGTGCTCATCGCGTTCGTCGTGGGCATCTTCATCGTCGCCGGCCTCGGGCGCCTCCGCTACCGCGAGTCGGGCGTGCAGGCCGCCAGCCGTGCCTCGATCGCGTCGAGCACGAGCTCGAGGCCGTACGCGAACTCGTCGCCGTAGTCGTAGTCGCTGCCGACGACGAGCTCGGCGACAAGCTCGGCCAGGCGCGGGAAGCGGTCGGCCGGCAGCGCCAGCTCGTCGACCATCGCCTCGGCGCCGCCGGGCTCGAACGGCAGGTGCTGCTCGGTGAGCGCGAAGCCGTAGACGTAGGCGTCGAGCACCGAGAAGGCGTGGGCCGCGAGCCGCAGCGGCACGCCGTCGGCCCGCAGGCACTCGAGCACCGCCTCGTGCCCCTGCATGAGCGCCTCGCCGGGGGCGCGGCGCGACTCGACGAAGCCGAGCCCCCAGGCGTGCGCCCCCATGACGGCGCGCGCGGAGTGCGCGCGACGGCGCAGGCCCTCGCGCCACGCGTCGCCGGGCCGCGGCGGCTCGATCTGGGCCATGAGCCAGCCGGCGAGCTCGTCGAGCAGCGCCTCCTTGCTCGCGACGTGGTGGTAGAGCGACATGGCCTCCACGCCGAGCTCCCGGCCGACGCTGCGCATGCTGACGCCGGCGAGCCCGTCGCGGTCGGCGACGGCGACCGCCGCGGCGACGACGCGCTCGCGGCTGAGCGGCTCGCGGCTGCGCCGCGGTGCTCCGCTCCCCTGGCTCATGCGCCACCTCCTCGACGGGACCCTTGCGGGCTTACAACTGTAAGGCTACGCTGGCGCCAGATCGGCTTACACCTGTAAGGAGCATCGGATGCGCGCAGTGGTCATCGACCGGTACGGCCCACCCGAGGTCGCGAGGGTCGCCGATGTCGCGGCCCCCGTGGCGGGCCCGGGCGAGGCGCTCGTGCGCGTCGCGGCGGCGACCGTGAGCTCGGGCGACGCCCGGATCCGCGGCGCGCGCTTCCCGCGCGGCTTCGCGGTTCCCGCTCGCCTCGCGCTCGGCCTGCGCGGGCCGCGCCGGCGCATCCTCGGCTTCGCCCTCGCGGGCACGGTCGAGGCGGTCGGCGAGGGCGTCGAGGGGCTCGCGCCGGGCGACGCCGTGGTGTGCGCGAGCGGGCACGGCGGCCACGCCGAACTGATCGCGCTGCGCGCCGACCGGCTCGTGCGGGTCCCCGAGGGCGTCGCGCTCGACGACTCGGCAGCCGTGGTCTTCGGCGGCACGACGGCGATGCACTTCCTGCTGGACGTCGCGAAGCTGCGCGAGGGGCAGTCGGTGCTCGTCGTCGGCGCCGCGGGCGCGGTCGGAACGAGTGCGGTGCAGGTGGCGCGGCTCGCGGGCGCGCACGTGACCGCGGTCGTGAGCGCGCAGAACGCCGAGCTCGTGCGTCGGCTCGGCGCGGAGGAGGTGGTCGATCGCGCGACGACCGACGTCACCGCGCTCGGCCGGCGCTTCGACGTGGTGCTCGACGCGGTCGGCGCGCTCTCCCCCGCGAGCGGCCGGCGGCTCCTCGCCGACGGCGGCACGCTCATCCTCGTCGCCGCCACGCTCTGGCAGACCATGACGGCGCGCGGCGCGGTCAAAGCTGGGATCGCCCGCGCGCGGCGCGAGCACATCGAGCGGCTGCTCGCGCTGCTCGCGACCGGCGAGCTCGACCCGGTCGTGCAGTCGCTGCCGATGGCCGAGATCGCCCGCGCGCACGCGATCGTCGACTCCGGCCACAAGGTCGGGAACGTGGTGGTGCGGCCCTAGGGCCAGCCGCGGCGGTGCCCGCGGCCACCGCTCCCCGCCGATTGGTCACGAAGTGTTGCTCTCCCGGGGCGCAGCCGACCGATCGTGACCAATCGACCGGGGGGGGGCTCAGGCGCGGCCGGCCTCCTCGGCGCGGAGGCTCGCCTCGAGCTCGCGGGTGGCGGCGCGGAGCGCCCGCTCGGCGTCGAGCCCGCGGGCAGCCGCGCCGCGCACGAGCGCGAGCAGCTCGGCCCCGAGCGCCTCCTCGGTGGCCGGGCCCGTCGCATCCGACGTCGTCAGGCCCGCGCGCTCGGCGCGGCGCAGCATCTTCTCGGCGCGCGCGAGCGCGGGCAGGCCCGCCGGGATGCCGTCGAGCGCGCTGCCGCGCTCGGGCTTCTCGGCTCGCTTCAGCGCATCCCAGTTCGCCACCACGTCGTCGACGCCCGTGACGGCGACGTCGGCGAAGACGTGCGGATGCCGCCGGCGCAGCTTCTCGGCGAGCCCGCGCGCGACGTCGTCGAGGTCGAAGCGGCCCTCGGCGCGGGCGATGTCGGCGTGGAAGACGACCTGCAGCAGCACGTCGCCGAGCTCCTCGCGCAGGTGGGCGTCGTCGGCGTCGCCCGCCTCGATCGCCTCGGCGAGCTCATGCGCCTCCTCGATGAGGAAGGGCACGAGCGACGCGTGCGTCTGCTCGGCGTCCCACGGGCAGCCTCCGGGCGCCCGCAGCTGCGCCATGACGGCGACGAGGTCGTCGAGGGCGCTCACGCCGTTCGCTCCCCCGCCGGCTCCCCGGCAGGCCGCTCGGCCTGGTCGTCGGCCGGCCTGGGCGGCGGGAAGATCGCCTTCAGCAGCGCATCCACCCACGCGATGAGCTCGGCATCGGGCAGCGGCTCCGCCTGCGTGCCGGCGAGCCGGCCGCCGCCGGCCGTTGGGATCGGCACGACGAGCGTCTTCGCGGTCTCGTTGACCTTCGCGCCCGGGTACATGCGCCGCAGCCGCAGCTGCACCGAGTCGGCGAGCTCGGCGGGGCCGATGCGCAGGTTCGGCCCGACCGTGATGACCTCCGAGAGCTTCGCGCGCTGCGCCTTGCGCCGCAGCCGCGCCATGGCGACGAGCGCCGTCACCTGCGCGGGCGGCGGGCCGTAGCGGTCGCGCAGCTCCTCGAGCACGTGGTCGATCGACTCGTCGTCGCGCGCCGACGCCGCGGACGAGAGCTTCTGGTAGGCCTCGAGGCGCAGGCGCTCCGAGTCGACGTAGTCCTCGGGGATCACCGCGTCGACCGGCAGCTCGAGCCGCAGCTCGCGCGGCCCCTCGTCCTCCTCGCCGCGGAAGACCGCGACCGCCTCGCCCACCATGCGCAGGTACAGGTCGAAGCCGACGCCGGCGATGTGGCCCGACTGCTCGCCGCCGAGCAGGTTGCCGGCGCCGCGGATCTCGAGGTCCTTGAGCGCCACCTGCATGCCCGCGCCGAGCTCGTTGTGCACGGCGATCGTCTCGAGCCGGTCGTGCGCGGTCTCGGACAGCGGCGTCTCGGCGTCGTAGAGGAAGTACGCGTAGGCGCGCTCGCGGCCGCGGCCGACGCGCCCGCGCAGCTGGTGCAGCTGGCTGAGCCCGTAGCGCTCGGCGCGATCGACGATGAGCGTGTTGGCGTTGGGGATGTCGAGGCCGGTCTCGACGATGGTGGTGGAGACGAGCACGTCGTACTGCTTCTCCCAGAAGTCGACGATCACCCGCTCGAGCGCCGTCTCCGGCATCTTGCCGTGCGCGACGCCGATGCGCGCCTCGGGCACGAGCTCGGCGAGCTGCGCCGCGACCTTGTTGATCGACGAGACCCGGTTGTGCACGAAGAACACCTGGCCCTCGCGCAGCAGCTCGCGGCGGATCGCCGCAGCCACCTGCTGCTCGTTGTACGCGCCGACGAAGGTGAGCACCGGATGCCGCGCCTCGGGCGGCGTCGCGAGCGTCGACATCTCGCGGATGCCCGTGACCGCCATCTCGAGCGTGCGAGGGATGGGCGTCGCCGACATCGCGAGCACGTCGACGTTGGTCTTCAGCGCCTTGAGCTGCTCCTTGTGCTCGACGCCGAAGCGCTGCTCCTCGTCGATGATGACGAGCCCGAGCTCCTTGAAGCGGATGCGGTCGGAGAGGATGCGGTGGGTGCCGATCACGACGTCGACGGTGCCGTCGGCGAGGCCCGCGATCGTCTCGCGCACCTCCTTGTCGGTCTGGAAGCGGCTGAGGGCGCGCACGTGCACCGGGAATCCGGCGAAGCGCGACGCGAACGTCTCGAAGTGCTGCCGCACGAGCAGCGTCGTCGGCACGAGCACCGCGACCTGCGCGCCGTCCTGCACCGCCTTGAACGCGGCGCGCACGGCGACCTCGGTCTTGCCGTAGCCGACGTCGCCCGAGAGCAGCCGGTCCATCGGCACCGAGCGCTCCATGTCGCGCTTCACCTCGTCGATGGTCGTCAGCTGGTCGGGCGTCTCGGCATACGGGAACGCGTCCTCGAGCTCGCGCTGCCACGGGCTGTCGGGACCGAACGCGCGGCCCTTCGACGCCATCCGCGCCGAGTAGAGCTGCACGAGCTCGACCGCGATCTCGCGCACGGCCTTCCTGGCCTTCGCCTTCGACTGCTGCCAGTCGCTGCCGCCCATCTTCGACAGCTGGGGCGACTCGCCGCCGACGTAGCGGCTCAGCTGGTCGAGCTGGTCGGTGGGCACCGACAGCCGGTCGCCGGGGTGGCCGCGCTTCGAGGGTGCGTACTCGATGACGAGGTACTCGCGGGTCGTCTTCACGGGGCTGCGCCCGCCGGTGGAGACGGTGCGCTGCGTGAGCTCGACGAAGCGGCCGACGCCGTGCGTGTCGTGCACGACGTAGTCGCCGGGCTTCAGCTGGAGCGGGTCGACGACCGAGCGGCGCCGCGTGGCGAGCCGCCGCGACTGGCGCTGGTCGACGCCGACGGCGCGGCCGAAGAACTCCGCCTCGCTGACGAGCTCGAGCCGCTCCTCGGGCAGCGAGAAGCCGTGCTCGACCGACGCCTGCGTGACGTGCACGACGCCCGGCTCGAGCTCGGCGGGCAGCGCCTCCACCTCGCGGGCGGCGAGGCCGTGCTCGCCGAGCACCTGCGCGGCGCGCTCGACCATGCCGTGCCCGGCGGCGGTGACGACGATGCGCCAGCCCTCGCGGGCGCGCTCGCGCAGGTGCTCGACCGCGCCGTCGGCCTGCCCCGCGAAGCTCGGCACGGCGTCCGCCTCGAGGGCGGTGACGTCGTCGCCGCCGCGCAGCACCGAGAACGTCCACCAGGGCGCGCGCACCGACTCGCGCAGCTCGTCGAGGTCGAGGAACCCGCCCGCGAGGTCGACGGGCGCCTCGCCGCCGGCGGTCGCGGCGCTCCACGCGGCCTCGAGGAACTCGTGGTTCGTCTCGTTGAGGCTCGCGACGCGGTCGCGGATGCGCTCGGGCCCGAGCACGAGCACGCCCGCGTCGGGCAGGTAGTGCGTGATGGGGACGAGCCGCGGCAGCAGGGCCGGCGCGAGCGACTCCATGCCCTCCACGGGCATCCCCTCGGCGATCTTCTCGAGCATCTGCTGGATGCCCGGGAACTCGGGGGCGAGCTGGCGGGCCCGCTGCCGCACCGGCTCGGTCAGCAGCAGCTCGCGAGTGGGCGGCAGCACGATGCGCTCGATCGGCTCGGCGTCGGAGCGCTGGTCGGCGACGTGGAACCAGCGCATCTGCTCGACCTCGTCGCCGAAGAGCTCGATGCGCACCGGGTGGTCGTCGGCGGGCGCGAAGACGTCGACGATGCCGCCGCGCACCGCGAACTCGCCACGGCGGGTGACCATGTCGACCCGCGCGTAGGCGAGGTCGACCAGGTGCCGCGAGAGCGCCGCGAGGTCGATGCCGCGCGCACCCGCGACGAGCTCGATCGGCTGCACCGACAGCAGGTTGTCGGCGACGGGCTGCAGCGCGGCGCGCACCGAGGCGATCACGATCGTCGGGCGGGAGCCGTCGCGCTCGGCGACGGCGCGGAGCGTGGCGCCGCGCCTGCCGACCGTCTCGGCGGACGGGCTCAGCCGCTCGTGCGGCAGCGTCTCCCACGCGGGCAGGTCGAGCAGCTCGGCCTCGGGCAGCCACGCGGCGAGGTCGTCGCGCACCGCCTCCGCCTCGCGGCGGGTCGCGGTGATGACGAGCAGCGGCCGCTCGTGCGCGTTCGCGATCGACGCCGCGACGGGCGCGCGCATCGCCTCGATGCCGGTGAGCGCGCCCCCGCGGCTCGCCTCGACGACCGGGGCGAGCGCGCCGCGCTCGAGCAGCTCGAGCAGCGGCCGGAGGCTCACGAGGTCATGACGACCGCGCCGGAGGCGTCGGTCACCTCGAGCCGCCATCCCTGGTCGTTCGCCTCGTAGTCGGGCAGCACGAGCGCGAACACGGAGGGGGCGTCGTCGGCCTCACGCTCGCCGGCAGTGAGCGGGAGGCTCTCGCCGTACCAGCTGAGGGTCGCGGCGGTGCCCTCGGGCGGCCCGATGACGAGCAGCATCGCCGGTTCGAGCGGGTCGTCCCAGCACATGAGCGGCCCGGAGCCGAGGCACGAGTGGATCATGCGGCCCTCGGGCGTCTCGAGGATGAGGTCGGTGAGCCCCGACTCGGAGCTGCGGTCGGACCAGAGCTCGGATCCGTCGTCGAGCGTGGCGGCGAGCTCGTAGCCGTTCGGGCCCTGCGCCTCGGCGGGCGCCTCGGGGTCGCCGCTCGCGCAGCCGACGAGCACGAGGCTCGCCGCGATGAGGGCTGCGGCTCGCAGGGCGGTTCGGCGCACGGGCGCACTCCTTCCGATTCGGCTCCCCATGCTACGGGGCGTGGATGCGCTGCTGCGCCTCCAGGAAGCCCTCGGCGATGATCCGCTCGACGGCGTCGGCGCCGAGCTGCACGAGCAGGTCGGCCTCGTCCTGCTCGGCCTTCGCGAAGGGCCGGAGCACGAAGTCGGCGGCGTCCTGCCTGCCGGGCGGACGGCCGATCCCCAGCCGCACCCGCAGCACGTCGCCGCCGCGCGCGGCGATGATGTCGCGCATGCCGTTGTGGCCGCCGTGGCCGCCGCCCTGCTTGAGGCGCACGGTGCCGAGCGGCAGGTCGAGCTCGTCGTGCAGGACGATGACGTGGTCGGGCTCGACGCCGTACCAGTCCATGAGCTTCGCGACCGGGCCGCCGGAGCGGTTCATCCAGCTGGTGGGGAACGCGGTGACGACCTTCGGGCCGCCGATGATGCGCGACTCGGCGACGAGCGCCTCGGCGCGGCCGTGGCGCTTCGGCGTCGCGCCGGCGCGCCGCTCGACCTCGGCGAGGGCCATCTGGCCGATGTTGTGGCGCGTGCGCGCGTAGTCGGGCCCGGGATTCCCGAGCCCGACCACGAGCCACGTCTGCGCCACGGAGCGCTCCTCGCGGACTACTCCGCCGACTCGCCCTCGGCCGACTCCTCGGACTCGCCCTCAGCCTCGGCCTCGGCCGTCTCGCCCTCGGCGGGCGCGGCGTCCTCGTCCTCGAGCACGGGGGCCGCGGGCACGATGATGCCGACGACGAGCGCCTCGGGGTCGGTGAGCAGCGTAGCGCCCTTGGGGAGCTCGACCTGGCCGGCGAGCACGTGCGCGCCCTCCTCGAGGCCCTCGATGGAGACCGTGATGGAGTCGGGGATGTGCAGGGCCTCGACCTCGATGGAGATGGAGGTCGACTCGAAGTTGGTGATGGTGCCGGGGGCCGACTCGCCCTCGAGGTGCACGGGCACGTCGACCGTGACCTTCTCGCCGCGCTGGACGATGACGAGGTCGAGGTGCTCGATCGCCTGCACGCCCTGGAGGACGGGGTTGCGCTGGATGTCCTTCACGAGCGCGAGCTGCGACGAGCCCTCGATCTGCAGGTCGAGCACCGCGTTCGAGCGGCGCACGAGCATGAAGACGTCGTGCGCGTCGAAGGTGAGGTGCTGCGGCTCGGTGCCGTGGCCGTAGAGGACCGCGGGGACCTTGCCGGCGGCGCGCAGCTTGCGGGCCGCGCCCTTGCCGAAGGACGAGCGGATCTCGCTGGAGAGCTTGTTGTCGTCGGTGCTCATGGAAGTGCTCCTCGTGGGCCGGGGCCCGTCAGTGTGTGTCGACTCGAACGCGCGAGGCGTGAGGACTGCGCCTGTTGGAGACTGTGTCCGCTGCTGCCACCGCGTCGATCACGGATGCCGATGCACCCCTCGCCGAAGTTCAGCCTCAGACTCTACAGCACCGGGGGCCCCTCGCGAGGCCCCCGGTGCTGCACAGCGCGATCCGCGGTCAGCCGAACAGGCCGCCGACCAGGAAGATCGCGTAGCTGATCACGAAGCCGACGATGGCCATGAGGCCCTGCGCGACCGTCCAGGTCTTCAGCGTCGTCTTCACGTCGAGGCCGAAGAACTTGCTGACGAGCCAGAAGCCCGAGTCGTTCACGTGACTGAAGCCGACCGAGCCTGCCGCGGTCGCGAGCACGATCGCCGCGACCTCGACGGGGTTGAAGCCGCCGTTCACGACCACGCCCGCCATGAGCGACGCGGCGGTCGTGAGGGCGACGGTCGCCGAGCCCTGCGCGATGCGCACGATGAGCGAGATGAGGAACGCGGCGACGATGACGGGCATGCCGATCGAGTTGAGCGAGTCGGCGATCGCGTCGCCGATGCCGGTGACGCGCAGCACGCCGCCGAACATGCCGCCGGCGCCGGTGACGAGCACGACGGAGGCGATCGGCCCGAGGGCGCTGTCTGCGACCTTGTCGATGAGGCTGCCGGACTTGCCCATGCCCCAGCCGAGGAGCCACATCGAGACGAGCACCGTGATGAGCAGCGCGATGGGCGTCTCGCCGAGCGTGCGCAGCAGCGCGACGACCGGCTCGGCCTTGAAGGCGTCAGGGTCGTCGGTGGTCGAGGCGTACATGTTGAGGCCGGTGTTCATGAGGATGAGCACGAGCGGCAGCGCGAGCAGCAGCATGATCTTGCCGAACGACGGGTTCGACTCCATCTCGCGGTCCTCGTCGGGGGTGCCGTCGAGGATCGTGGGCACCGCGATGTCGTACTTGCGGCCGACCCAGCCGCCGAAGAGCACGCCGACGAGGTACCAGACGGGGATCGCGACGACGAGGCCGAGGATGAGCACGAGGCCGACGTCGGCGCCGAGGATGGCGGATGCCGAGACGGGGCCCGGGTGCGGCGGCACGAAGATGTGCATGGAGCTGAAGGCGAGCGCCGCGGGGAACGCGACGGTCAGCAGCGATCCGCCGAGGCGGCGCGCCACGGCGTAGATGATCGGCATCATGACGACGAGGCCGGCGTCGAAGAAGATCGGGAAGCCCATCAGCAGGCTCGCGACGCCGACGGCCATCGCGGCCCGCTGCTCGCCGAAGCGCGCGATGAGCTTGTCGGTGAGCACGCGCGCGCCGCCGGAGGTCTCGATCATGCGGCCGAGCATCGCGCCGAGCGCGACGAGCAGCATGACGTTGCCGAGCGTCGGGTTGAAGCCGAAGGCGATGGCCTCGAGCAGGCGGTTGAAGGGGATGCCGGCGGCGATCGCCGTCAGCAGGCTCGTGATCATCAGCGCGACGAACGCGTGGATCCGGAAGGCCATGATGAGCACGAGCAGCAGGGCGATGCCCGCGGCTGCGAGCAGCAGCAGGCCTCCCGTGCCGAGCTCCCAGTTGAGGACGAGGTCATCCATCGGTGTCTCCTGTGTGTGGGGTGGTGCGGTGGGGACGCAGTGGGGTCCGACTGCGGCGGTGGGACAGGTGCGGGCGGGTCAGGCGCGCAGGAGGTCGATCGCGCCGGTGAGCGCGGCGCCGGGGCCCGGCGCGACGGGACGGCCGGCCGCGCGGCCGATGAGGATGCGCGTCACCTCGTCGACGATCGCCGCCGGGGTCTGCTCGACCGAGATGACGATGCCGCGCTCCCAGTCGGCGAGCGGCTCGAGGGTCTCGAGCTGGCTCGTGAGCAGGGTCGTCGGCATGAACTCGTGGTCGCGGTGCGCGAGGCGGTCGGCGAGGAGGCCCTGCTCCCCCGACAGGTGCACGAAGACGAGCTCCTGGTCGCTCGAGCGCAGCAGCTCGCGGTACCAGCGCTTGAGCGCCGAGCACGCGACGATCGTCACCCGGCCGGCGGCGCGACCGTCGGCGATCGTCTGGCCGATCGTCTTCAGCCACGGCACGCGGTCCTCGTCGGTGAGCGGCGTGCCCGCGGCCATCTTGGCCTTGTTGGCCGGCGGGTGCAGGTCGTCGCCGTCGACGAAGTCGATGTTCAGCCGCTCCGCGAGCGCCTGCCCGATCGTCGACTTCCCCGAACCCTGCACGCCCATGATGATCATCGACGGGTAGCGCGTCTCGCTCATCGCCCTGCTCCTTCGTCAGTCTCGGCCGCGAACGTCAGCAGCACCTTCGAGGATACGGATGCGTCGCGAGCGAGCTCGAGCGCCACGGCGCCCTGCTCGATCCGCAGCTCGTGGCTGATGGCCGCCTCCGCGTCGAGCGAGCCGTCGGCGAGCGCGGCGAGCACCTCGTCGATCTCGTCGTTGAACCGGAACGAGCCGACGAGCGTCAGCTCGCGGGTGATGGCGCTCGCCATCGGCACCGGCACGTCACCGGCGCGCTGGAGGCCCAGCAGCACGACGGTGCCGCCGCGGCGCGCGCCGCTGATCGCGGCGGCGAGCCCGGGACGGTGCCCGACGACTCGATGACCACGTCGGCGTGCACGGCCGCGATGCCCTCGGCATCCGCCGCGTCGAGGGCGCGGGCGCCGAGCCGCTCGGCCAGCGCGCGCGGATGCGGGTGGAGGTCGGTCGCGACGACCTCGGCCGCGCCGTGGTGGCGCGCGACGGCGACCGCGAGCGCGCCGATCGGGCCGGTGCCGATCACGAGCACGCGACGGCCGGCGATGTCGCCCGCCTGGCCGACGCCGTGCCAGGCGACGGCGGCGGGCTCGGCGAGCGCCGCGAGGCGCAGCGGCAGCCCGGCCGGGATCGAGCGCAGCATGCGGGCGGGCAGCGCGACGCGCCGCGCGAACGCGCCGTGCGTGTGCGGCATGCGCGCCGCGGAGCCGAGGTAGGTGCCGGCGGGGCTGAGGTTCGGCCGGTCGGCCGGGTACGGCGCCGAGCCGTCGTCGACGGGCGTCGCGGGGTGCACGGCGACGGGCTGCCCCGCCGCGGGACCGGTGCCGTCGGCGGCGGGGGCGAGCACCGTGCCGACGATCTCGTGCCCGAGCACCATCGGCTCGCGGAGGATCGAGGCGCCCGCGGCGCCGTGCAGCCAGTAGTGCAGGTCCGAGCCGCAGATGCCGCCGTAGGCGATCTCGACGACCGCCTCGTCCGGCGCCGGCTTCGGCTCGGGCATGGCCTCGACGCGCACGTCGCCCTTCGCGTGGGCCACCAGGGCCAGGTTCTCGCTCAACTCGTGCTCCTCAGACGACCGCGGTCATGCCGCCGTCGACGTAGATGGTCTGGCCGTTGACGAAGGCGCTCGCGTCGCTCGCGAGGAAGACGAGGGTGCCGACGAGGTCCTCGACGCGGCCCCAGCGGCCGGCGGGCGTGCGCTGGGCGACCCAGGCCGAGAACTCGGGGTCGTCGACGAGCCGCTGCGTGAGCTCAGTGGCGAAGTAGCCGGGCGCGAGCGCGTTGACGCTGATGCCGTGCGGCGCGAGGTCGGCGCAGAGGCCCTTCGTGAGCATCACGATCGCGCCCTTGGTCGCGCTGTAGGGCGCGATCGAGGGGCGTGCGAGCTGCGACTGCACGCTGCCGATCGAGACGATGCGGCCCGAGCCGCGCTCGACCATGCCGCGGGCGACGCGGCGCGAGAGCAGGAACGCGCTCGTGAGGTTGGTCGCGACGAGGTCGTGCCAGTCCTCGTCGGTGAACTCCGTGATCGGGGCGCGGCGCTGGATGCCGGCGTTGTTCACGAGGATGTCGGGCGTGCCGAGCCGCTCCTCGACCTCGGCGATCCCGGCGTCGACGGCCGACGCATCCGTCACGTCGAAGGTCGCGACGTGCGCCTCGCGGCCCGTCGCGGCTGCGATCTCGGCGGCGGCGCGCTCGGCCTTCGCACGGTCGCGGCCGTGCACGACCACCGTCGCCCCCGCCTCGGCGAGGCCCTGCGCGAGCGCGCGCCCGATGCCCTGGCTGGAGCCGGTGACGAGCGCCGTGCGCCCCGTCAGGTCGAACAGGGCGGGGCCGGTGCTCGGCATCAGTAGAACTCCTTGGTGTCCATCACGTTCTCGAGCGGGGCGCCGTCGAGCAGGCGGGTGGCGTTCGCCGCGAACAGCTCGGCGATGCGCCGCGGCTCCTGGGTCGAGAGCGCCGCGGTGTGCGGGCTGAGCAGCACGCCCGGGTGCGACCACAGCCGGCTCTCGTCGGGCAGCGGCTCGACGGCGGTGACGTCGAGCGCGGCGAAGCCGATGCGGCCGTCGTCGAGGGCGTCGAGCAGCGCGCCCTCGTCGACGACGGAGCCGCGGCCGACGTTCACGAGGATCGTGTCGGGACGCACGGCGGCGAGCACCTCGGCGCCGACGAGGCCCTCGGTGCGCTCGGTGCCCGGCAGCGTCACGACGATCGCGTCGACCTCGGCGGCGGCCTCCGCGAGGTCGTCGATGTGCACGAGGCGGTCGACGTGCGCGACCGGCTCGCCGCGCCGCGTCGTGCCCCACACGGTCGCGCCGAGCCCGGCGAAGCGCTCGGCGACGACCTTGCCGATGCCGCCGAGGCCGACGACGAGCACCGTCATCTCGCCGACGTGCCGCATGATGCGGCGGCCGTCGCCCCACGTGCGGCTCGCCTGGTCGGCCTCGAGGCGGCGGAGCCCCTTGGCGCCGCCGAGCACGCCGAAGAGCGCCCACTCGGCGAGCGTCGTCGCGTGCATGCCCGCGCTCGTGGTGACGGCGACGCGCTCGAGCTCGTCCTGCGTGAGCTGCGCCTTCCGCACCTGGCCGCCGCCGCCCGCGGCGGTCGTGTGCACCCAGCGCAGGCGCGGGTTCGCGCGCACGGTGCGGGCGAGCGCGGCCGGGTCGACGTCGGGCAGCCCGAAGAGCGCGTCGGCGCCGTCGAGCAGCGCCTCGAAGGCGGCCTGCTGCTCGGGCGTGCGCTCCCAGTCGGGGTCGCCCTCCCAGTCGCCGCTCCACCGCCACGGGCGGGTGAGCGCGGGGTCGCGCAGCAGCTCGACGCGGGGCTCCAGGGCCCGGATGCGGTCGGCGGATGCGTCGTCGAGGGTCACCGCGACGGCGACCTTCAGGGTGTGCTCGGGCATGGCTGTCCTCCGAAATCAGACTACCCGGGCGGCATGCCCTCGCCGGGCCCGTCAGCGGGCGCGGAGCCTCGGCCCGAGCTCGTCGGCGAAGAACGCGAAGAACGCGTCGGGGTCGGGTCCGCCGTCCATGAGGGCCAGGTGGTCGAAGCCCGCGTCGGCGAACTCGCCGAACGCCTCGACGTGCCGCTCGACGTCGGGACCGCATGCGAACGCATCCGCCATGTCCTCGACCCGCACGTGCTGCGTGGCCTGGTCGAACGCCGTCGGGTCGGGCAGCTCGGCGAGCACCTTCCAGCCGAGCGGGCCGAAGCGGAAGCGCGCGTGGGCGGCCTCGGCGCCGGCGCGCTCGTCGGGCGCGAACGCCGTGGGCACCTCGGCGTAGCGCGGGCCGGAGCCGCCCGCGCGCTGCCACGCCTCGATGAGCGACGCGTCGGGGTCGGTCGCGAAGAGCCCATCGCCGAGCTCGGCCGCGAGCGCCGCCGACTGCGGGCCGCCGGCCGCGACGACGATCTCGGGCAGCACGTCGGGGAGGTCGTAGACGCGCGCGTCCTGCAGCTGCAGGAAGTCGCCGCGGTAGGAGTGGGTGCCGCCCGACCAGAGCAGCCGGATGATCTCGAGCGCCTCGCGCAGGCGCCGGTGGCGGTCGCCCACCTCGGGCCAGCCCTGCCCGACGATGCGCTCGCTGAGCCGCTCGCCCGCGCCGATGCCGAGCGTGAAGCGGCCGTCGGCGATGATCTGCAGCGTCGCCGCGGCTTGGGCGATGATCGCCGGGTGGTACCGGATCGACGGGCACGTGACGCCCGTCGCGAGCCGCAGCGTGTCGGTCTTGGCGGCGATCGCCGACAGGATCGCCCACGCGAACGGCGAGTGCTGGTGCTCGGGCAGCCAGGGGTGGAAGTGGTCGCTGATCTCGACGAAGTCGAAGCCGGCGCGCTCCGCCTCGACGGCGCGGCGGATCAGCTCCTTCGGGGCGACGTCCTCGGCGAAGAGCTTGTATCCCTGCATGCCCCGACGGGAGGAGCCGCGCCTGGGTGTGCGGTGGGCGCGGTGCCGCTCAGTGCACGGCGGCCGTCGTGGCGGTGCGGATGCGGTAGACGCTCGTGGTCGCGGCGATCCACAGCCAGCCGTCGTCGCCGAAGCAGAGGTTGGCGACCGTCTCGGGGACCGGCACGTGTGCGAGCCGCTCCCCGTCGGGTGCGATGACGTGCACGCCGTCGGCGCTCGACGACCAGATGCGGCCCTCGGCGTCGACGGCGATGCCGTCGGGCGTGCCGGCGTCCATCGCGAACACGCGGCGCCCGTCGACGGCACGGGCGTCGGCGCCGGAGCCCTCGATCCGGTAGGCGCGGATCGTGCTCGCCTCCGGCGTCTCGTCCTCCCCCGCCGACTCCGTCACGTAGAGCGTCGCGAGGTCGGGGCTGAAGGCGATGCCGTTGGGCCGGGCCATGTCGGTGACCACCGCGCGGATCCCGTCCTCGGCGCTCCAGCGGAAGACGAAGCATCCGCCGTACTCCAGCTCGCCGGGGTGGCCCTCCTCGGGCTTCTCGATGCCGTAGGGCGGGTCGGTGAACCAGACGGAGCCGTCGGGGTGCACGGCGACGTCGTTGGGCGAGTTGAGGCGGTGCCCCTCGAAGCGGTCGACGAGCACGCGCACGTCGCCGTCGGCCTCGAGCTCGACGGCGCGGCGGCCGTGCGAGCACTGCACCACGCCGCCGAGGCCGAGGGCCCGCCCGTTGGTGAACTCCACCCCGGCGCGGTGCTCGCGCATCCGCCCGGCCTCGTCGACCTCGAGGATGCGATCGCCGTGGATGTCGCTCCAGCGCAGCACGCGCTCGCCGGGCAGCCACAGCGGCCCCTCGCTCCAGGAGGCGCCCGTGGCCATGCGCTCGAGGTGCGCCCCGGGGGCGAGCAGGTGGGACGGGTCGTGCGGCGCGCGTGTGTCCATGCCGCCATGCAACCAGGCGCGGCTCCTCGTCAGCCGAGCACGGGGCGCCGCGCATGCGCCAGCGCATAGCCTGGAGCGAGACCCTCGAGAGGAACTCCCGCCATGCCCCAAGCCAACATCGCCGTCGTCGGCCTCGCCGTGATGGGCTCGAACCTCGCCCGCAACCTCGCCAGCCGCGAGGGCAACACCGTCGCCGTCTACAACCGCACCACCGCGAAGACCGACGACCTCATCGCCGCGCACCCCGAGGCCGGCTTCGTGAAGGCCGCCACGATGCAGGAGCTGGCCGACTCGCTCCAGCGGCCGCGCACCGCGATCATCATGGTCAAGGCCGGCCGCGCCACCGACGCCGTCATCGACGAGCTCGTGAGCGTCTTCGAGCCGGGCGACATCATCGTCGACGGCGGCAACGCGCTCTTCACCGACACCATCCGCCGCGAGGCCGCCGTGCGCGAGACCGGCATCCACTTCGTCGGCTGCGGCATCTCGGGCGGCGAGGAGGGCGCGCTCAACGGCCCGTCGCTCATGCCGGGCGGCACGGCCGAGTCGTACGAGACGCTCGGCCCGATCCTCACCGGCATCGCCGCGGTCGCCGAGGGCGAGCCCTGCGTCACGCACGTCGGCACCGACGGCGCCGGCCACTTCGTGAAGATGGTGCACAACGGCATCGAGTACGCCGACATGCAGCTCATCGCCGAGGCCTACGACCTCATCCGCCGCGGCACGGGCAAGTCCCCGGCCGAGATCGCCGACGTCTTCGACGAGTGGAACCGGGGCGAGCTCGAGTCGTACCTTATCGAGATCACCGCCGAGGTGCTGCGCCAGGTCGACGCCGCGACCGGCCAGCCGCTCGTGGACGTCATCCTCGACGCCGCCGGCGCCAAGGGCACCGGCGCCTGGACGGTGCAGACCGCCCTCGACCTCGGCGTGCCCGTCTCCGGCATCGCCGAGGCCGTCTTCGCCCGCTCGCTCTCCTCGCGGCTCGCGCAGCGCGCCGCTGCCTCCGACCTGCCCGGCCCCGCCGAGGCGTGGCAGGTCGACGACGCGGATGCGTTCATCGAGGACGTGCGGAAGGCCCTGTTCGCGTCGAAGATCGTCGCCTACTCGCAGGGCTTCGACGAGATCGTCGCCGCCGCCGAGGAGCACGGCTGGGAGATCAGGAAGGGCGAGGTCGCCCGCATCTGGCGCGCCGGCTGCATCATCCGCGCCCGCTTCCTCAACGACATCACCGACGCCTACGCCGCAGACCCCGACCTGCCCGCGCTCATCCTCGCGCCGTACTTCCGCGACGCGATGGCCGAGACGCAGGAGGCGTGGCGCCGCGTGGTCGTCGCGGCTGCGCAGGCGGGCATCCCGTCGCCGGCCTTCTCGTCGAGCCTCGCCTACTACGACGGGCTCCGCGCCGACCGGCTGCCGGCCGCGCTCGTGCAGGGACAGCGCGACTTCTTCGGCGCGCACACCTACCGCCGGGTCGACCGCGAGGGCACCTTCCACACCCAGTGGTCGGGCGACCGCACCGAGGTCGAGGCGGTCGACACGCACTGACCGTGGCACGACCGAGGGCCGCTCCCTGCCGGGGGCGGCCCTCCGTCGTCCGTGCCCAGGTCGTGCGCGTCAGCGCCGTCCGAGTCAGGCGCTCGCGAGCTCCAGCCCGAGCGCCTCGGCGACCCCGGCGTGCTCGATGCGGCCCGCGCGCACGTTGAGGCCCTTCGCGAGCGCCGCGTCCTGCGCGAGCGCCGCATCCGTGCCGAGATCCGCGAGCCGCAGCACGTACGGCAGGGTCGCGTTCGTCAGCGCTCGGGTGGAGGTCTCCGGCACCGCGCCGGGCATGTTGGCGACGCAGTAGTAGAGCGACTCGTGCACCGGGAAGGTGGGCGCGTCGTGCGTGGTCGGGCGCGAGCCCTCGAAGCAGCCGCCCTGGTCGATCGCGATGTCGACGAGCACCGAGCCGGGGCGCATGGCGCGCACCATGTCGTCGGTGACGAGCTTCGGCGCGGCGGCGCCCGGGATGAGCACCGACCCGATCACGAGGTCGGCGTCGGCGAGCTGCTCGGCGATCTCGAGCCGCGAGGAGTGACGGGTCTGGATGCTCGTGCCGAACGAGGCCTCGAGCTGCCGCAGGCGCGGCAGCGACAGGTCGATCACGGTCACGTCGGCGCCGAGGCCGACGGCGTTGCGCGCGGCGTGCTCGCCCGCGACGCCGCCGCCGAGCACGACCACCTTCGCGCGGCGCGTGCCGGGCACGCCGCCGAGCAAGGTGCCGCGGCCGCCCGCCGGGCCCATGAGGTGGTAGGCGCCCATCGCGATCGAGAGGCGGCCGGCGACCTCGCTCATCGGGGCGAGCAGCGGCAGCGAGCCGTCGGGCAGCTGCACCGTCTCGTAGGCGATCGCGGTCGTGCCCGCGTCGAGCAGCGCACGCGCGCACTCGGGGGCTGCCGCGAGGTGCAGGTAGGTGAAGACGGTCTGGCCCTCGCGCATGCGGGCGAACTCGGGCGCGATCGGCTCCTTGACCTTGAGCAGCAGGACGCCCTTGGCCCACGCCTCGTCGGCGTCGGCGGCGAGCCGCGCGCCCGCCGCGACGAACTCCTCGTCGGGGATGCGGGAGCCGAGCCCTGCGCCCGACTGCACCCATACCTCGTGGCCGCGGCGCACGAGCGCGTCGACACCCGCGGGCGTGATGGCGACCCGCTGCTCGTGGGGCTTGATCTCGGTCGGGACGGCGATGCGCATGGGAGACCTCTCGTCTGGTTGCATCGATCATGGGAGAGGATCCCGCGATGCGGCGCGCTCGCCGAAGCATTCGTCGATGGATCGGCGCAACTGGTGGAAAGATGCAGGCATGACTCCCGCAACGCCCCCCGAGCCGAAGCCGTCGCAGCCCGCCGACGGGCTCGACCCGGTCGACCATGAGCTCGTCGCCGCGCTGCGGACCGACGCGCGCACCACGAACCGCGAGCTCGCGCGCGCCGTCGGCATCGCGGAGTCGACCGCGCACGCGCGTGTGCGACGCCTCGAGGAGCGCGGGGTGATCGCCGGCTACGAGGCGGTCGTGCGGCAGGAGCGGCTCGGCCGCGGGCTGCAGGCGCTCGTGCACGTCACGCTGCGCGCCGGCGCGCGCGCCACGATCCCCGACTTCGCCGAGCGGGTGCAGGCGCTCCCCGAGGTGAGCCAGGTCTTCTTCCTCGGCGGCAACGACGACTTCATCGTCCACGTCGCGGTGCCCGACTCGACGGGGCTGCGCCGCTTCGTCGTCGACCACCTCTCGGCCGACGCGACGGTCGCATCCACCCGCACCAGCATCGTCTTCGAGTACCGGCGCAACGTCTCGACCGCGGCCTTCTCCTAGGTCACCGGCACGGCCTCGAAGCGCTGGCGCGGCAGCGCGTCCGGGTGCTGCTCGCGCAGCCACGCCACGAGCCGCTCGCGCACGTCGGCCCGCAGCGACGCGAGCTCGCCGCCGTCGGCCGCGGTGACCAGCACCCGCACCCGCACGACGCCGCCCACCGCATCCGTCACCTGCAGCACGCTGTCGCGGCCGTCCCAGTGCGGATGGCCGTCGAGGATGCGCGCGAGCTCGTGGCGCATGCCGTCGACCGGCACGCTCCAGTCGACGTCGAGCTCGACGGCGCCCATGACCTCGCTCGAGGTGCGGGTCCAGTTCTCGAAGGGCGTGGTCGTGAAGTGCGTCGAGGGCAGCACGAGGCGGCGGTCGTCCCAGATGCGCACCACGACGTAGGTGAGCGTGATCTCCTCGATCGTGCCCCACTCCCCCTCGACCACGACGACGTCGTCGACGCGGATCGCGTCGGAGGCGACGAGCTGGATGCCGGCGAACACGTTGCCGAGCACCGACTGCGCCGCGAGGCCCGCCACGAGCGACGCGACCCCGGCCGAGGCGAGCAGGCTCGTGCCCGCCACCCGCGCCGCCTCGAAGGTGAACAGCACCGCGCCGCACGCGATGACGACCACGACCACCGCGAGCACGCGCCGGAGGATCTCGACCTGCGTGCGCACCTTGCCGGCGCGGCGATCGCCGTGCGCGACCCCGTACCGCGCGAGCACGGCGTCGCCCGCGACCCGCAGGAGCCGCACGAGCAGCCAGGCGCCCGCGACGATCGCGAGGATGAGCAGGGCGTGCGCGAGCAGCGGCCCGCCCTCGCCCATCGCGCGCTGCAGGCCCGTCGCCGACGACGCGAGGCTGAACGCGACGAGCAGCGCGAGCACCGCGACCGGCCAGCGCAGCGGCCGTCGCACCGCGGCGATGCGGCTGCGGGAGCGCGTCGCGGCGGCGGCGCCGGCGACGAGCACGAGGCTCGCCGCGACGGCTGCGGCGACGGCGACGCCGATGGAGATGCCCAGCAGGGCGAGGACGTCGATCACGGGCACGGGGCTCCTCTCGCTCGGGAGCGGGCCACGCTATCGCAGCCGCCCGGCGGCCCTGGTCAGCCCCGGGAGTACTCGAGCTCGGGCCGGCCGCGCGCGCCGTAGCGCGGGCTGCGCTCGACGTCGCCGGTCGCCGCGAGGTGCTCGAGGTAGCGGCGCGCCGTGACGCGCGAGAGCCCGACCTCGGAGGCGACCTCGGCCGCGGAGCGCGCGGTGCCATCGGCGAGGAGCGCCGCGACCGCCTCGAGCGTCTCGGCGCTCAGGCCCTTCGCGAGACCGGGCGCGTTCGTGGTGCGCAGCGCCGCGATCGCCTGGTCGACCTCCTGCTGCGTCAGCCGGCCCGCGCCGTCGAGCCGCTCGTGGTACTCGCGGTAGCGCTCGAGCCGCTCGGCGAGCGCCGCGAACGCGAAGGGCTTGATGAGGTACTGCACCACGCCGACCGCGATCGCGTCGCGCACCGTCTCGAGCCCCCGCTCGGCCGTCACGGCGATGACGTCGACCAGGTGGCCCTCGGCGCGCATCCGCCGGCACACCTCGAGCCCGTGCCCGTCGGGCAGCTGCATGTCGAGCAGCACGAGCTGCATCGGCACGCCGCTCGCGGCCGCGTCGCGCATCGCCGCCATCGCCGCCGCGGCCGTGTGGGCGACGGCGGCGACCTCGAAGCCCGGGCATCGCCGCACGTAGGCGACGTGCGCGGCAGCGGTGCCGCGCTCGTCCTCGACGACGAGCACCCGGATCACGAGGCGGCCCCCGGCCTCGGCAGCAGCACCGTGACCACCGCGCCCGCGTGCCGCGCATCCGCGCCGCCGGGCTGCCCGATCTCGACGCTGCCGCCCAGTCGCTCGACCGTCTCGCGCACGATGCCGAGCCCGAAGCCGCGCCCGTGCGGGCCCGGCTCCTTCGTCGACCAGCCCGGCGCGAACGCCTGCTCGCGCCGCGCCTCGGGCACGCCGTCGCCGCTGTCGCTCACCTGCACCACGATCGCCCCGTCGTCCTCGTCGAGGTAGACCTCGACCCACGCGTCGGCGCGCGCGCCCGTGCCGATGAGGCGGCCGGCGCGCTCGGCGGCCGCGTCGATCGCGTTGTCGACGAGGTTGCCGAGCACCGTGACGAAGTCGACCGGGTCGATCCCGTGCGTGCCGGGCGCGAGGTGCGTCTCGACGTGCAGCTCGACGCCGCGCTCGTGCGCCTGCGCCGCCTTGCCGAGCAGCAGCGCGGCGATCACCGGCTCCTCGTCGTCGCCGACGACCCGGTCGGCGAGCCGCTGCCCGAGGTCGCGGCCGGCGGTCGCGACCTCGAGCGCCCGCTGCGGCTCGTCGAGCTCGATGAGGGTCGCGACGGTGTGCATGCGATTGCCGAACTCGTGCGTCTGCGCCCGCAGGGCGCTCGCGAGCGTGCGCACCGCGTCGAGCTCGCCCGTCATGCGCCGCAGCTCGGTGCGGTCGCGGATCGTGAGCGTGGTCGCGCCCGCGCGATCGGTCGCCTGCCGCTCCACGAGCAGCCACCGGTCGCCGACCCGCACCTGCCCGTGCGCGGCCAGCGCGTCGCGCACGCCCGCCGGCAGCGGCGCATCCGCCCCGATCGGCAGCGCTCGCTCCCCGAGCCCCAGCAGCGCCCGGGCGCGGTCGTTCGCGAGCACGACGGTGCCGTCCTCGACGAGCACCAGGCCGTCCTCCACCGAGTGCAGCGCCGCCTCGTGCGCGGCGAAGAGCCGCGCGAGCTCCTCGGGGCGCCGGCCGCCCGTGGCGCGGTCGAGGCGGCGGGCGAGCAGCCACGCGCCGAGCGCCGCCACCGCGAGCGCGCCGACGAGCAGCAGGCCCACCGCGAGCAGCCGCTCGACGACGAGCGAGCCGACGCGCTCGATCGTGACGCCGGCCGCGACGAGGCCGACGACGCGGTCGCCGTCCAGCACCGGCGTGACCGCGCGCACCGAGGGCCCGAGCGTGCCCGCGAACACCTCGGTGAAGGTCCCTCCCGCGAGCGCGGGCGCCGTCGAGCCGAGGAAGGTGCGGCCGATCTCGTCGGGATCCGGATGCGTGTAGCGCGTGCCGTCCGGATGCATGACGGTGACGAAGTCGAGCCGCGTCGCCTGCCGGACGTCCTCGACGTACGACTGCAGCGCATCCGTCGCGCCTGCGACCGCGCCCGCCGGGTCGGCGTCGTAGCGCTCGTGCGCCTCGGCCACCGCCGCGCGCACCGTGGGCGTCGCCGCCATCGCGAGCGCGAGCTCCTGGCTCGCGAGCGCCGCCTCGCGCTCGTGCGCCTGCTGCGCGTCGAGCGCGAGCAGCCCGAACGCCGCGAGCGCGGCTGCCACGAGCAGCGCCGCGGTCTGCACGAACACGCGCGTGGCGATGCTCGCGGACCGCCACCATCGCCGCATCGCCGGGCCCCCTCCGCGTTCGCGCTGAGAACACTATGCACGAAACGGGCCTCGCGCCGAGCCGCGCCCGCAGGCTGGCCACTCGAGAGCACCGCGCAGTGGCGGTGCCCGATGCGAGGAGCACAGCATGGCAACGACGCCCAGCACCGACCGACCGAGGCTCTCGAGGCTGCGGCGGATCGACAAGACCCACTGGCTGTACATCTCGGTGATCGTCGCCGTCGTGCTCGGCGTGATCGTCGGGCTCGTCTCCCCCACCACGGGCGAGGCGCTCGCCCCCATCGGCAAGGGCTTCGTCGCGCTCATCAAGATGATGATCGCGCCCGTCATCTTCTGCACGATCGTCGTCGGCATCGGCTCGATCGCGAAGGCCGCGACGGTCGGCAAGGTCGGCGGGCTCGCGCTGATCTACTTCCTGGCGATGTCGACCTTCGCGCTCGCCATCGGCCTGGTCGTCGGCAACTTCGTGCACCCGGGCGAGGGCCTCAACATCGCCGGCGCCACCTACGAGGCCTCCGGCGAGGCCGAGACCACGACCGACTTCCTGCTCGGCATCATCCCCACGACGCTGTTCTCCCCGCTGACGGGCGAGTCGGTGCTGCAGACGCTGTTCGTCGCGCTGCTGGTGGGCTTCGCGGTGCAGGCGATGGGCGAGCGCGGCAAGCCGATCCTCACCGTGGTGAAGCACCTGCAGGCGCTCGTGTTCCGCGTGCTGACGATGATCCTGTGGGTCGCCCCCATCGGCGCCTTCGGCGCGATCGCCGGCGTGGTCGGCTCCACCGGCTGGGGCGCGGTCGTCGCCCTCGCGACGCTCATGCTCGGCTTCTACCTCACCTGCATCGTCTTCATCGTCGTCGTGCTCGGCACGCTGCTGAAGCTCGTCACCGGCGTCAACATCTTCACGCTCATGAAGTACCTCGGCCGCGAGTACCTGCTGATCGTCGGCACGTCATCCTCCGAGTCGGCGCTGCCCCGCCTCATCGCCAAGATGGAGCACGCGGGCGTCTCGAAGCCGGTCGTCGGCATCACCGTGCCGACGGGCTACTCGTTCAACCTCGACGGCACCGCGATCTACCTGACGATGGCGTCGCTGTTCATCTCGACCGCGATGGGCATGCCGATGTCGATCCCCGAGCAGATCGGCCTGCTGGTCTTCATGATCATCGCCTCGAAGGGCGCCGCCGGCGTCACGGGCGCCGGCCTCGCGACGCTCGCGGGCGGCCTGCAGACGTACCGCCCCGACCTCGTCGACGGCGTGGGCGTCATCGTCGGCATCGACCGCTTCATGTCGGAGGCGCGCGCGCTGACGAACTTCACCGGCAACGCCGTGGCGACGCTCCTGATCGGCACGTGGACGAAGCAGATCGACATGGAGCAGGTGCGCGGCGTGCTCGCGGGCGAGCGGCCCTTCGACGAGCGCACGATGCTCGCCGACGACCACGGCGCGGACGCCGAGGCCGACGCAGAGCCCGTCGAGCAGCGCGCGCAGGCGGCCCCGGACGACGAGCGCGAGCTCGAGCCGAGCGCTCGCTGACCACGACGGGCCCGTGCGCCGCGCTGCGGCGTGCGGGCCCGTCCGCCTGTGCGGGCCCTGCCGCGCTCAGCGTCGCGCGACCGCCCGCACGGCCAGTCCGAGCCCCAGCCACGCGGCCGCGGCGACGACCCCCTGCCACGGCAGCGTCAGCACGAGCACGGCGCAGAGCGCGATGCCGACGACCGGCACCCAACGGGGCAGCCACCACGGCACCGGGCGCGCATCCGGGTCGGCCGACGCCGCCGCCGGCCGCCCGGCGCCGCGCATCGCGCTCAGATGGGCGACCGCGTAGTAGGTGAGGACGCACGTCGAGGAGAAGGCGACCAGCTGCCCGACCGGCAGCAGCAGCACCGCCGCGGCCGCCACCGCGGCCGTCGTCGCCTCGGCGACCGTCGGCGCCTTCGTCACCGCCCAGATCGTCGACAGCGGGCCCGGCAGGTCGCGGTTGCGGGCCATCGCGAGCCCCGTGCGCGACAGGCCCGCGAGGATGCCGGTGAGGCTCCCGACGCTCGCGAGCGCCGCCGCGGCGAGCAGCCCCACGTGCAGCCATCCCGCGCCGACGAGATCGGCCACCGGCGTCGCCGACGACGCGAGCGCATCCCCCAGCCGCGTCGTCGTCGCCCATGCGACGAGGCCGTAGAGCACGAGCACGATCGCGAGCCCCGTGCCGATCGCGCGCGGCAGCGTGCGCACCGGGTCGCGCACCTCCTCGCCGAGCGTCGCCATGCGGGCGTAGCCGGCGAACGCGAAGAACAGCAGCCCGGCCGCCGGCAGGATGCCGAGCGGGCCGCTCAGCGCCCCGTCGACGCGGTTGGCCTCCACCGGCGCGACCGTGCCGATGCCCGCCTCGGTTGCGGTGGGCATGCCGAGCGCCGACCACACGAGCGCCGCCGTCACGAGCAGGAGCACGACGCTCACGATCGCGGTCGTGACGCGCACGGTGGAGCGGATGCCCGCCATGTTGACGAGCGCGAGGCCGACGATGAGCGCGGCGGCGAGCCACGGCGCGCCCTCCGGCCACACGTGCCGGGCGGCGATGAGGGCGATCGCGCCCGCGGAGGCGGTCTTGCCGGTGAGGAACATCCAGCCGGCGGCGAAGCCGACCGCGGGCGACACCTCGGCGCGCCCGTAGGCGTACGCGCCGCCCGAGACCGGGTGCCGCATCGCGAGCTGCGCCGTCGACATGGCGTTGAGCGTCGCGACCGTCGCGGCGAGCAGCAGCGCCGCCCACAGCCACGGCCCGGCGAGCTGCGACGCGGGCACCCAGACGAAGAAGAGCCCGGCGCCGACCATCGAGCCGAGACCGATCATGATCGCGCCGGGGATGCCGACGCGGCGCTGCAGAGCCGTCACCCGCCCAACCTATGCGGCGCGGGTGAACGGCCGGTGCCGCCGCCGGGCTCCAGCACAACGCAAGCCCGCGCCGACGGGACCGCGGCGGATCCCGGATGCGTCGCCGATCGGGGGCGGAACGCGCGGCGCGGGCTTGCGTTGTGCGCGCGGCGGGCGGGTCGGTCAGCCGCGGACGAGCTCGACCAGCACCTCGGCGTGGCCGGTGTGCGGGAACATGTCGAACACGCGGCCGCGGAGCGGCACGAGGCTCGGCATCGCCTGCAGGTCGCGCGCGAGCGTCACCGGGTTGCAGCTCGAGTAGACGACGCGGCGCACCGCGCTCGCCTCGAGCCGCTCGGCGAGCTCGCCGATGCCGCGCCGCGGCGGGTTCACGACCACGAGCTCCGGCGCCCCCGCTCCCTCGAGGTCGACCGAGCCGGCGTCGCCGACGGTGAACGTCGCATCCGCGCCGAGCTCGAGCGCGCTCTCGCGAGCGGCGTCGATCGCCTCGGCCGTCACCTCGACGCCCGCGACCCGCCGGCCGGGCCGCGCCGCGTGCAGCGCGAATCCGCCCACCCCGCAGTAGAGGTCGAGCACGCTCGCGGGGTCGGCCTCGTCGATCCACGCCGTCGCCTGCCGGTAGAGCGCCGCCGCGACCGCCGTGTTGGTCTGGAAGAAGCTGCGCGGCCGCAGCCGCAGCGGCACGTCGTTGACGCGCATGCGCAGCACGCCGTCGCCGGCGAGCAGCAGCTCCTCGTCGCCCTCGAGCACCGCCTTGTGCTCGGGCTGCAGGTTGACCGAGACGCTCGCGAGCGGCAGGGCCGCGAGCAGCGGCAGGTGCTTGCGGATGCGCGGCACCGCCTCGCTCGAGCGCAGCACGAGCCGCAGCGCGAGCTCGCCGTCGGGCGAGGCGGTGAGGATGAGGTGCTTGAGCTCGCCGCGCCGACTCGGCACGTCGTAGGGCGTCAGCCGCGCCTCGCGCACGAGCTGCTCGAGGAGCGGCATCGCGGCCACGATGGGCCGCTCGTGGAGCGGGCACGCCTGCAGGTCGATGCCGGTGCCGTCGGCGGCGAGGATGCCGATCGTCGGGGCGTCGACGGTGCCGGCGACCGCCATCTTGGCCTTGTTCCGGAACCCGCCGACGGCACTGGCGTGCGGCGCATCCCACGCCATCGGCGGCAGCATCGCTTCGATGCGCGCCTGCTGGTCGGCCAGCTGGCGCTCGTACGGCGTCGGCAGCAGGGTGCAGGAGCGGCAGCGCCCGGCGTCGAAGTAGGCGCAGTCGAGCGCGACCGAGACGGGCTCAGTGGTCGGCATCGCTCGGCGACGGCCCTCCCGCGTCCTCGATGCGCTCGACGAGGAACGCGGCGACGACCTCGGCGCGCAGCCGCTCGACGTGCGACTCGAGCTGGCGGCGCTCCGTGGCCGACCCGCCGGCCCCAACGAGCGCATGCACGCGCTCGAGGCGATCGAGCTTCGCGTCCCACGCCTCCGCGCGCCGGCGCTCGGCGGCGTCGTCGGCGCTCGCGTGCAGGTAGGCGACGTGCTCGCGGAGGGTCGCGATGGTGGCACCGACGTCGGCGGCTCCCCCATCGTCGACCCGGGCGGCGCCGCTCGGCGCCTCCGTCGGTGCGGACGCGGCCGCGTCCGTGCGCTCATCGTCCTGCCGCGGCCGGGTGCGCGCCTGGGCGACGAGGTCGCGCACGAGCTCCGGGTGCTGGCGCGCCCATGCGAGCGCGGCGGGGCCGTACTGCTTGGCGAGGTGCGGGGCCTCCCGCAGCACGAGAGCCAGCCATGGCGGGATGGGCATGCGAGCCTCCGGAGATGGGCTAGGCGGCGCCGTCGAACAGGCTCGTGACCGAGCCGTCCTCGAAGACCTCGGTGATGGCCCGCGCGAGCAGCGGCGCGATCGAGAGCACCTGCAGCTTCTCGAAGCGCTGCTCGTCGCGCAGCGGCAGGGTGTCGGTGACGACCACCTTGTCGATGAAGTCGGAGTTGAGGATCTCGGGCGCGGGGTCGGAGAAGATCGCGTGCGTCGCCGCCACCACGACCCCCGTCGCGCCGTTCTTCTTCAGCGCCTCGGCGGCCTTCACGATGGTGCGGCCGGTGTCGATCATGTCATCGACGAGGAGGCACACGCGCCCCTCGACCGTGCCGACGATCTCGTGCACCGACACCTGGTTCGGCACGAGCGGGTCGCGGCGCTTGTGGATGATCGCGAGCGGCACGCCCAGCTTGTCGCTCCAGACGTCGGCGACGCGCACGCGGCCCATGTCGGGCGAGACGACCGTGAGCGTCTCGGGGTCGATCGTGTGCTGGAAGTGCTCGAGCAGCACCGGCATCGCGAACAGGTGGTCGAAGGGGCCGTCGAAGAAGCCCTGGATCTGCGACGCGTGGATGTCGATCGACATGATGCGGTCGGCACCGGCGGTCTTGAAGAGGTCGGCGATGAGGCGCGCGGAGATGGGCTCGCGGCCGCGGCCCTTCTTGTCCTGGCGCGAGTACGGGTAGTACGGCATGACGACCGTGATGCGCTTCGCCGAGGCGCGCTTGAGCGCGTCGACCATGATGAGCTGCTCCATGAGCCACTCGTTCACGGGCCGGCCGTACGACTGCAGGATGAACGCGTCGGAGCCGCGCACCGAGCCCTCGAAGCGGGCGTAGATCTCGCCGTTCGCGAAGGTGCGGCTGTCGACGTCCATGAGCTCGGTGCCGATCTCGCGGGCCACCGCCCTCGCCAGCTCGGGGTGCGACCTGCCGGTCGCGAGCACGAGGTGCTTGCGGTTCTTCGCGACGATCGATCCCACTCGGGTGCCTCCTAGGCCTCAGGTGCTTCCGTGCTCGCCGCCGCTGCCGCGTCAGCTGCCTTCGATCCGGGACGGTTCGCCTGGACCCAGCCCGCCATGTTGCGCTGCGGTGCGACCGAGATCGCGAGCGCGCCGGGCTCGACGTCCTTGCGGATCACGGCACCTGCGCCGGTCTTCGCACCAGCGCCAATCCTAACCGGCGCCACGAAGCTGTTGTGGACGCCCGTCTGCACCTGGTCGTCGATCGTCGTGCGGTGCTTGCGCTCGCCGTCGTAGTTGGCGGTGATCGCGCCGCCGCCGACGTTGACCCCGTCGCCGATCGTCGCGTCGCCGATGTACGACAGGTGCGGCACCTTGCTGCCGGCGCCGATCTGCGAGTTCTTCGTCTCGACGAACGTGCCGACCTTGCCGCCCTCGCCGATGACGGAGTTGGGGCGCAGGTACGCCCAGGGCCCGACGGATGCGCGGGCGCCGATCACCGACAGGGTCGCGTCGGTGCGCTTCACGACCGCGTCCTCCCCCACCTCGGTGTCGACGAGCGTGGTGTCCGGGCCGATGATCGCGCCGGCGGCGACGGCGGTCGCGCCGTGCAGCTGCGAGCCGGGCAGGATCGTGACGTCCTCGGCGAGCGTCACGTCGATGTCGATCCAGGTGGAGGCCGGGTCGACGACCGTCACGCCCTCGGCCTGCCAGCGGCGGATGATGCGGTCGTTCAGCTCGTGCGCCGCCGCGGCGAGCTGGATGCGGTCGTTGATGCCCCAGATCGCCCAGTGGTCGGCGGCCGGCACGGCCTGGATCCGGCCGCCGGCGGCCTGGATCCGCACCGCGGCATCCGTCAGGTACATCTCGCCCTGCGCGTTGGCGCGGTCGATGGTCGCGAGCGCCGCGCGCAGCGCCGCCGCGTCGAAGACGTAGATGCCGCCGTTGACCTCGTCGATGGCGCGCTCCGCGTCGCTCGCGTCCTTCTGCTCGACGATGCGCACGAAGGCGCCGGCCTCGTCGCGCACGATGCGGCCGAGGCCGGTCGGGTCGCCGAGGTGCGCCGACAGCAGCGTGAGCTGGTTGCCCTCGCGCTCGTGGCGCTCGACCAGCCCGCGGAGGGTGTCGGCGTCGATGAGCGGCACGTCGCCCGAGAGCACCACGACGTGGCCCTCGAAGCCCGCGATCGCCTCGAGCCCGAGCTCGACGGCGCGGCCCGTGCCGGGCACATCGTCCTGGTCGGCGATCCGCACGTGCGGAGCGAACTCGAGCACCGCCTCGGCCATCCTGTCGCGCTCGTGGCGCACGACGGCGACGATGCTCTCGGGGTGCAGCTCGCCCGCGGTGCGCAGCACGTGCGCGATGAGCGGCTTGCCCGCGAGCGGGTGGAGCGGCTTCGGCGTGCGGCTCTTCATGCGGGTGCCTGCGCCTGCGGCGAGGACGATCACGGCTACCTGGGGCACGGTCTCTCCGATCGGGACTTGCGGTTCGGCCCCAGGCTATCGGCGCGCGGCGGGCGGCGGCCCCTGGCGACCGCGCCACCCGTCGCGGGCGCCGCGCAGCATCGCGCGGGCGTTGGGGATGCGCGGGGCGGCGAAGGCGGTCATGCGGGCGAGCTTGAGGAGCATCCTGGGCACGTCCTGCGCCGTCCAGATGCCGGGGGTGCCGCGCCTGCGCCAGAGCGCGACGCGGTTGCGGGTCATCATGTAGAGCCGCAGCGGCGAGTGCACGAACATCGTCGCCCCGCCCGGCAGCTCGACCAGCTCGTCGCCGATCGTGTGCAGCATGCGCGCATCCGCCACCCCGACGAGCTGCAGCCCGGCGCGCTTGGCGCGGAAGCACCACTCCATGTCGACGCTGTCGATGAAGAGGCCCTCGTCGAACGGACCGGCGGCGTCGAGCGCCTCGAGCGGGATGAGGGAGCCGGAGGAGATGAGGAAGTCGACGTCGACGTCGCCGCCCGCGGGCGCGTCGAACTTGCGGTTGAGCGGGAACCCGAAGCGCACGAACGGCGCCGTCTCGCCCGAGCGGGCGTCGACGAAGGTCGGGCCGACCGCGCCGAGCGGCCCGCGGGCGGCGCGCAGGTCGGCATGGCGCAGCAGCGCGTCGACGCAGCCGGGCTCGAGGAGCGAGTCCTGGTCGAGCAGCAGCACGAAGCGGGCGCCGCGCTCGCCGGCGATCGCGGCGGCGCGGTTGTAGGCGGCGCCGAGCCCGGCGTTCGTCGCGCTGCGCTCGACGTCGACGCCGTCGGGCAGTCGGATGCGCTCGGTCCAGTGCGCGCCGTCGGCGTCGGGCGTCGCGTTGTCGAGCACGACCAGCGCGCGCACCTGCGCTGCGGCGCGCCCCAGCACCTCGCCGATCGCGGCCTCGTCGGGCCGGTACGTGACGGCGACGGCGACGACGTCGGCGGGGGTCGATGGCATGCCGTCCATCCTGGCGCACCGCCTGCAGTGTCGCTCGCTCCGCCCTCGCTCCCTCCGGTCGCGACTGGCGGCGTCGCGAACGACACATCGGTGTCGTTCGCTCCGCCACCAGGATTCGAACCTGGACAAACGGCTCCAAAGGCCGCTGTGCTGCCGTTACACCATGGCGGACGGCACCGTCCAGGGTACTGGCGCGCCCCGGGCGGACGCGCGGCGGCGGCGTGGCACGCTGGGCGCACCATGACCATGCCGCCCATGCTCGTCGCCGAGGCCGATCCCGCGCGGCGCTTCGTCTCGGGGTTCTCGCGCGGCCTGTCGTGGTTCGGGATGCTGATCTTCGTCGCGCTCGCGTTCGTCGGGCCCGGCTGGACGGCGCTCGCGATCGCGACCTTCGCCATGACGATCCTCGGCGAGCGGCGCATCCGCCGCATGCGGTGGGAGCTCGACGCGCCGAGCCCCGAGGGGCGCTTCCGCTTCGGTCGCGACGCCTCCCGCAGCGTGCGCGTCGCCGACCTGGGCGGCGTCGTCGTCATGCTCCACGCGGGCGCGCAGTCGCGCGGCATCCCCATCACCCGGCCGCACGAGCACTGGTGGCTCGTCGGCCACGACGGCGCGCTGCTCGGCGACGCCTCGTCCCAGGGGCTCGACCCGATGGCTCCGGAGCGCTTCGGCGCTGCGCTCGGGGTGCCGTTCGTGACCTTCGCCGAGGCTCGGCGCGCGGGCGCTCTGCCGCACGGGCTCCCCTGGTACGCGCTCCGCCCGGGCCTCGCCGTGGTCGTCGCGATCGTCGTCTCCGTCGCGGTGATGGCCGTCGTGCTGCTGCTGCCCACCTACTGGGGCTGACGCAGCCCCATGGGAGACTGACGCCATGGCAGCACCCCGCGGCGACGACGTCGACCGCATCATGGAGCAGTGGATGCGCGTGCGGCCCGACGCCGACGTCACCCCGCTCGCGGTGCTCAGCCGCATGACCCGCATCTCGCGCCAGCTCGGGCGCGTGCGTGCGGAGGCCTTCACGCAGGCGGGGCTGGAGCCGTGGGAGTGGGATGTGCTCGCGGCGCTCCGGCGCTCGGGCGGGCCGCTCAGCCCCAAGGACCTCATCGCCCAGACGATGGTCACGAGCGGCACGATGACGAACCGCATCGACAACCTCGTCGCATCCGGCCTCGTCGAGCGCGTGGAGGGCTCGACCGACCGCCGCGTGCGGCTCGTGCAGCTGACCGACGAGGGCGTCGACCGCGTCGACGTGGCGCTCGACGCCCTGCTCGAGTCGGAGCGGCGGCTGCTGCGGTCGATCCCCGCCGACGACCAGTCGCGCCTCGCCGAGCTGCTGCGCGTGCTCGCCGACGCGATGCTCTAGCGGGCGGGCGCCAGCTCCTGGGCGATCGTGCTCGTCAGCCGCCCCACCGGCAGCGACGCGTCGAGCCGGAGCCGGTCGTCGGCCCATTCGTCGAACGCGGCCCGTCGCGACTCGACCTCCGCCCAGGTCGGCTCGGGGAAGCCGTCGAGGTCGCGGACCCGCTGCTCGAGCCGCCGCCGGTGCTCGGCGCGATCCTCGAGCAGCACCTCGGCGAAGAGCAGCAGCGCGCCGGTGCGCGCGGCCAAGGCACGCCACTGCTCGCGCGCCGCGGGGTGGTCGTTGACCGCGTCGACGACCACGGCGCCGCCGAGCCGCAGCTGGGCCTCGGCCACCGCCTCCGCGACGACGTAGGCCGCGAGGCCCGTGGCAGCGTCGCGCGGCACGCCGGCGCGCCACATGGCCGCCTCGAGCGGGTCGACGGAGACGACCGTGCACCCGAGCGCCGCCGCGGTGGACGCCGCGACGGCGCTCTTCCCGACGCCCGGCAGCCCGGCGAGCACGATCAGCGTCGCGCAGCCGCTCGCAGCGGGCACGGCGGTCAGTAGCGGTAGTGCTCGGGCTTGAACGGGCCCTCCACGGGCACGCCGATGTAGGCGGCCTGCTGGGGGGTGAGGGTCGTCAGGCGCGCGCCCAGCGCGTCGAGGTGCAAGCGGGCGACCTCCTCGTCGAGCACCTTCGGCAGCCGGAAGACGCCGAGCTCGTAGTCGCCGCTCGCCAGCTCGATCTGGGCGAGCACCTGGTTGGAGAACGAGTTCGACATCACGAACGACGGGTGGCCGGTCGCGTTGCCGAGGTTCATCAGGCGCCCCTCGGAGAGCACGAGGATCGAGCGGCCGCCCTCGAAGCGCCACTCGTGCACCTGCGGCTTGATCTCGATGCGCTCGGCGCCCGACCGCTCGAGCCCGGCGATGTCGATCTCGTTGTCGAAGTGGCCGACGTTCGCGACGATCGCGAGGTGCTTCATCGAGCGCAGGTGCTCGAGCGTGATGACGTGCTCGTTGCCGGTCGTCGTGACCCAGATGTCGGCCTCGCCGAGGCAGTCCTCGACGCGCGCGACGCGGAAGCCGTCCATCGCCGCCTGCAGCGCGCAGATCGGGTCGACCTCGCTCACGATCACGCGAGCGCCCTGGCCGCGCAGCGCCTCGGCCGCGCCCTTGCCGACGTCGCCGTAGCCGACGACGAACGCAGTCTTGCCGCCGATGAGCACGTCGGTCGCGCGATTCAGCCCGTCGGGCAGGGAGTGGCGGATGCCGTAGCGGTTGTCGAACTTCGACTTCGTCACCGAGTCGTTGACGTTGATCGCCGGGAAGAGCAGGCGCCCCTCGGCGAACAGCTGCTCGAGGCGGTGCACGCCGGTCGTGGTCTCCTCGGTGACGCCGCGCAGCTGCTCGGCGATGCGCGTCCAGCGCTGCGCGTCGCCGGCGAGCGTCGTCGCGATGAGCGCGTCGATCACCCGCAGCTCGTCCGGCGCGCCCTCGGGCGTGACGGGCGCGGCGCCCGCGAGCTCGGCGTCCCGCCCGCGGTGCACGAGCATCGTGGCGTCGCCGCCGTCGTCGAGGATGAGCGTGGGGCCCTCGGGGAAGTCGAAGATGCGGTTGGTGCACGCCCAGTACTCCTCGAGCGTCTCGCCCTTCCAGGCGAACACCGGCACGCCGGCGGGCGACTCGGCCGAGCCGGCGCCGACGACCACGGCGGCGGCCGCCTCGTCCTGCGTCGAGAAGATGTTGCAGCTCGCCCACCGCACGTCGGCGCCGAGGGCGACGAGCGTCTCGATGAGCACCGCCGTCTGCACGGTCATGTGCAGGCTGCCCGCGATGCGCTGACCGGCGAGCGGCTGCGCGTCGGCGTAGCGGCGCCGCAGCTCCATGAGGCCGGGCATCTCGTGCTCGGCGAGCCGGATCTGGTGGCGGCCGGCCTCGGCGAGGCCGAGGTCGCGCACGTGGTGCTCGAGGGTGCCGTGCTCGTGGGTGCGGGAGGCGGTGTCGGTCATGCCGACCATCCTCCCACCCTTCTCCCGGCGGCCGCCCTCACGCCGAGGGCAGGGCCGCCACGAACTCCTCGAGCATCGCGAGCTGGTCGCGGGGCTCGAAGCCGGTGGCCTCGAGCTTGGCGAGGCTGAGCGCGCTGTGGCGCGGCCTGGGCGCGATGCCCGTCTTCGAGGCGAAGTAGGCGTCGGTGGTCACCGGGCGCACCGCGCCCTCGTCGGCGCCGACGAGCGCGAACACGCGCCGGGCGATCGCCGCCCAGCTGGCGGGCTCGCCGCCGTTGGAGGCGTTGTAGACGCCGGAGGCAGGGCGGGCCCTGAGCAGGTGGTCGATCGCGCGGGCGAGCTCGTCGGCGAAGGTGAGCCGGCCGACCTGGTCGTCGACGACCTCGGGCGCGACGCCGCGGCGGGCGAGGGAGGCCATGGTGGCGACGAAGTTCCTGCCCTCGCCGACGACCCACGAGGTGCGGACGATGTAGTGGCGGGGGGCGGCGGCGACGGCGAGGTCGCCGGCGGCCTTCGTCTGCGCGTACACGCCGAGCGGGCCGAGCGGGTCGTCCTCGCGGCGCTCGCCCTCGCGGTCGGCGTAGACGTAGTCGCTCGACACGTGCACGAGCGTGAGCCCGTGCTCGGCGGCGATCGCGGCGAGCCGCGCGGGGGCGACGGCGTTGACCGCCCACGCGTCGCGGCGTCCCTCGTCGGTCTCGGCCGCATCCACCGCCGTGTAGCCGGCGGCGTTCACGATCGTGTCGTAGCCCGACCAGCGGATGCCCTCGAGCGCCGCCGGGTCGGCGAGGTCGATGCGGTCGCGGCCGGCGAACTCGACGTCGGCGCGGTCGGCCCAGCGGTGCCGCAGCGCCCGGCCCAGCTGCCCGTTCGCGCCCAGCACGAGCGTCTTCCGCGGCGGCATGGGCGTGACGTCGGCGAGCATCGGGTGCGCGCGGTCCTTGTCGCTCAGCTCGGCCTGCTCGAGCGGGATCGGCCAGGCGATCGCGGCGGTCGGGTCGGCGAGGTTGAGGAACGTGTACTCGCTCTGCGCCTCGGCCGACCAGTGGTCGTTCACGAGGTACGAGTAGGCGGTGTCCTCCTCGAGCGCCTGGAACGAGTTGCCGACGCCGCGCGGCACGAACACCGCGATCGACGGGTCGATCTCGATCGTGAACGTCGCGCCGAACGACGGGCCCTCGCGCAGGTCGACCCACGCGCCGAACACGCGGCCGGCGGCGACCGAGATGTACTTGTCCCACGGCTCGGCGTGGATGCCGCGGGTCACGCCCGCGGTGGCGTTGAAGGAGATGTTGTTCTGCACCGGCCCGAAGTCCGGCAGCCCGAGCGCCAGCTGCTTCTCGCGCTGCCAGTTCTCCTTGAACCAGCCGCGGTTGTCGCCGTGCACCGGCAGGTCGATCACGAGGAACCCCGGGATCGGGGTCTCGCGCACCGCGAGCTGCTTGCCCGTCTGCATCAGTCGCCCTCGGTCTCAGTGCCCGGCCTGGGCGTACTTCGCCTCGGCCTCGGCCTTCTGCTTGCGCCACCACGGCTCGTTCGCGCGGTACCAGTCGATCGTCGACGCGAGCCCCGCCTCGAAGTCGGTGAACGCCGGCGCCCAGCCGAGCTCCTCGCGCAGCTTCGTCGCGTCGATCGCGTACCGCATGTCGTGGCCCGGGCGGTCCTTCACGTGGTCGAACGCATCCGGCTCCTGCCCCATCAGCCGCAGGATCGCCTGCACGACCTCGAGGTTCGAGCGCTCGCCGTCGGCGCCGATGAGGTACGTCTCGCCGATCCGGCCCGACTCGAGGATCCGCAGCACCGCCGAGGAGTGGTCGTCGGCGTGGATCCAGTCGCGCACGTTCTCGCCCGCCCCGTAGAGGCGCGGCCGCACCCCGTCGATCACGTTCGTGATCTGCCGCGGGATGAACTTCTCCACGTGCTGGCGCGGACCGTAGTTGTTCGAGCAGTTCGAGATCGTCGCCTCGAGCCCGAACGAGCGCACCCACGCGCGCACCAGCAGGTCGGAGCCCGCCTTCGTCGACGAGTACGGGCTCGACGGGTTGTAGGGCGTCTCGGGCGTGAACTTCGCCGGGTCGTCGAGCTCGAGGTCGCCGTAGACCTCGTCGGTCGAGATGTGGTGGAAGCGCGTGCCGTGCTTGCGCGCCGCCTCGAGCAGCGTGAACGTGCCGATCAGGTTCGTGTGCACGAATGGCGACGGGTCCGACAGCGAGTTGTCGTTGTGCGACTCGGCCGCGTAGTGCACGACGGCGTCGGCGTCGGCGACCAGCGCGTCGACGACCTCCGGGTCGGCGATGTCGCCGACGACGAGCCGCACCCGGTCCTCCGGCAGCCCCGCGAGCGTCTCGCGGTCGCCCGCGTAGGTCAGCTTGTCGAGCACCACCACGTCGTGGTCGGTGTTCGCGACCGCGTAGTGGACGAAGTTCGAGCCGATGAACCCGGCGCCGCCGGTGACGAGGAGCTTGCTCATGCCCCCCAGCGTAGTGTCCGGGCGGCGGTGCGCCGGGCCGTCAGGCGCGGATGAGCGCGAGCACCTCGTCGCGGATCGCGGCCATCGTCGCCGCCTGCTCGCCCTCGACGTTGAGCCGCAGCAGCGGCTCGGTGTTCGAGGGGCGCACCGAGAACCACCACGCGCCGTCGGCGGCCATCACCGTCAGCCCGTCGAGCTCGTCGAAGTGGCCGCGGCCCGCGAAGGCCTCGACGATGCGCGTGTACGCGGCAGGCACGTCGGCGACCGTCGAGTTGATCTCGCCCGACGACGCGTAGGGCGTGTAGCGGGCCGCGAGCTGCGACATCGGCTCGTCGTCGCCGCCGAGCGTCGCGAGCACGTGCATCGCCGCGAGCATGCCGTTGTCGGCGCCCCAGAAGTCGCGGAAGTAGTAGTGCGCCGAGTGCTCGCCGCCGAAGACGGCGCCCGTCTCGGCCATGCGGTCCTTGATGAGCGAGTGGCCGACGCGCGTGCGCACGGGCGTCGCGCCCGCGGCGGTGATCGTCTCGGGCACGGCGCGGCTCGTGATGAGGTTGTGGATCACCACGACGTCCTGCTCCCCCGCCGCCTGCACGCGGCGGATCTCGCGCTCGGCGACGATCGCGGCGACCGCCGACGGCGACACCGCTCCGCCGCGCTCGTCGATCACGAAGCAGCGGTCGGCGTCGCCGTCGAACGCGAGGCCCAGGTCGGCGCCGTGCTCGACGACGGCGGCCTGCAGGTCGACGAGGTTGGCCGGGTCGAGCGGGTTCGCCTCGTGGTTCGGGAACGTGCCGTCGAGCTCGAAGTACAGCGGCACGACCTCGATCGGCAGCGGGCCGAGCCCGGCAGCCCCGCCGAGCACCGCCGGCACCGTCATCCCGCCCATGCCGTTGGCCGCATCCACGACGACCTTGAGGGGCCGGATGGGCGTGAGGTCGACGAGCGAGCGCAGGTGCGCCGCGTAGTCGGGCAGCACGTCGCGCTCGGTGAGGCCACCACGCTCGGGCGCCTCGGCGAGGCCCTCGTCGAGGTAGCGCTGCGCGCCGTCGCGGATGGCGGCGAGGCCCGTGTCGAGGCTCACACCGCGCGCGCCGGCGCGCGAGAACTTGATGCCGTTGTAGGCGGCGGGGTTGTGGGATGCGGTGAACATCATCGCGGGCGCGTCGAGCGAGCCGGAGGCGAAGTAGGTCGCGTCGGTGGAGCAGAGCCCGATCATGACGACGTCGGCGCCGCGCGCCCGCGCGCCGTCGGCGGCGGCCGCGGCGAGCGCGGGCGACGAGGGCCGCATGTCGTGGCCGATCACGATCGGGGCGGCCCCGGGCCGGCCGGCGTCGACCTCGTCGGCGAACGCCGCGCCGAGGGCGCGCACGACCTCCTCGGTCAGCTGGCCGTCGACCAGGCCCCGCACGTCGTACGCCTTCACGATGTCGCTCAGCGCCATGGTTCCCTCTTCGCTCTGGTGGCCCCTACCGGGGCGCTCTGCCGGGCTCGTGCCGCACGACGCGCCACCCGGCGGGGCCGGCGGCGCGCTCCGCGTGCGGGTCGCACAGGTCGTAGCTGCCCTCGATCGCACCCCGCCGGCTGGCGGGCTGCAGCGGTCCGACGACGAGCAGCTGCTCGCCGTAGTCGACCGTGACGGTGCGGTCGGCGTACCTGCGGCACCCGGGCCGAGAGCACGTCCTGACGTCCATCCGGTCAAGGGTAGTGCCGCCGCGGTCCGCGGCCGGCCGACACGTAGGATGAGGCCATGCCCGCGCGCCAGCACTCCCGCGGTTCGCGCCACGGCCGCGACATGCGGTCGTCGATCGCCGGCCCCGTGCTGCCGTTCCTGTCGTCGCGCGAGACGCGCTTCGAGGACATCGCGGCCGACGCCGCCGACTACGTGCAGGCGCTGTGGCCGGCAGAGCTCGGCGACGTGGTCTTCCAGTGGGCCGACATGCCGCCGCGCTCGCTCGCCGATCGCGTCGACGAGGTGCCGGAGTGGGCCGTCGACGCGCGGCGCCGCACGATCACGATCTACCGGCTGCCGCTGCAGCGGCTGCCGCGCGTGCACATCGACGACGCCTGGCACCGGCAGGTCGCGATCGAGGGCGCCGTCTTCCGCGCCGCGGCCGAGCTCATCGGCCGCGACCCGTGGGAGGTCGCCCCCGACCGCTGGCGGCACCATTGAGCCCGGAGCGCGCAATGCCGCGCAGCGGCGTTGCGCGCGGAGGGCTCAAGGTCGCGCGCTGGAGCTGAAGGCGGAGGCCCTTTCGGGCCTCCGCGCGACGCCAGCGCCGACGGCCGTCTCGGACGTCGGTCCAGCGGCCGCAGGCCGCGTACCGAGACCCAGTCATCAGTGCAGGACGGTGACGCCCTCCGCCGCCGGCCCCTGCGGGCTCGCCGTGAAGCCCGCGATCTCGCTGTCGCTGCGGTAGCCGACCCCGATCACGAGGTCGTCGCCGACCACCTCGACCGCACCGCCGTCGACGGCCCGCTCCAGCACGCCCATCGCCGGCAGCCGCACGGCCTCGCCGTCGATCGTGATCTCCTGCTCGGCGTCGGAGGTGCTGACGACGTGCAGGCGGGCGCCGGGCCCGGCCGGCACGGCGATCGACGAGGCGCCCGAGCGCGGCTGGCCGCCCGCGACCCAGTCGAAGTCGAGCCCCTCGCCCGCGATCGCGACGCTCCGCGCGCCTGCGACGACCGGCGCATCCGACTCGATCCGCACCGCGAGCGTGCCGACCGGCAGGTCGTCGAGCGGGAAGTCGGTGACCCTGCCCGCCTCGAGCGACCCCTCCGACTCGATGGTCGAGCCGTCGCCCGACTGGAACACGACGCGCACCGCGCCGCCCGTCGGCGAGAGCAGCCGCAGCACGGGCGTCGTGTCGTCGTAGTCGGGCTGCGTCTCGAGGCCCGACGACTCGGCGACGACGACGCCCGGCAGCACCGCGCTCGTGAGCGCCGACACCGGGTCGACGACGTCGAAGCCGCCGCGCTCGAGTCCGCGCGTGATGGTCTGCTGCAGGTGCGCCGTCACGGGGGCGCCGGTGGATGCGACGTGCACGACCGCGTCGGCGACGCCCGGGGCGATCGCGGCGAGGTCGAGCACCTCGACCTGCCCGGCGCCGACGGCGACGCCCGTCGACCCCACGGTCTCGACCGGCCCGTCGGGCCCGTAGACCGTCACATCGACGCTCGCGGCGACCTCGGAGCCGTTGGCGATCGTGAGGGTCGTCTGCCTGCCCGTGCGCGTGGAGCCGCCGACGAGCCACTGCTCGAGGCGCGTCTCGGCGCACTCGCTCGCGGCGAGGCCGCGCACGGCGTCGACGTCGACCGAGACGGACTGCGCGGCGGAGAGCGTCGAGCTCTCGCCGCGCTGCACGATCGACGCCGCGCCGGGCAGCTCGGCCTGGCGCATGGTGAGCGGCACCTGCGCGACGTCGCCACCGAGGCTGCCGACGGTCACGCTCGGCTCCTCGATCGCGGCGAGCGCGAGCGCGTCCTGGCCGTCGGCGGTGCCGACGCGCAGCACCGGGCCGGCGCAGACGCGCGACTGCATGGGCGATGCGGGCAGCACGTGGGTCGATGGCGCCTGCGCCTGGGCCCGGAGGTCCTCCGGCAGCGCGGTCGCGCCGAGCACCGCGCCGACGCCGAGCGCCGCGGCGGCGAGCCCGGCGAGCCCGCGGGCGCTCCACCGCACCGCGTCGCGACGCTCGAAGCGCCGCCGCGACTCGGCCGCGTCGTTCGCGGCCGCCTCCCGGTCGGTGAGCGCGACGTCGCTCGCGATGTCGCCCGACGGCTCGGCCTCCGCCTCGACGGCGAGCTCCGCCTCGGTGGGCTCGTGCTCGCGGGGCGGCTCCTCGTCGTCGCGGATCGGCGAGGGGTCGTCGAACTGCTGGGACTCGTCGAGCGGGTCCGGCGTCTCGTCGCGATCGGTCACTGCCACTCCCCCGTCGTCTCGAGCCGCCTGGTGCGCACGCGCGCGCCGCGCCGCAGCGACGGCAGCGCCGCCACCACCGCGCCCGCGAGCGCGGCGAGCTGCCCGGCGAGCAGCCAGCCGGCCCAGACGGGGCGCTCGACGGGCGGGCCGCCCGCCGCCTCCAGTCGCTGGTAGAGCAGGCCCGCCTCGGTCTGCCCGATCGCCTGCAGGTCGCCGCGCGCGTCGAGCGAGCGCTGCGCGCGGTCGTGCACGGCCGCGGCGCCCTCCCGCTCCTGCTCGAGGAGCACGAAGCGGATGCCGTGCTCGTCGAGCAGCGCGGCGACGTCGGCGTCGCCCCCGGAGGCCATGTCGACGGAGGCCTGGGCGAGCTCGGCCTCGGCGGGGCCGGCCTCCTCGCGCACGAGCTCCTCGGTCGAGACGGCGTCGAGCGTCAGGCCGTGGCCGCGCTCGACGTCGACGCCGATGAGGCCCTCGGCGAGCGGCCGCAGCACCATCGTGCCGACCCGCGGATCCTCCTCGGCCGCCGCGTCGACGAAGGCCGGCATGCGCCGCTCGGGCGCGGCGATCACCGTCGCGGGCAGCAGGAACGAGGTCGCGATCACCGGCACCGCCGCCGCGACGGCGGCGAGGGCGACGATGCCGCCGGGGACGGCGCCGCGGCGGTCGTCGAGGTCGACGGCGACGACGGCAAGCGCGATGAGCGCGGCGAGCATGACGGATGCGCCGGTGCCGGCCCAGACGGCGACGGGCTCGCCGTCGAGGGAGGCGACGGAGAGCCGCGACGCGGCGACCGCGGTGGCGTACCCGGCGAGCAGCAGCGCGAGCCACGGCCACGCGCGGGTGGGCCGCAGGACGATGCCCGCGAGCGCCGCGAGCGCGAGCGGCGCGAGCAGCGCGAGGGCGATCCACTGGGCGTCGAGCTCGGGCGCGGTGGCGGCGACGGCGCCCTCGAGGCTCGCGAGCGTGCCGTCGGGGCCGAGCAGGGCCGCCTCGACCGGGGTGGGCGGGGTGGAGGGCTTCGGCACCCCCGGGTCGGCGAGCGCCGCGAGCGGGCGGCCGTCGATCCACCGGGTGACGACGATCGGCGCGAGCAGCGCCGCGGCGGGGAGCAGCGCGGCGAGCGGCCGCAGCGGCGCCCGCCACCCGGTGCCCATCGCGATGACCGCGAGCAGCAGCATCGCCGGCAGCAGCACCGGCGCGCCGGCGACCGCCACCGCGAGCGGGATCGCGGCGGCGCCCGCGGCGCGCCACGAGCGGTGGGCGCGCAGCAGCCCCGCGACGGCGAGCGGCAGCGCCACGTGCGCGAGCACCGCACCGAGCCGCCCGTCGACGATCGCGACGAGGAGGATCGGCGAGAGCGCCCAGACGGCGGCGGCCACGGCGGGCGCCCACCGGGAGTCGGTCATCGCGCGCACGGCGAAGAACGCCGTGACGGAGGCGATCGCCGGCGCGAGGAACAGCACGAGCACGATCGCGGTGGAGGGCTGCCACGGCGTGAGCGAGCCGAGCAGCGCGAGCAGGATCGTGAACGGGTCGGCCGGCCCGACCACCTCGCCGAGCGCGTCGCGCGGGCCGGCGAGCGCGTTCGCCCACACCTCGGCGAGCGACCCCGACAGCGGCAGCAGGGCGCCGCCGGTCGCGGCGCTCGCCGCGATGAGCTGCGGCGACAGCACGACGCCCACGACGACCGCGAGCGCGGTGACCCACAGGCCCGCGCCCTCGACGAACCCGACGCGCTCGTCGGCGACGCGCTGCATCTGCTCGGGGTCGCCGAGCGTCCGCCGCCGCGAGCGCACCGTGCGCCAGCTCGCGCGCAGGCCCCGCATC